>NZ_JAFBCO010000001.1:1936502-2259253 GCF_016907775.1 Pseudoglutamicibacter cumminsii | reverse complement strand
CCTCAGTGGTCTCTGCCGGGGCAGGCAAAGCAAACGAGGTGATCTGCGCTGAATCGCTCGAAGTCCCAGCCAGCACACGACCGAACCAGCCCAGTGCACGGGGGTCGCCATGGCCGGCCAACAACTCGTCGCCAATAGCGACCAAACGGATGGCTCGCGAATCCACGCCAATATCCTTTCGACGGGGGATATGTTCCGCCTACCTCACGGAGCACAACATCACGGAACGCAACAATATAGTGCGCCGTGTTCACTCTACCGGCGTATACACCCGCAAACGCGTAGCGGCGCGGTTATTCCACACAAGAAAACGGCCAGTAGTGGTTTAAAGCGGTAGGCCCGCCACATCCTCGAAAGGATGTGGCGGGCCTACCAGCCTGGTGGCGCGTGAAGCACCACACGCGGTTTAGTTGAACGCGGCCGTTTAGTTGAACGCGCGGTCCAACAGGTCCGCGTTCTCCTGGGCGTGAACCTTGGAGGAACCAGTCGATGGTGCCGCCGCAGCTGGGCGGGACACGACGGTGACCTCGCGGTCCAGAGTCGGCACAAGGTTGATTGCCATGAACGGCCATGGGCCCTGGTTCTCTGGCTCGTCCTGAACCCAACGGATATCAGCGTTCGGGTACTTAGCGAGCTCAGCTGCGATCTGTTCCTGAGGCAGCGGGTACAGCTGCTCAACGCGGACGATCGCGGTGGTCTCGTCCTTGTCCTTCTTACGGCGTGCAAGCAGATCGTAGTACAGACGACCCGAGACCAGCATGACACGCTTGACCTTCGATGCGTCAACATCGTTGTCCGGGATGACCGGCTGGAACGTCTGCTGGGTGAATGCCTCGATTGGCTGAGCTGCCGCCTTCAAGCGGAGCAGCTGCTTAGGCGTGAACACAACCATCGGCTTGCGTGGGCGCAGGTAGGCCTGGCGACGCAGTGCGTGGAAGTAGTTCGCACCCGTGGTCGGGTTGATTACTCGCATGTTGTCTTCCGCGCACAGCTGCAGGAAGCGTTCGATGCGTGCCGAGGAGTGGTCTGGTCCCTGGCCTTCGTAGCCGTGAGGCAGAAGCATCACGACGGAGGAGCGCTGGCCCCACTTCTGTTCACCGGAGGAGACGAACTCGTCGATGATGGTCTGCGCGCCGTTGACGAAGTCACCGAACTGGGCTTCCCACAGGACCAAAGCATCAGTGCGCTCAACCGAGTAGCCGTACTCGAAGCCCAGAACCGCGTACTCCGAAAGCGAGGAGTCGTGGATCATGAACTTCGCAGCGTTCTCCTTGACCTGGTGCAGTGGGGTCCATTCGTCGTCGTTGGTGCGGTCGTGGAAGACCGCGTGGCGCTGAACGAACGTACCGCGGCGGGAGTCCTGGCCGGTGATGCGAACAGGAATGCCCTCAGAGGTCAGCGAAGCGAACGCGGTGAGTTCCGCGAAGCCCCAGTCGATGCCGCCGTTGACGGACATATCTGCACGGCGTTCGAGCAGGGTCTTGAGCTTCGGGTGAACGTGGAAGCCCTCAGGGATTTCCGTGTGAGCGTCACCGACGGCCTTGATGAACTCAGGGGTGATCGCGGTGTTGTCTGCACGTGGATCGGATACGTCGGCGTCCTCAGCCTGAGCCTTTGGCATGCCAAGCGCACCGTTCGCGCCGACTGCAGGCATCGGGGTCGTCTGAGCCTTGTGGGTCTCAGAGAACGCGGCCTCGAGCAGCGACTGGTATTCCTTGAGTGCGCCGTCTGCTTCTTCCTGAGTGAGGTCGCCACGGCCCACGAGCGCTTCGGTGTAGAGCTTGCGGGTCGAACGCTTACCGTCGATCAGGTTGTACATGAGCGGCTGGGTCATCGATGGGTCATCGCCCTCGTTGTGACCACGGCGGCGGTAGCAGACCAGATCGATCACGACGTCGCGGTTGAACTTCTCACGGTATTCGAACGCTAGGCGACCAACGTGCACAACTGCCTCTGGGTCGTCGCCGTTGACGTGGAAGATCGGAGCCTGGATAGCCTTGGCGAAGTCGGTCGGGTAGACCGAGCTACGCGAGGAGCTTGGTGGGGTCGTGAAACCAACCTGGTTGTTGACAACCACGTGGATGGTACCGCCGGTGCGGTAGCCGCGCAGCTGCGAGAGGTTGAGGGTTTCAGCAACAACACCCTGACCGATCATTGCGGCGTCACCGTGGACGAGGATCGGCAGGACCGTGAAGCCGTCTGGGCCGCGGTCGATGATGTCCTGCTTAGCGCGGACGATGCCTTCGAGGACTGGGTCTACAGCTTCGAGGTGGGACGGGTTAGCGGCCAAGTAGATCTTGGTCGTGTTGCCGGACTCGGAAGTGAACGAGCCTTCGGTGCCGAGGTGGTACTTCACGTCACCGGAACCCTGGACGGTCGATGCGTCAACGGTGCCTTCGAACTCGCGGAAAACCTGTCCGTAGGTCTTGCCTGCGATGTTGGTGAGCACGTTGAGGCGGCCGCGGTGAGCCATACCGATGGCGGCTTCGTCGAGGCCTGCATCTGCGGCGTCGGAGATGATCGCGTCAAGCAGTGGGATCAGGGATTCGCCACCCTCGAGCGAGAAGCGCTTCTGACCGATGTACTTGGTCTGCAGGAAGGTTTCGAACGCTTCAGCCTGGTTGAGCTTACCGAGGATGCGAACCTGTTCGTCGCGGGTCGGCTTCTCGTATGGGCGCTCAAGCTTGGACTGGAACCATTCGCGCTCTTCTGGGTTCTGGATGTGCATGTACTCGATGCCGGTGGTGCGGCAGTAAGCGTCACGCAGGATACCCAGGATGTCGCGCAACGGGAGACGGTCGTGGCCGCCGAGCCCGCCGGTGACCCATTCGCGGTCAAGATCCCACAGCGTCAGGCCGTAGGTCTGGACGTCAAGGTCTGGGTGGAAGCGCATCTGGTAGGTCAGCGGGTTGGTGTCCGCGATGAGGTGGCCAGACGAGCGGTAGGACTCGATGAGCTGCTGGATGCGAGCAACCTTGTTGATCTGGAAGTCGGCATCAACCTGGTTGTCGACGGCCCAGCGGACCGGCACGTATGGGATGCGCAGCTGCTCGAATACGTCGTCCCAGAACTCGTCTGAGAGCAACTGGTTTTCGATTTCGCGCAGGAATTCGCCGGATGCTGCACCCTGGATGACGCGGTGGTCGTACGTCGAGGTCAGGGTGATGATCTTGCCGACGGCGTTGCGGGCCTTGACCTTTTCGCTGGTGCCGCGGTATTCGGCTGGGTAGTCGAGCGCGCCGACACCGATGATGGTTGCCTGGCCCTTGGAGAGGCGTGGCACGGAATGGACGGTTCCGAGGCCGCCCGGGTTGGTCAGGGAGACCGTGGTTCCGGCGTAGTCTTCCGCGGTGAGCTTGCCTTCGCGGCCGCGCTTGACGATGTCTTCGTAGGTTTCCCAGAAGGTCGAGAACGTCATGTTCTCGGCGCCCTTGATGTTCGGTACAACGAGCAGACGCGAACCGTCAGGGCGTGGCAGGTCGATTGCGATACCGAAGTTGACCTGGGCGTTATGGATTGCGACTGGCTTGCCGTCTTCTTCGTCGTAGCTGACGTTCATCGACGGGTTGAGCTTGAGTGCTCGGCAGATCGCGTATCCGATGAGGTGGGTGAAGGAGACCTTGCCGCCGCGTGCCCGACGCAGGTGGTTGTTGATCACGATGCGGTTGTCGATCAGCAGCTTGGCTGGGACGGCGCGGACCGTGGTTGCGGTTGGAACGGTCAGGGACTCGTCCATGTTCTTAGCGATTGCGCGGGCCGGGCCGCGGAGGCGCTCAACCTTGCTTGCGCTTGGATCGCTTGGGGCGTCTTCCTTCTTGGCTGGCTGCGCTGGCAGCTGGCTTTTCTGACGCGATGGTCGCACTGCTGGGGATGCCTGCGCTGGGGTTGCCGCTGGCTTCTCTTGCTTGGCGGCTGGTGCCGCGTGCTTTGGAGAGGAAGCCGGCTTGGCTGGTTCCTTTGCGGCGGCTGGTGCGGCTGGCTTGTTAGCAGTTGGAGCTGCGGGCTTCTCGTCGTTCGAAGGTTTTACTTGTTCGAAGAGCGAACGCCATTTCTCATCGACCGATGATGGGTCTGCGAGGAATTTTTGGTAGAGCTCGTCAACGAGCCACTCGTTTCCCCCGAACTCCTCTTTCAGCTGGTCGATAGACACGTCAGACACTAGGGATACGCCTCTTTCCGATGTTTTGTCTCGGAGTGTTTGATGGTGCTTCCGAGGCTGTGTGCGCGTGTGTTCCGTACACACAGTTCAGGAGCATGATTATTCGACTCAACATCATACCGAACAGCGCGGGGGAGCACAGTGAGGATCGACACTCGTTGCGATGGAAATCTTGAACGCATTTTGTGAGCGAATTTTGAGCTTCTTCCATGAGCTCGGTGGGGGTGGTTCCTGTATAGTGGTGCCACTATGACACATCACTGTTACACGGGCGCGCGCGCTACTCATGCCCGCGCGGCCCAGCGATCGGAGCCTTCTAGTCCGGTCTTCGGATATTTCTCCTTTAACGCTCACCGCGGAGCCGACCTCTGATGTCGTGGCTCATGCTTGTATTAGGTCTCCTTTTGGTTTTGGGGACTGCGTTTTTTGTTGCGGTTGAGTTTTCGCTTGTGGCGTTGGATTCGACGTCAGTTAAAAAGGCCATCGACGAGGGTGACACTAAGGCCCGCCCGCTGTATAAGGCGTTGAAGTCGCTTTCTACGCAGTTGTCTGCGGTTCAGCTGGGCATCACGATTACGACGTTGTTGACGGGTTACGTCATCGAACCTGCGTTCAGCGCGTTGCTGGGTCCGGTCTTGGTTGGATGGGGTGTTCCAGAGGCGGCCGCGGGTGCGGTGTCCCTGGTGGTTGCGATGGTGGTCGCGACCCTGTTGTCGATGATTCTGGGTGAGCTGATCCCTAAGAATATGGCGATCGCCGATCCGTACCGGATTGGCCGCGCTCTGGCCCGCCCGCAGTTGATCTTCACGGCCGTTTTCAAGCCGGTCGTGATCGGGCTGAATGGTTTCTCTAACTGGGTTCTCGGCCTGTTCGGCATTGAGGCTAAGGAAGAGTTGTCGGGGGCGCGTACTCCGGCTGAGCTTCAGAGTTTGCTTGCGCGTTCGGCGCAGCAGGGGACCATGGACGCGAAGACCGCTAAGTTTTTGGCGCGAACGTTGGCCTTTTCGGAGCGTACGGCCGCGGATGTCATGACGCCTCGCATCAAGGTCGAGATGATCGAGGATGAGGCTCCGCTGCCTGCTCTGATTGATCAGGCTCGTCGCACTGGTTTCTCGCGTTTCCTCGTGTTCGGTGAGGACTCGGATGATGTTCTGGGTGCCGTGCACGTCAAGAAGGCTGTTTCGGTCCCGCGTGAGAAGCGCGATGAGCTGGTTGCCGGCACGATCATGCAGGATGTGATCCGGGTTCCGGAGACCGTGCAGTTGGATGATCTGATCGGTGAGTTGCGTGAAGCACCGCTGCAGATGGCTGTTGTGGTCGATGAGTATGGCGGTACCGCTGGCATGGTCACCTTGGAGGATTTGGTCGAGGAGATCGTGGGTGAGGTCGCTGATGAGCATGACCGCACGTCTCCTGGTGTATTGCAGACTGCCGATGGCCGCTGGTTCGTGCCTGGCTTGTTGCGTCCGGATGAGGCTACGGATCAGATTCCTCGGTTGAAGGTTCCGGAGGGTCACGCGTATGAGACGTTGGGTGGCTTTGTGATGTCCGCGCTGGGTCGATTGCCTGTCGTGGGTGACACGCTGAAGGTCACAGGCGGCATGTTGCGTGTGACGCGTATGGAGAAGCGGCGTGTTGATCGTCTCGAGTTTGTTCCGGCTCCGGAACAGGACGGTGCCGATGCCTCCGCTGAGGCTGAGGGGGTGCAGGCGTAATGGACTGGTGGGGTCTTGTATGGCTTGTTGTCCTTTTGGCAGCTAACGCGTTTTTCGTTGCGAGTGAGTTCGCGGTGATGTCGGCTCGTCGTGCTCAGATTGAGCCGAAAGCTCAGGCAGGGCAAAAGAGTGCGAAGACGGCGCTCCAGGCGATGGAGCATGTCACGATCGTCTTGTCGGTGTGTCAGCTCGGTATCACAGTGTGTTCGCTGTTGATCTTGATCGTCGCTGAGCCTGCGGTGCATCACTTGTTTGAGATTCCGTTGCACGCGATTGGCGTTCCGGAATCGGTCATTTCGATTGTCGCGCTCGCCGCAACGTTGATCGTGGTGACGTTCCTGCATGTGACGGTCGGTGAGATGGTTCCGAAGAACTTCTCGGTTTCGATGGCTGATAAGGCCGTGTTGTTCCTGGCGCCGCCGCTCATGCTCATTTCTAAGGCGATGCGTCCGATTGTGGTCGCGTTGAACTGGATCGCTAACCACGCGGTCCGGGCGCTGGGTCTGGAACCGAAGGATGAGGTTGCCTCGTCTTTCACGGTGGATGAAGTTCAGCAGATCGTCGAGGAATCCACGCGTACGGGTTTGGTCGATGACGAGGCCGGGCTGCTTTCGTCTGCGTTCGAGTTTTCGGATCAGGTGGTGCGCGATATCGCTGTTCCGATCGACGATGTTGTGACGCTGGATGTCGACATCACTCCTGAGGAGTTTGAGCGTGCAGTTGGGCGCACTGGCTTTTCGCGGTTTGTGATGGTCGACGAGGATGGCGACTTGATGGGGTATCTCCACCTGAAGGACGTCATGGGGGTTCCGCTCGAGGACTCGCATCGCCCGATGCCTATCACCCGTGTTCGATCGCTGGTTAACCTTGGCGCGGATGTTGATGTTGAGAAGGCTCTTGCTGTGATGCAACGGACCGGTTCTCACGTGGCACGCGTTTTGGATGGCGCAGGGGAGACGATCGGGATTCTCTTCTTCGAGGATGTCCTGGAGACCCTTGTGGGTGAGATCCGTGACGCGACCCAGCAGCAGGGGCAACGCCGACTCAACGTGTCTACCGAGTAAGGGATCTCACTTCCGTCTGTGTGATGATGCGTGAGCCCCATACGTTATTGTTACTGAGAATAGTTTGCAATAGCGATGTGGGGCCTCGTGGTGTCCATCGCGTAAACATGGAAGGTTCCAAAGATGGCATTTGCAACCACCTCGCGCCCTCGGGCTGCTAAGGTCAAAGGCTTGCTCGGCTTGGCCACTGCACTCAGCTTTGGCTTGGCCGTCACCGGCTGCTCGGCAGCAGAGGACGGCAAGGGCAAGGAAGGAATCGCGACTGAGCAGCTGAACATCGTTGCGACGACCAACGTTTACGGCGATATCGCCTCGAGCGTTGCTGGGGAACACGGCAAGGTCTCGAGCATTATTAGCAACGCGGCTCAGGACCCACACTCGTATGAAGCCACGGCCAAAGACAAGCTTGCGATCAGCAAGGCCGACGTCGTCATCATCAACGGTGGCGGTTACGACTACTTCGCCGAACAAATCATCGAGGACCTCGGTGACAAGGCTCCGACCGTTGTGAAGTCCTTCGAGGGCGAAGGCCACAGCCACGATCACGGCCATGATCATGGTGAAGAGGGCCACGATCACGAGCACGATCACGGCGAAGAAGGTCATGGCCATGACCATGGTGAAGAGGGCCACGATCACGGCCACGGCCACGAAGGTCACAGCCACGCGCATGGCGAAAACGAGCACGTGTGGTACGACTTGGACCACATGGAGGAGTTTGTAGGTGAAGTCGGCGAGGCGCTTGCAAAGGCCGACCCGGACAACGCTAAGACCTACGAAGAGAACGCTTCCAAGCTCGCCGAGGAGATCTCGGACGTGACTGACTCCGAGGACTTCAAAGCCGCTGAGAAGAAGCTCAAGGGCAAGTCGTTCATGATGACGGAGCCGGTTCCGGAAGCATTGCTCAACGAGCTCGGCATGGAGGACGGCACGCCGGAAGGCCTTTCCTCGGCGGTCGAGGCTGGCCAGGAGATCCCTGCGCTCGTCATCAAGCGTGCTGAGGATTCACTCAAGCAGGGTAAAGTTCAGCTGTTCGCTTTCAACTCGCAGACTGCTGACCCGCAGACTAAGAAGCTGTACGAATCGGCTCAGAAGGCGGGCGTCCCGACGGTTGATGTCACTGAGACGATTCCGGAAGGCAAAACGTTCGTTAAATGGATGAAGGACAACGTCGCTGCTATCGCTAAGGCTGTAGACGCGAAGTAGACCTGGTCAATTTATGGAGTACACCTCACCCATGTCTGAACACGCTAAAGCCCCCGCGGTTGAGCTGATTGACGCTCATCTGCGTTTTGGGGACCGCGTTATCTTCGATCGCCTGAACCTCACGATCGAACCAGGCGAGTTCGTCGCCGTCCTGGGCCCGAATGGTGCCGGGAAGACCACGTTGTTGAAGGTTCTGCTGGGTATGCAGAAGCTCACGAGTGGTGAGGTGCGGATCGCCGGGCATGGTGTGAGCACTAAGGAACACGATGTTTCGGTGATCCCTCAGCAACGTCCCATCCCCGAGGGGACCCCTCTTCGGGGATGGGACATGGTTGCGCAGGGATTAGATGGCGAACGATGGGGGCCGCGGCTTTTCGATCCGCGTCGCCGCCGCTTGAAGAAACGTGTGGACGAGCTCATTGAGCGGGTCGACGCCACGTCGTATGCGATGCGGCCGGTGTGGCAGCTTTCAGGTGGCGAGCAGCAGAGGTTGCGTGCCGCGCAAGCATTAGCGAGCAACCCGGCGTTGTTGTTGTGCGACGAGCCGTTGCTGTCTTTGGACGTTGCTCGTCAGCAGGAAGTCACCAAGCTCATCGCTGAGCAGGCTCGGGTTGAGGATTCGGCGATCATTTTCGTGACCCACGAGATCAACCCGATCTTGCCGTTTGTGGACAGGGTCCTCTACTTGGTTGAGGGCCAGCACCGCATCGGCGCTCCTGAAGACGTCATCAACACCCACACGCTCTCGGAGCTGTTCGGGCGTCGGATTGACGTTGTTCGCCTCGGCGGGCGGGTCGCGATTCTGGGCAGTGAGGATCACGCCCACCACGATCACGACCATGACCATGGTGACTATGGCGAGGAGGTGCGCCGTGGGGCCTGAACTGTGGGAGCGGATCTTCTCGTTTGAGGATTATGGCGAGCTGCTTGCGCTCGTGTGGCCGAGCATCATCGCGGGCGCGCTGCTCGCGGTCATGGGAGGCGTCGTCGGTGTCATGGTCATGACCCGCGACATGGGTTTTGCGGTCCACGGCATCGCCGAGCTGAGCTTCGCAGGCGCCTCGATCGCGCTGTTGCTTGGCCATGACGTTGTGACTGGCTCGATGGTCGGTTCGATCCTCGCGGCCCTCATCATGGGACTTCTAGGATCCGGTGCGCGTGAACGCAACGCAATCACGGGTGTCATGATGCCTTTCGGGCTCGGCTTGGGCATCCTGGCGTTGTCCTTGTATCAGGGCCGTAGCGCCAATAAGTTTGGTCTGCTGACCGGCCAGATCGTCGCGGTGGATGACTCCCGCTTGAGCTCGATCGCGATCGGCACCGTACTTGTTCTCGCGCTACTGGCGTTCATGTGGCGGCCGCTCATGTTCGCTTCGACCGACCCGTGGGTCGCTAGCGCTCGCGGCGTTCCGGTGGCTGGATTATCTACCGCGTTCATGATCGTGCTGGGTATCGCGGTTGCGTTGTCGATCCACATCGTGGGTGCGCTATTGGTTTTGGCGTTGCTGATTACGCCAGCGGCGGCGGCGATGCGGTTGACAGCGAGCCCCGGCAAGGTTGTGTTGCTCTCAATTATTTTCGCTGAAGTATCGCTTGTGGGCGGGCTTCTGCTCTCGCTTGCCGGATCGCTCCCGGTGAGCCCTTACATCACGACCATCTCGTTTGTGATCTGGCTGATCGCGCGGGCCGTTGGGTCACGCACGATGGCGTGGAAACAGTAACGCTCAACTGCTACCGGTTGCGGGAACAGTCCGGGCAGTAGCCGTTGATCTCGAGGCTGTGGTCGATACCCGTGAAGCCGTAAGCGGCCGCGAGTTCGTCGGCCCATTCTTCGAACTCGGGGGCGTCGATCTCTTCGGCAGCGCCGCACTGGCGGCACACGAGGTGGTGGTGATGCCCTTCGTCGGCGCAACGGCGGAAAGCCATCTCTCCGCTTTCAGTACGGACCTGGTCAACGACCCCGTCCTCATGCATCTGAGTGAGCGACCTGTAGATGGTTGCGAGCGAAACCGTGTCTCCGTGGCTCAGCATGCACTGATGGATTTCTTGTGCTGTGCGGAAGTCGTCGTGGCGGTTGAGCTCTTCTTCAAGAAGTGCACGCTGACGAGTGTTGCGGCGCACAGGTGTTGCCGGTTTATTCGACATACGTTCTCCTCAACTCACAACCGAGCCAAGGTTACGGCACGGATAGTCATCACAGGTCCCACCAGTTTAGTGTGCGGGTGCGACGGGCGTGCGTAAAGTAGAGACATGACACCTGCGAAGATTCCTTCCGTCACCGTTCTCGCTGAAGCGCGCCGCCGCGCCGAAGAAGCCGCCCAGGAAGCTAAAACCTCCAGCACGGAGAAGAAAACAGACGGCGCAACCTCAGCGGCACGGGAGGCCCACAGTCAACCTGACCCGCGCGTCGGGCGTAAAGACAAGGTTCTGCCAGCGCGTTTCCCCCACGAAGGCGAGGACCTCTTCACCGCAGAAGAGTGGGAAGCCCAGCGTCTCGCGGCGTTTCAGGGTAAGGCTCACGAAGCGCTCGCCGTGGGCGTGCGGGAGCTAGGTGCGCCGCTGGAAGAGCTCGCGATCCCGCGCCGTGCTGCCGGGCCGAGGGATATCGTGATCGACCTTGAATACTGCGGCTTGTGCCATTCGGATGTGCACACCGCTCGCGGCGAATGGGGATCCCGCGCGGTTCCGCTCGTGACCGGCCACGAAATGGTGGGGCGCGTGTGCGCGGTTGGCTCCGAGGTGCAAAGCTGGCAGGTCGGCGAGCGTGTGGGCGTCGGCTGCATGGTGGGCTCGTGCCGCGTGTGCGAACCGTGCAAACGCCAGGACGAGCAGTTCTGCATCCACAACGCCGTGGGAACCTACGGGACGTGGGATGAACCGCATTCGGAACGCACCCAAGGCGGGTATGCGACGAGCATCGTGGTGCCTGAGGATTTCGTATTGCGCATCCCGGAGAAGATTGGCCCCGCGCACGCCGCGCCGTTGCTGTGCGCCGGCATCACGATGTACGCGCCGCTCGAGGACCTACGTGTTGGGCCAGGGGACAAGGTGGCGGTAGCCGGCATCGGCGGCTTGGGCCATATGGCGGTCAAGCTTGCCGCCGCGATGGGCGCCGAGGTTACCGCGCTGACCCGGACCCAGGCGAAAGCCGAGGATGCCCGCCGGCTAGGTGCCCACGACGTCGTGCTCACCACGGATGAAGGCTCGATGGCAGCGGCTCGTGGCCGCTTCACCGTGCTGGTGGACGCGATTTCCGCCGCTCACGATGTGAATGCTCTGCTGGATCTGTTGGCTCCACGAGGCACTGTGGTGCTTGCGGGTCTGCCGGCGGATGCGGATGGTTCAGAGATGCCGCTGGTTGATCCGCGCTCGCTTGTGAACCGGGGCCTGCGGTTGGTTGGAACCAAGATCGGTGGGATCGAACAGACTCAGCGCATGCTCGAGTTCTGTGCTGACCACGGTGTTGTTCCTGACATCGAGATTGTGACCGCCGCTGACATGAATGAGGCATGGGACCGGATGGTCGCGGGCGAACTCCACTACCGTGGTGTATTGGATATCGGTAGTTTGGATTCGCATCTGAACGCATAACCAACCATGAGCTAGATGGCCCGCGAGCGCGGGCTTGTGGAGAGGATGTTCCGTGGCAACGCTGTTTACCCGAATTATCAACGGTGAGCTTCCTGGCCGCTTCGTGTGGTCGGATGAGAAATGTGTAGCGTTCTTGTCGATCGGCCCGATCACGCAGGGCCACACGCTCGTGGTTCCGCGTGAGGAAGTCGATAAGTGGACGGACACATCGGCCGAGCTGGTCGCGCACCTTTCCACGGTGGCGCAGACGATCGGCCAGGCACAGCTGAAGGCCTTCGGCGCCGAGCGCGCGGGCCTTATGATCGCTGGTTTCGAAGTCGACCACCTGCACGTTCACGTGTGGCCAACCAACTCGCTTGAGGACTACAACCTCGATAACGTCCAGAACGACGTTGCGGCTGAGGTTTTCGATGAAGCGCAACGCAAGATCCTCGATGCGCTCAAGGACGCCGGCCACGAAGCCAACCTGCCTCAGTAGCGCGGAACATTTCTGCTGCAACTCCCGCGGCAACTGCCGCGGTACCGCGGGGCGATGCCGCGGCTAGTGCTGGGCTTCTCGCAGCGCGGTTCGGATCCGTTTAGGGGATACGGACCGCGCTGTTCCCAATTCTTGGGCGAACAATGACACCCGCTGTTCTTCGAGCAACCACTTGATGTCCAGGAGCTTCTCGGAAGGCGCGGCGCCTTGCGGGACGGCGTCGAGAGCGTCGTCGTAGGCGTCTTCGAGATCTTGGATGATGTCAGTGTTTTCGAGGTCGCGGGTCAGCGCTCCGGCTTCAACCTTGTCGAGACGCTTCTCGATCGCTTCCATGTAGCGCGGCAAGTGCATGACGTTGTGCCCGCCTGCCGCGGCCACGAAGCCCGGATATAACAGGCCGCGCAGCTGGGAACGGATGTCGGAGACCGTATCGGCGAGCGCGTTCGAGGTGATCGCATCGAGCCGCGCCTGGATCCGATTCGAGCTTGCAAGCGTCTTCTCGAGGCTCTTGATGAGTCCCAACGTGGTTTCGATGAGCTCGCCGCGGACGTGATTGAACAAGGCCTTGAACCCCGCCTCATCCAGCGGCGTTTGAGGCGGGGTCAGCTGGTCGATCGCGGCATAGACCGCGTCTTTGACGAACGTGTCCACGTTCCCGTGCGGTGTGCGCGCGAACGCGATCTTCTCGCGGCTGGTCAGGTGATCCATGACGTAGCGCTGAGGGGACGGGACCGTGAGCGCAAGCAAGCGGATGGTTCCGCGGCGGTGGCCCACGGTGCGTTCCGCAACCGACCGGTAGATCGTGATGCCCGCCGTGTTTTTGAGGTCGGTCAGCCCCGGGTAGCCGGTAATGTCACGGCCACGCACGGTTGCTGAAACCTCGTGCGGGAAGCGTTGCTCCGGGAGATCGGCCGGCCACTCGGTGAGCCCGCGCTGCTCCCACACGCTGGATGCTGTATCAGCGCCCGATGCGGTAGCCGCATTCGCTTTAGGGCCCGGCATAGGTGCTGGCTTAGGTGCTGATGTTCCGCCCGGCTTCCCGGAGTTCGTGGCCGCCTGCTTGCCGCCGCCCGCGCGCCGCTTGGCTTCGCCAAGCTGCTCGGCGGATACCCCGAGCTCGGACGCGATCGCCGCACGGTTTTGGCTCGCAAGCTGCGCCTGCAAGGCGCGCAGGTCCTTCGAATCACCGAGGATCTTGCCGCGCGCACCAATCACCTGGAACGTCGGTTTGAGGTAGTCAGGAACGCGTTCCAGATCCCAAGACCGAGGCGGGATCACCTCGCCGCGTAGCCTACGCAACGCAAGCTCGAGGCTCGGAAGCAACGCATCGGTTGCCGGATCAAAGTCTTCAGCCAGCGCATCAGCGGCGGCCTGGGCCACATCGGGCGCTGGGACGAAAGCCTTGCGCACCTGCTTAGGCAACGAACGGATCAACGCAGTGATCAACTCGACGCGGAACCCCGGAACATGCCACTGGAACGGCTCGGGGCTGAGCTGGTTGAGGAACACGATCGGAACGCGAACGTACACGCCGTCGCGGCCGGCACCCGTGGGGTCGAACGCGTAACGCAGCTCAAGCGAGAGGTCATCGTCCACGCGCCACTGCTGTGGGTAGGCGTCGTGATCGAGCTCTTCGCCGTCGGCCTGAAGGAGCTTCTCCGGGTCGAAGTCCAGCAGGTGGGGGTTCTCGCCGCGGGCGCCCTTCCACCAGCGGTCCAAAGCACGCTGATCGGTCACGTGCTCGGGGATGCGCTGATCATAGAAATCGAAGAGGGCGTGGTCGTCGGCGAGCAGGTCGTGCCGGCGCATGCGTGTCTGTATCTCCTCAACCTCACGCAAACGCTTGAGATTGCGGCGGAAGAACGCGTGGTGCGTGTCCCAATCGCCTTCAACCAGCGCGTGACGGATGAACAGCTCGCGGGCCAGCGCCCGGTCCAGGCGCGACAACTGGGCGCGGCGCCGCGGAACCACCGTGACACCGAACAGCGTGACCTTCTCATAGATCAACGCCGCCCCCTGCTTGCGCGACCAGTGCGGCTCCGAATGCGAAACCTTGATCAGGTGCGGGGCGACCTTTTCAACCCAGTCCGGATTGAACTCAGCGACCGTGCGCGCCCACAGCCGCGACGTCTCCACGAGCTCGGCGGCCATCGCGAACTCAGGCTTGCGCTGAGCCAGCGCCGAGCCCGGGAAGATCGAGAAGCGTGTGCCTCGCGCGCCCGCATACTCACGCTTGCGTTCGTCCCACGAACCGATGTGCGAAAGCAGGCCGCTCAGCAGCGCCATGTGGATCGCGTCGTGCTTGCCGACCGGATCGACGTCACGGTTCGGTACCGCGATGCGTAGCGGCTTGACGAGCTTGCGCAACTGCTCGAACAGGTCCTGCCATTCGCGCACACGCAGATAGTTGATGAACTCCGAGCGGCACAAACGCCGGAAGGCCGAAGACGAGAGCTCCCGTTGCTGTTCCTGCACGTAACGCCACAGGGTCAGCAGACCCGTGAAGTCGGATTTCTTATCAGCAAAGCGTGAATGCAGCTCCGCGGCCTTGGCTCGGTTTCCGGATTCCTCCGATGGGCGCTCCCGCGGGTCTTGAATCGACAGCGCCGCCGCGATCACCAAAACCTCGGTCGCCGCCGAATGCTTCGCGGCTTCGAGGATCATGCGTCCCAAACGCACATCCACCGGCAGTCGTGCAAGATCCCGCCCGATGCGGGTCAACGGTCCGCGTGGTTGTTGGCTCCCGCGTCCACGGCGTCCGCGGCGGCCACGCTGGTTCTGCTGGCCACGTTGCTTACGCTGTTGCTGCTGGCCTGTGTTGTGCTGAGCTGGCTCGGTTAGCGCCCCAAGCTCACGCAGTAGCGTCACACCGTCGCGTACAGCACGCGCCGGCGGTGCTTGGACGAACGGGAAGTCAGCGATATCGTCCGGGGTCTGGATGACCTTCATCGCGGCCATCTGCAGAATCACGGACGCGAGGTTGGTGCGTAGAATCTCCGGATCAGTGAACTCCGGGCGCGACTCGAAGTCCTCTTCCGAATACAAACGGATAGCAATACCGTCAGCGACACGGCCAGAACGGCCCGAACGCTGCCGGGCGGAAGCCTGTGAAATCCGTTCGATCGGCAACCGCTGAACCTTAGTCCGGGTCGAATACCGCGAAATACGAGCAAGCCCCGTATCCACCACGTACCGGATCCCCGGAACCGTCAGCGACGTCTCGGCGACGTTGGTTGCCAACACGATCCGCCGCTTCGACCCCGGCGCGAAAATACGATGCTGCTCCGCCATCGACAACCTGCCAAACAGCGGCAAGACCTCGCTGTTACGCAACCGCGGCGTCGAACCAATGACCCCGTTGAGCGCTTGCTGCGCGTCCCGGATCTCGCGCTCGCCGGAGAAGAACACCAAAATATCTCCGGGACCTTCCGAGGCCAACTCTTTGACCGCATCGACCACCGCCGAGGTCATATCGACATCAGCGGGAATCGACGCTGGATCCAGCTCATCCGCCCCATCGTTCGGGTCCTCACTCACGGGGCGGTAGCGGATCTCCACCGGGTACGTGCGGCCCGAAACCTCGATGATCGGGGCAGGCGCGAGCGCGCCCTCGGCGTTCTTGGTCGCGAAGTGGCGCGCGAAAGACTCCGGATCGATCGTCGCCGACGTAATGACAACCTTCAGGTCTGGCCGCTGGGGGAGAAGCCGCGCGACGTGCCCCAAGAGCACATCGATGTTGAGGGAGCGCTCATGCGCCTCGTCAATGATGATGCCGGAGTAGCGGGACAGCTGCGGATCGCCCGCGATTTCCGCGAGCAGAATGCCGTCCGTCATGAGCTTGATGCGGGTCTTCTTCGAGGACTCATCCGTGAAGCGGACCTGATAACCCACGTCATCGCCGATGGTGGTACCCAGCTCTTCAGCCAAACGTTCAGCCACCGAACGCGCAGCGATACGACGCGGCTGAGTGTGCGCGATCATGCCGCGCTCACCAGGCGCGGCGTCCGCAACACCCAAGACTTCGGCCAGCATCTTAGGGAGCTGGGTCGTCTTACCCGAGCCTGTTTCACCGGCAACCACGATCACCTGGTGACGGTTCAGCGCGTCAACGATCTCGTCACGCGCGGCTGAAACCGGAAGCTCTGGAGGATAAGAAACGGTCATCGACATGGTGAGCCCATTCTAAGGTCTGCGGTGTTTCGTACGGTGTGCGAGGGTGTTTCGTGCGATACGCAAGGCCGGCGGCTAGGCACCTGGCAGCGACGCCTCTGCCGCGGCCTTCCACGAGAAATCAGACGAGATAGGGGAGCGGCGGGCATACGCGAGCGCCCAGGGCCCACCCACCTCGATCAACGGGGAGTCTTCGATCCCGCCGATGATTCGTGGTTCGAAGCCCATGCGGGTGAACAGGTCCAAGACTGTGTGAACCCGGGGATCACTCGCTGGCGCGGAAGCCACGAGAGGCAACGCGGCCGGAGCCGAGCCGCCAACACCAGAGTCCGAACCTTGAACGCCGAGCGGTTTGCTTTGAGCGCCGAGGGCGGCGGCCTCGGCCCACACCGACGCGTCAAGATGCGTCAAACCGTGAATATGTACACAGCCGGCAGGCAAACGCTGAGCAAGTTCCTGTCCGGCGGAGCCAGCCGGAACATACATCGCCTGCTTAGGGCCCAACGCCGTCATCTCGACCGGATTCGAAATGTCCACGACCGCTGTGCCGGCCAATGCGTCACCCAAGCCGGCAACAACTTCGTTGATCGCCGCACCGAACGGCAACGCAAGAATCACAACGTCAGCCGGCGGGACCGAAGCGCCATACTGACTCAAGCCATCACGGGTGAAACCGGCAACAGCTGACGCGGCGTCGGGGGCCGCAACCACCACATCCTCTGCCACCACACCGTCCGCAACCGCAGCGCGGGCGTCATCGATGACCCAGCCCAGCGTCTCAGAGTTACGCGACCACATCACCAAGCGGCCACGCCCCGCCAAAGCCCGTGCACACAACGGAGCCAACTCCTGAGCTGCGAACCCAGAACCTAACAATGCAACCGTCGTCACGAAACCACCTGCTTAAACGAAAAAGCGCCCCCGAAAGGATTCGAACCTTCGACCTTCCGCTCCGGAGGCGGACGCTCTATCCACTGAGCTACGGGGGCACAGCCACACAAAGTGTACGGCCGTCCTAGACAATAGCACCCCAGCACGCACGCGAGCGAATGCGCCCCACCCGGAACCGTCACATCTGCCGCGCTGTGACACATCTGCAAACCCCGCGATGCAACACAGGCTCAGCCTCGGTAGGATGAAGCCTTGTGACTCCAGAACAGCTTTCCGCGCACCTTACCGAGATCCTCACCGCCCTCAGCAACGAAGGGCAGCTGAACGTCGACCTGCCAGAAACCGTCAAGGTAGAGCGACCAAAGAACCGTGACCACGGGGACTGGGCGACCAACATCGCCCTCCAACTCGGTAAGCGAGCCGGGCTCGCGCCACGCGAGCTCGCGCAGATGATCGCCGACAAGCTCTCCGCAACCCCGGGCGTCGCCTCGGTCGACATCGCAGGCCCAGGGTTCATCAACGTGACCCTCGACACCGCGGCCGCCGCCGAGATCGCGCGCACCATCGTCGAAGCCGGTGCAAACTACGGCAACAACGACGCGCTCGCCGGCCACAACATCAACATGGAGTTCGTGTCCGCGAACCCAACCGGTCCGCTCCACATCGGCCACACCCGGTGGGCCGCCCTTGGCGATTCAATCGTGCGCATGTTGCGCGCATCCGGCGCCGACGTCACCGCCGAGTACTACATCAACGACGCTGGCTCCCAGATGGACGTTTTCGCAACGTCGATCTATCGACGCATGCACGGCCTCGAAGTCCAAGAAGGCGGCTACCCGGGCCAGTACATTGGCGACATGGCCGAGCAGATCCTCGCCGAAGACCCGAGCGTCAAGGACCTTAGCGAAGCCGAAGCCCTGCCGGTTCTGCGCGAACGTGGCTACGCCCTGCAGATGAAAGACATCAAAGACACCCTCGCCGACTTCGGTGTGCACTTCGACGTCTACTTCTCCGAATCCGACCTGCACAACCAGGGCAAAATCGAAGAAGCCGTCGCCCGCCTCAAAGAACAAGGCCACGTCTACGAAGAGGACGGGGCCACCTGGCTACGCACCTCCGAATTCGGTGATGACAAGGACCGCGTCCTGATCCGCGCCAACGGCGCACCAACCTACTTCGCGGCAGACGCCGCGTACTACCTCAACAAGCGAGACCGCGGCTTCGCCGAGAAGATCTACCTGCTCGGTGCAGACCACCACGGCTACATCGGCCGCCTCAGAGCCATCGCAGCCGCAGCGGGCGACGATGCCGCAGCCAACATCGAAATCCTGATCGGCCAGCTCATGAGCGTCAACGGCGCGCGCCTCTCCAAGCGCGCCGGCAACATCATCGAACTCAAAGACCTCATCGAATGGCTCGGAACCGACGCGCTGCGCTATTCGCTTGAACGCGTCCCAGCGGACTCGCCGATCGACCTCGACCCAGAGGTCCTGCGTACCGCAACCAACGAAAACCCTGTTTTCTACATCCAGTACGCCCACGCACGCTCCCGGCAGGCGGCCCGCGCGGCTGCCGACCGCGGCGTCGACCGCTCCGTATTCGATGCGAGCCTGCTGAACCACCCAGCAGAAAACGACCTGCTCGCGGCACTCACCGCCTACCCATCGGCTGTCGTGGCCGCAGCTCAGCGCCGCGAACCACACCGCGTTGCTCGCCACATCGAATCCGTGGCCGCCGCGTACCACACGTGGTACGCCGCATGCCGCATCACCCCAGTCGGTGACGAAGCGGTCGAAGATGTGCACCGCACCCGCTTGTGGCTCAACGACGCGACCACCACGGTCATCGCCAACGGGCTCGAACTGCTCGGCGTAAGCGCCCCAGAAAAGATGTGACCCAGAAAAGATGCGACACCTCCCGTAACAAGGCGGTACGAATCGACACGGGCCAACTAGCATCACTGCGAAAGACCCCATGTGAAGGACCCTGATGAGCACAACACATGCATCGCCGTTGGCGCCTGAATGGTTGACGGTCCCAGAGAACTTCAGCGACCTCGAACGCCCTAACGCGCCGCGGCTGTTCCCGCGGTCAGCTCGTCGTGACCCCTCGGGGCAGCTCGTGCTGGGCGGGGTTTCCGTGGAGACTCTTGCGCGGACGTACGGGACGCCGATCTATGTGATCGACGAGGACGAACTGCGCACCCGTGCCCGCGCTTTCAAAGAAGCGTACGATGCGGCCTTCAGTGATCTGTGCGGTGGCGCGGACGTCTACTATGCGGGCAAAGTTCTGCTGACGAGCGACGTGGTCCGCTGGGTCACCGAAGAAGGCTTGCGCATCGACACCGCGTCCGGGGGCGAGATGGGGCTCGCGCTGGCGGCTGGAGCTGATCCGACGCACATCGGTCTGCACGGCAACAACAAGTCCGATGCGGAATTGCGGCGCGCTATCGACGCTGGTGTGGGTCGTATCATCGCTGACTCGCTCGAGGAGATCGAGCGCATCAATCAGATAGCTGGAAGTCGGGGAGCGACCGCTCCTGTCATGTTGCGGTTGACCCCGGGGGTTCACGCCTCGACCCACGAGTTCATCGCGACCGCGCACGAAGACCAAAAATTCGGTCTCTCGATGACGCCGCGACCAGGTGCCGAGCTCTCGACGGCTGCGCAGGCAGTTGCACAAGCTCTCGAGGCCGAGAACATCGAGCTCATCGGGCTTCACTGCCACATCGGTTCGCAGATCTTCGAATCCGCAGGCTTCGAGGAAGCCGCCCGCCGTCTGCTCGGTTTCATCGCGTGGGTCAAGGAAACTCACGGCGTTGAACTCGCTGAACTCGACCTCGGCGGGGGCTACGGCATTGCCTACACGGAAGCCGACAGCCCACGCGAACCACACGAGATCGCCGCCGGAATAGCCGCGGTGATCCGCGAGGAAACCGAGCGCCTCAGCATCACGTGCCCGCGCATCTCGATCGAGCCGGGCCGCTCCATCGCAGGCCCCGCCGGCGTAACCCTCTACAGTGTCGGGACCATCAAGGACGTTACCGTCGAAACCGAGGCAGGGGAGTCGGCCGCCCGCCGCTACGTCTCCGTGGACGGCGGCATGTCAGATAACGCACGGCCAGTGCTGTACGACGCCGACTACTCAGCGATTCTCGCCTCACGCACATCTCACGCGCCTGGGGTTCTTTCGCGGGTTGTTGGGAAACACTGCGAATCCGGCGACATCGTGGTCCGCGACGTGTATCTACCTAACGACGTCATGCGGGGCGACATCCTGGCCGTCCCTGCGACCGGCGCATATTGCTTCGTTTTGTCATCGAACTACAACATGCTCACTCGTCCTGGCATTGTTGCTGTTAAGGGCGGTAAGCACCGGCTCATCGTGCGTGGCGAAACAGTCGATGACCTCTACGCGCGCGACCTGGGGCTTCAGAACTAGCCAGGCCTCCAAAGCCACGATCACCGAGCCACGCCCACCATCGGCCCGCCACCGCATCGAGCAGACCGAAAACTCAGCAGATGAGTTAGCAGACGAAGAATTGAGGAACCAACAACCTATGACCACCACATTGAAAGTAGCCTTGCTGGGCGCCGGAACTGTTGGGGCCGAGGTTGCCCGAATTCTGCGTCAAGATCAGGACGTTCTGCGGGAAAAGACCGGGGCTTCGCTTGAGTTGAGCCACGTGGTGGTTCGCAATACTGAAGCCGACCGCGGCCCCTGGATTGACCGCGGCATCATCTCCGCGGATGCTTCAGCAGCCATCGCCGATGCGGATGTCGTCATCGAACTCATGGGCGGCATCGAACCGGCTAAGAGCTACATCGTTGAGGCGCTCTCCGCGGGCAAGGATGTGGTCACGGGGAACAAGGCGCTCATCGCGGAATCCGGCGCGGAGCTCAACGCGCTCGCACGCGAAAAGGGGGCGCAACTGTTCTATGAGGCCGCCGTGGCCGGCGCGATCCCGATCCTGCGCCCGATCTACGAATCCCTCGCCGGCGACAACATCACCTCAGTCATGGGGATCGTCAACGGCTCAACCAACTACATCCTCGACAAGATGGACCGCGAAGGTGCGTCGCTGGATGCCGTGATGGAGGAAGCCTCCGCTCTGGGTTACCTCGAAGCGGACCCTTCGGCCGACGTCGACGGCCACGACGCCGCCGCCAAGGCCGCGATCCTTGCGACCTACGCATTCGGAACGCCATACACGATCGACCAGGTGTACACGGAAGGCATCCGCTCCGTCACGGCGGGCGACGTCAAGGCCGCCCAGGAGAACAACCAGGTCATCAAGCTACTCGCGATCGTCAACAAGACCGAGACCGGCGTGAGCATGCGCGTCCACCCAGCGCTCATTTCACGCGAACACCCGCTCGCTGCCGTACATGGCGCGTTTAACGCGGTGTTCGTCGAAGCTGAAAACGCTGGCCAGCTCATGTTCTACGGTGCCGGTGCAGGCGGGGCCCCTACCGCATCGGCCGTCATGGGCGACGTCGTGACCGCCGTGCGTCAACGCATCAGCGGAACCGCCGTCCAGCCGTTCACCCTTCCGGAAGGCCTACCAGCCCTCACGATTGACGACACCGTGACCCGCTACGCGATCGGCATCGAGGCTGACGACACCACGGGTGTTCTCGCTCAGATCGCCCAGACGTTCGCTCAGCACGGCGTTTCGATCGAATCGATGAAGCAGGACTCGCTCGCGGTTGAGGACGCGGAACAAGCCGGTGAGCCTCGCGCTCTGCTGCGCCTCATTACTCACGCCGCCCAGGAATTCGGTTTCGCGGCGACCGTTGAAGACCTTAAGAAATTGGACGTGGTCCGGGGCATCTCCTCGGTTCTGCGCGTTGAAGGAGGAGAAGCCTAAATGGCTCACCAGTGGCGCGGCGTGATCCGCGAATACGCAGACCGCCTACCGATCAGCAAGGACGATCGCATCGTTACGCTCGGCGAAGGCGGAACACCGCTGGTGTATGCGCCGGCTTTGTCGGAAGAGACCGGTAACGAGGTCTACCTCAAGGTCGAGGGAATGAACCCGACCGGTTCCTTCAAGGACCGCGGCATGACGATGGCGATCACGGCCGCCGTGAACGACGGCGCCAAGGCCGTTGTGTGCGCCTCGACGGGTAACACCTCGGCTTCCGCGGCGGCTTACGCGAAGCAGGCTGGGCTGACGTGTGCGGTTTTGGTTCCGGACGGCAAGATCTCGATGGGTAAGCTCTCGCAGGCGATCGCTCACGGCGCGCAGATCATCCAGATTGACGGCAACTTCGATAACTGCCTCGACGTTGCGCGGAAGCTTTCGGAGTCGTATCCGGTGTTCCTGGTGAACTCGGTCAACCCGAACCGCATTGAGGGTCAGAAGACGGGTGCGTTCGAGGTCGTGGACTTCTTGGGTGACGCCCCTGATTATCACCTCTTGCCGGTCGGTAACGCGGGCAATATCACCGCGTACTGGAAGGGCTACAAGGAGTACGCGAACAAGACCGAGAACCATCACGGTGAGGTGCTCGAGCCGGTGGCGACCAAGACCCCGATCATGTGGGGTTTCCAGGCTGAGGGTGCGGCGCCGATCGTCAAGGGCCACCCTGTGCTTGAGCCAGAGACCGTGGCGACCGCGATCCGCATCGGTAACCCGGCGTCGTGGAAGCAGGCTGAATCGGCCCGCGATGAGTCCGGCGGCCTGATCGATTCCGTGACCGATGAGCAGATTCTTGAGGCTCACCGCTGGCTTTCTTCGCGTGAGGGGGTCTTTGTTGAGCCGGCTTCCGCATCGGGCGCTGCTGGCCTTTTGAAGATGCACCGCGCGGGCAAGGCGCCGCAGGGTAAGACGATTGTGATCACCGTGACGGGCCATGGCCTCAAGGATCCGGAGTGGGCCGTGAAGTCTGCGCCGGCTGAGGAAGCGGCCCCGCGTCAGTTGCCGTTCGATGTGCATACGGTTGCTGAGGCTTTGGGCTTGGTTTCTGCAGGCGAGGCTGGCGGCGACGCGTAGCCATGATGTGTGACGTTGAGCCGGTTCGTGATGAGCACGGTCGTTTGATGCTGGTGGCGGGCCGCGCCGTGACGGTACGCGTCCCCGCTACCAGCGCTAACCTGGGGCCTGGATATGACAGCCTGGGGCTTGCGCTCGGTTACGGCGATCGCTTGATGGTGCGCACGCGTCAGGAGCCGGGTGTTTCGGTTGAGATGACCGGCGAGGGCGCCGAAACGTTGCCGCGGGATGAGTCTCACCTTGTTGTGAAGACGATGCGCCGCACGTGGGCTGATCTTGGCGTTGCCGCCGATGTGGTGGATGCGGTTGGTCTTGAGCTGGTTGCTGAGAACCGGATTCCGCATGGCCGCGGCCAAGGGTCTTCCGCTGCGGCGATCGTGAGCGCTGTTTTCGCGGCGGCGGGTTTGGCCGGTTTTGATGTTGACCGGGAACGTGACGTTTTGTTCCAACTCGCGGCGCATTATGAAGGACATCCGGATAACGTCGCGCCGGCGGTATACGGCGGCTATACGATGTCGTTCGCTGAGGACGCGGTCGATCTGTCTGAGCCGCGCACTGTTGACGAAGCCAGCGCGGCTGGTGAGGAATCCGATGCGGCTGTAGGGTGCGGGGCGACGTTGAGTCCCGTTGCGGGAGGCGAGTTTTCCACGGTTGCGGCGCGGGTTCACGCGCAGTTGACGCCTGTGGTCGCGGTTCCGGAGACGACGTTGTCCACGGATGCTGCACGCAGTTTGTTGCCGGCGGTTGTGGATCATGCCGATGCGGCTGCTGACGCTGGCCGTGCCTCGCTTTTGACATATGCGATCACGCAGGATCCGCGTTGTCTGATGAGGGCTACCCGGGATTGGTTGCATCAGCGTTATCGCGAGGAAGCGATGCCAGAATCGGCGCAACTGGTGCGCGCCGCGCGAGCGGCAGGGTGCGCAGCCGTGATTTCAGGGGCCGGGCCAACGGTCTTGGTGCTGGCACATGGTGAAATCCATGCAGACGCAGCGTTAAAGGTTTTGAAAGAGAACACCTCGGGAGGTGGCTGGGACGTGTTTATGCCTGGTCTCGACGAGCGAGGTGTTATGGTTGAGGTGTATCGGAACGCTTGATGAGCGTATGAGATACATGTTCCACCGAAGTTCCGGCGTCATAAGCGTGCGCGCGCTGACGTGTGAAAGGAACATTCATCGGGTGGATGGGGATCCTCCTCCGTCCCGGCGTAGCTACGGGTAAGGCTTAGCTACCGGTGATGTGTCTTGTGTGATTCCCTTTGCTGTGACCTTCATTTCTGGGGTCCAGTATGACCAAATTTTCCCAATAAGCACAGCTTCGACAAGCGATTTGCGTGAAGTGTGCATGTGACGAGGGGAAGGAACCTTCGTGTCCCAAACCACCGCCGAGAACACCGGCGCATCTGTTGAACAGACTGAAACGAAAGCTAAGGCTCCAGCGAAGAAGGCTTCTGGAGGTCTGTCTTCCTTGAAGTTGGCTCAGCTTCAAGAATTGGCTTCGCAGCTGGGTATCACTGGTGCCCGTCGCCTCCGTAAGGCTGACCTGGTGGCCAAGATTCAGGATCATCAGCGTGGCGGTGCCGTGGCTGACCGTGAGGCCGCTAAGAAGAAGGAAGAAGCTCAGAAGGCTCAAAAAGCCGAGCAGGAAGCTAAGAACGAAACTCAGAAGAAGGACTCTAAGAAGGGTCAAGCCGCTAAGGCTGAAACCTCTGAGGGTGAGTCTACTTCCGCAAAGAAGTCTGATGCTTCGGCTAAGGACGCTGACTCTGCTGATGAGTCCGCACGTTCTGTTCGCGGCCGTCGTCGCCGCTCGTCCGCGGCTCCTGCTGGTGCCCCTTTGAAGGGGGAGAAGCAAGCTGGCGAGGACTCTTCGTCCCGCGACGGTGACAAGTCGCATGACGAGAAGAACCACGCCGAGAAGAACCACTCCGAGAAGCGCCAGAACGAGAGTGAATCGGGTGAGGACTCCTCCGAGGACTCGAATAACGAGGGCGGCCGTAACCGTCGAGAAACCCGCAATCAGCGTAACCGTCGCAACCGTCGTGGACGTGACCGCGATAACAACAACGACGATCAGCGCAACAACCGCCGTGACCGCCAGCGCAACAATCGTCGCAACCGCGGCCGCAACCAGATCGAGGTTGAGGACACCGAGCTCACCGAGGACGACGTGCTCGCACCAGTCGCCGGCATCCTCGACGTCATGGATAACTACGCGTTCATCCGGACCTCCGGCTATCTGCCTGGCCCGAACGATGTGTACGTAACCATGAAGCAGGTTCGCCAGTACAACCTGCGCAAGGGTGACGCCGTCGTCGGCGCTATCCGTGCCCCACGTGACGGTGAAAACAACAACGAGGGCTACAACGGCAACAACAGGCGTAACCGCTACACGCCGCTCATCAAGCTCGCGACCGTCAACGGTGTTCCGGCTGATGAGAACAAAGAGCGCGTGAACTTCAACAAGCTCGTTCCTCTCTACCCGGAGGAGCGCCTGCGCCTCGAATCCGGCGCCAAGTCGGTTGGTCCGCGCATCATCGACCTCGTTGCACCGATCGGTAAGGGCCAGCGTGGCCTCATCGTTTCCCCGCCGAAGGCTGGTAAGACGATGATCCTTCAGTCGATCGCTGACTCGATCAAGAAGAATAACCCTGAGGTTCACCTCATGATGGTTCTTGTTGATGAGCGTCCTGAAGAAGTGACCGACATGCAGCGCACCGTGGACGGCGAAGTGATCGCTTCGACGTTCGACCGCCCTGCCGAAGACCACACGACCGTTGCTGAACTCGCGATCGAACGCGCTAAGCGTCTCGTTGAGCAGGGTCGCGACGTCGTGGTTCTCCTGGACTCGATGACCCGCCTGGGCCGCGCCTACAACCAGGCCGCACCAGCATCGGGCCGTATCCTCTCCGGTGGTGTCGACGCGGCAGCGCTGTACCCTCCGAAGCGTTTCTTCGGTGCCGCACGCAACATCGAAAACGGTGGATCGCTCACGATCCTCGCGACCGCCCTGGTCGAAACCGGATCCAAGATGGACGAGGTCATTTTCGAAGAGTTCAAGGGCACCGGCAACATGGAGCTGCGTCTCTCGCGCAGCCTCGCCGAGAAGCGCATCTTCCCGGCCGTGGACGTCAACGCGTCCTCGACCCGCCGCGAAGAGAACCTGCTTTCGCCTGAGGAACTCAAGATCATGTGGCGTCTGCGCCGCGTGCTTTCGAGCCTCGAACCGCAGCAGGCACTTGAACTTCTGACGACCAAGATCAAGGAAACCGCATCGAACGCGGAATTCTTGATGGTGGTCAACCGCACCACTCTGGACGGCAAGTAGCCGCGTAACAACGCTCCTGGTGGGAGGCACACGACGTGCCTCCCACAAGGAGCGTTTGTTCTACCCTGGTGTACTAAGACCTGGTGCTTTATAGCAGACCACCGCGAGCCAATGAACGTAGGAAACACGATGAGTGAAACGAACGACCCGATCCAAGCGATCCTGGACGAATATGAGCAGTTGCAGAAGCGGCTTTCTGACCCGGACGTGTACTCGGATCAGGGGATGGCGCGTAAGCTAGGCCGCCGTTCGGCTGAACTGCGCCCCATCGTCGAGACGCACAACAAGCTTGAGCAGGCCCGCGAAGACCACGAGGCCGCTGCCGAGATGGCTGAACTTGACGAAGAGTTCGCGGCGGAAGCGAAAGAGCTCGAGGCACAGATCCCGGAGCTCGAAGAGAAACTGCGTCGTTTGTTGATCCCGCGTGACCCTAACGATGGCCGCGACGCGATCCTCGAAGTCAAGGGCGGCGAAGGCGGCGAGGAAGCCGCTCTGTTCGCTGGCGACTTGCTGCGAATGTACATCCGTTATGCGGAAAACCGCGGCTGGAAGACCGAAATGCTCTCAGCTACCGAATCTGATCTGGGCGGCTATAAAGACGCGCAGGTTGCGATCAAGGGCACCGGCAGTGAGCCAGCCGAAGGCGTCTACGCCGCGCTCAAGTTCGAAGGTGGCGTGCACCGCGTTCAGCGTGTTCCGGTGACGGAATCTCAGGGCCGTGTTCACACCTCGGCGGCGGGCGTTCTGGTGTTCCCGGAAGTTGATGAACCTGAAGAGATCGAGATTCACGATAACGATCTCAAGATCGACGTCTACCGTTCCTCTGGCCCGGGCGGTCAGTCCGTCAACACGACCGACTCGGCCGTGCGCATTACCCACTTGCCAACCGGCATCGTGGTTGCGATGCAGAACGAGAAATCGCAGATCCAGAACCGCGCAGCCGCTATGCGTGTTCTGCGTTCGCGTCTGCTTGCGCACCAGCAGGAGCAGATCGAAGCCGAACAAGCCGATCAGCGCCGTTCCCAGGTCCGCACGATGGACCGTTCCGAGCGCATCCGCACCTACAACTTCCCGGAGAACCGCATCGCGGATCACCGCACGGGATACAAGGCCTACAACCTCGACGCTGTGCTCGATGGTGACCTGCAGGCCGTCATCGATTCCTCCATCGAAATGGATGAAGCCGAACGCCTAGCCCACGTGGGCGAAGGTAAATAAAACGCCCGGAGCCTGCGGATATGCCTGTTCCTTCCGATACGGGGGCAACTCCTCCCGACGCGGGAGCCATGCCTTTGGATCTGGGGGCCGCGCTCGGGTGGGCGAGTGCCCGGCTCGCTGAGGCTGGGGTCTCGTCGCCAGCTGTCGATGCGCAGTGGCTTGCCGCGCACGCGATGGGTGTTTCGCGCGGCGAGCTGATGGCCGCTTCGCTTCGCGGGGCACCCACACCGGCAGGATTTGAGCAGTTGGTTGAGCGGCGTTGTAGCCGCGAGCCGCTCCAACACATTGTGGGTTCTGCAGGCTTTTATGGGCTCGAGCTAGAAGTGGGCCCTGGTGTTTTCGTTCCTCGCCCGGAGACCGAAGTGTTGGTCGAACACGCGTTGAAGCTGTTGCCGGCGGTGGCCGCTACGTGCGCTTCGCAACGGGTTCGGATTGCCGACTGGTGCACAGGATCGGGCGCGATCGCTGCGGCGTTGGCTGCTCACGCAGCCGATACGGTCAATGCAACCGGTGTGGTGAGCGCCTCGTCAGTGGGTTCCGAAACGCTCGTCAGCATTGAAGCGGTAGAAGCGAGCGCGGAAGCCGCGCCCTACGCCCGCAGGAACCTTACGGGCACGGGTGTTGATCTCATCGAAGCTGACATATTCGCCCATTACCAAAACAAACCGGCGTCTCTGGATATGGTGTGCGTCAATCCGCCATATGTTCCTGATGCTTCACCGATCAGCGACATCGAAACACAACATTTCGACCCCCACACCGCGTTATATGGGGGAGGGGGAGACGGATTGAGCCTCCCATTCGCAGTGCTCCAGCTGGCGGCCCGCACTGTACGCGGTGGAGGTGTGGTGCTCATGGAACACGCTGAAGAGCAAGGCGCCCAACTGAGGTCTGCCGCTGCCGCAAGCGGAGCCTTCAACCGCACGCAAACGCTAGCTGACCTCACGGGCCGGGACCGCATCACCATCATGTGGCGCACCGAAGCTGAAGCCATCATCTGAACGAATCAGCCGCGGGAATGAAAGAATAGGAAGCGTGAGCACTACATACGATCTGACTGACCCTCAAGAGCGCGCCGACGGTATCGCGCGAGCAACCGAAACGCTCGGTGCTAGGGGTCTGGTCGTCATGCCCACTGACACGGTCTACGGTGTCGCGGCAGACGCGTTCAGCCCGCAGGCGGTCGCGACCCTTCTGGCAGCAAAAGGCCGAGGCCGGCACATGCCGCCGCCTGTTCTCATCCCGCGTCCAGAAACACTCCAGGGGCTCGCGACGGACGTCCCCGAAGGCGCCGTGGCCCTCGCGGAGAAGTTCTGGCCCGGAGCGTTGACTTTGATTTTGATGGCGCAACCCTCGCTGACGTGGGACCTAGGTGAAACCCGGGGAACCGTCGCGTTGCGCATGCCGGACCATCCAGATGCCCTTGAACTTTTGTCACAGACGGGCCCGCTCGCTGTTTCGAGCGCCAACCGCTCGGGAATGCCCGCCGCGATGAGCGCGCACCAAGCCCAGGACATGCTGGGCGACTCGGTGGCCGTGTATCTCGAAGGTGTTGCGCGTTCCGAAAGCGAGCAGGCACCTACCGAGCAGGCACCTAGCGAGACTGAACCTAGAGACCCGGCGCCGCCGTCGACCATTGTTGACTACACCGTGACGCCGCCGCGCGTCGTCCGTGCCGGCGCCATCAGCGTCGAGAAGCTACGAGAAGCCGACCAGACCATCCTCGACATCGAGGGCAACGCTGCTCCGGCAACCAACCCTGCTCCGCAAACCCAGCAGGACACACAAGATCCAGGGGAGACGCTCGAACAATGAGGGTCTACCTTCTGCTCGCCGCGCTAGCGTTCGTGACATCCGCGACGCTCACACCAGTCTTACGCGCGATAGGTAAACGCACCATGGCGGATATCCCGGTGCGTGCCCGCGACGTCCATTCCGAGAAAATCCCTAAACTCGGTGGTGTTTCGATGATCCTCGCGTTCCTCGTTGCGCTGGCAGCTTCGACTCAGGCACCGTTTCTGACTGGCGTCTTCATCCGGCCCGATGTGGTCGCCGGGTTGGCCTTAGCCTTCATCGTGATCTTGATCGTGGGTGTTGCCGACGACCTCTATGAACTGCGCTGGTACTACAAGCTGATCGGTCAGCTCGCGGCCTCGCTCATCATGGCGGTTTCCGGTGTTCGGCTTGAGGTCCTGCCTGTCGGGTGGGTTCAGATCGACTCGGTCGTGTGGCAGATCGGTGCCGCAATGTTCTTGATGATCATGACGATGAACGCCATCAACTTTGTTGACGGCCTCGACGGTCTTGCCGCCGGAACCGCGGCGATCGGCGCGTCTGCTTTCTTCGTGTATTGCTACACGCTTGCCCGGCAGGTCAACCAGTATGACCATGCGAACCTTGGTGCCCTCTTGATGGCGATCCTGCTCGGATCATCGCTAGGGTTCTTGATCCATAACTTCAACCCCGCCAAGATCTTCATGGGAGAATCGGGCGCGATGATGATCGGCCTTGTCATGTCGGTCGCGACCATCGTGGTCACCGCCGACCTGCGCGCCCTCGACGGTGAACGGTTCCGCAACATCCCGGCCTACATGCCGATTGTGTTGCCGATCGCGGTGATCGCGTTGCCGCTGGTTGACTTGTTCCTCTCAGTTTTGCGGCGTGCTGCACGAGGCCGTTCACCGTTTACAGCCGACCGCGGGCACCTGCATCACCGTCTCATCGACGGCGGCTACACGCACCGCGGCGCAGTCTTGCTTTTGTATTTGTGGAGCGCGATCGTCGCATTCGGGGCGATCCTGATCAACCGTCTTCCTGCTGGCATTATTTTGCCGATATGGGCTGTTTTGTTGCTTGGAGCAGGAATTTTGACGGTCCATCCGTGGATTAGACGCCGCCTCGCACATCGGACCGAAGCCGAACACAAGAAGCTACATATTCGACGGAAGGGACGCGTCTAAATGACGAAGCCTCAGCCGAACCTCATTACCGAAGCTTCGGACTCGACCTCGTTCCCATGGCTCAAAGTCCTGGGTTATTCCGCGGCCGCCGGGGGAGGGGTAGCAGTCCTCATCGTGATTCTCGGCGCCATCTTCGCTGGCCTTCCGGGTGCCTTTTCAGCGTTCGCTGCGGCAGTCGTCGTCATGGTGTTTTTCGCGATCTCACTGCTAGTGGCGCACGTTGTCAGCAAAACCAAACCAGACGCCGTTCTTGCAGCCTTCATGATCACGTACGTCGTCAAAGTCATCGCATTCGGGTTCCTGTTGCTCATCCAACCGGATGAAAGCTGGTTCTCACGCGGATGGGCCGTCGCAGGCGCTATAGGGGCGTTCGTCGCGTGGCAGGCCGCAGAGATGGTCACGCTTATGAAAGTCCGCCAAAGGGTCTACAACTAGCGAGTGGAAAACATGGCAAAAAAGAAACTCAATTCGACACAACGCGGCTACGGGCCGCAAGATGCCGCGGAACATCCAGTACGCGAATACATCACCTACCTCTTGGGCGGGATCATCGCCTTTGGTTTGATAGGATGGTTCGCGGGTATGGCCCTGGACCGATCGTGGCTACTGTTCGCAGGAGCCGGGTTCGGTGCCGTGGCCGGGCTCTATATCGCATGGCGTCACCACGTGGACCGTCGCCGGGAAGCCGGACGCCTGAAATAGACCAAACCCCAGCACGAGTCTCCGCGCATCACGATGATCATCACTGATGAGTTTCGTGCGGAGACAGCCGTACAGCTTCTAGAGAGGAAACGCGTTGATCGCGCTTGCGCTTTCCACAGCCGCCGGTTCCGACGGTTTCACCCCACCAACCATCGATGACCTCCACCTTCCGGAGATTATCCCGTGGGGCGCCGAATACGGCACCGGTTTTGGTAAGCAGATGCTTGTTGTTCTGCTAACTGTTTTGCTCCTCTCGTGGTTCTTTGTCGCTGCAGCACGCAAGCGGCAGATGATTCCAGGCCGCTTCCAGTTCTTCGGTGAAGGCTTCTACTCCTTCGTCCGGAACTCAGTGGGCCGTGACATGCTCGGCGAAAAGGAATTCCGCAAGTACACACCACTCCTCGTGGCGTTGTTTGCGTTTGTCCTTGTCAGCAACCTGATGGGCGCTGTGCCCTTCATCCAACTGCCCACCACGTCACACGTCGGCACAGCGTACGCGCTAGCCGGCATCGTGTACCTCTACTGGATTTACCTGGGCTTCAAGACCCACGGGATTGGCTACTTCAAGGTCGCACTCATGCCATCGGGTGTGCCGTGGCCTTTCTATTTCCTTGTGATCCCGATCGAGATCGTTTCGACGTTCTTGGTTCGTCCAATGACGCACTCGCTGCGTCTGTTCGCGACCATGCTTTCGGGTCACATGATCGTTGCGCTTGCTGGCTCAGCGATGAACTTCATGTTCCTGAAGATGGGTGAGTGGTACGGATATCCACTCGGTGTGCTCGTCTTCATCGGTGCAGTAGGTATGTTCCTCTTCGAGATCTTCATCATGGTTCTGCAGGCATACGTCTTTGCCCTGCTGACCGCGGTGTATATCCAGAGCTCGATCGCGGAAGCCCACTAGCATCAACCAACAAACTGCCTTATAGCGAAAAGTTATAAGGAAGACCATCCGCCCTTGTCCGCGGATCCCTAAAACCAGTTCACAAACCGCGGACACCGTGAAAGGAAAATCATGCAGATCTCCGGAAACCTCAACGCCATCGGCTACGGTCTCTCCGCCATCGGTGGTGGTATTGGCGTGGGCCTCGTGTTCGCTGCCTTCATCCAGGGTGTCGCACGCCAGCCGGAACTCCAGAACAAGCTGCAGCCACTCGCCTTCATGGGCCTGGCATTTACCGAGGCACTTGCAATTCTGGGTCTCGTCTTCGCGTTCGTCTGGAAGTAATCGCGTGACTTCTCCTTGGGCTATCAAGGCACAAGGGAAAACCACGCTGATGCACCATTACGCAAGAAAGACGGGTGAAACATGGATAACGCAGTGATCCTCGCGGCTGGCGCCGCTAATCCGCTGCTGCCGAACTGGTGGGAGGTGCTCGTCACCCTCGTCGGCTTCCTGGTTCTGCTGATCATCGTCGGCAAGGTAGCCACCCCGATGTTCGAGAAGACCTTCGAAGAGCGCACCGCAGCTATCGAAGGTGGCATCCAGAAGGCAGAAGCTGCACAGGCTGAAGCCGAGGCTGCGAAAGCTGAATACCAGCAGCAGCTGCAGGAAGCCCGCACCGAAGCAAACCGCATCCGTGAGGAAGCGCGCGCTGAGGGTGCACAGATCCTTGCTGAGATGAAGGCTAAGGCCGCCGATGATGCAGCACGCATCACCGAGCAGGCACACGCCAGCATCCAGGCAGAGCGCGTTGCTGCTCAGGCCTCCCTCCGCACTGAGGTGGGCACGTTGGCAACCGACCTCGCTTCGAAGATCGTCGGTGAAGCACTCGAAGACGACGCACGTTCGCAGCGCGTTGTTGACCGCTTCCTCGCTGACCTCGAAGCACAGCAGCAGGGGGCGTCGAACTAATGGCAACTGCGACGAACGAGGCGCTGGCAAACGCGCTGGCAGCACTCGAGTCTTCGGCCGCTACCGCCGAGCTTTCCTGGGCGACCGATCTTTTCGGCGCCCTGAACGTCATCGACGAGAATGCAGCTTTGCGCCGTGCGCTGACGGACCCATCGCGGGAACCGGAAGCCCGAGCTGGCCTGGTGCGTACCCTCTTCGGAGAGCGTATCGGTGATAAGGCTCGTGAGGTCCTCGAGGGGCTGGCGCGCTCGCGCTTCTCCACCGAGCGGGACCTAGGCGACACCCTCGAACTCGTCGCCGCCATCACCGCGACGACCGTTGCCGAAAAGGCAGACGGCGCCGCTGGACTGGACAAACTCCAGACCGAGCTGCTCGGTTTCGTTGATCTGGTCGCTTCCGATCACGAGCTCCAGTGGGCTCTCACTGATCCGCAGGCACCAGTCGACGCGAAGGTTGAGCTCGCACAGAAGCTTGTTCCACAGGCATCTGATGTGACCCGCACACTGTTGGCGCAGGCGGTATCTCACCCTCGCGGTTTGCGACCTACCGCATTGGTAGAGCGCTTCGCCGAAATCGCGGCACACCGGCAGCAGCGTTTCATCGCTACGGTGAGTGTGACCCGTCCGCTGACCGATTCGCAGCGCGAACGACTACAGGCAGGGCTGAACTCAATGTACGGTCGCGAACTTCGCCTCAACGAAGTGATCGACCCAGCCGTTGTAGGTGGCGTTCGCATTGTCGTAGGCGATGAAGTGGTTGACGCAACCGCTGCTAGCCGCCTGGCAGATTTACGCCGCAAGCTCGCAAGCTAAGTTCGCAACCGAGTAGTTTTAAAAGCATGACGTCCCTTCGACCGGCAGGAAACCGGTAGGGACCACCAATCTAGAGAGCAGGGAGAGGCAGATGGCCGAGCTGACCATCAATGCCGAGGAAGTCCGTAACGCACTCAACACCTTCGCAGAGTCCTACACCCCGGATTCCGCAGAGCGTGTAGAGGTCGGACACGTTGTCTCGGCAGCTGACGGCATTGCCCACGTAGAGGGTCTTCCCTCCGTGATGGCGAACGAACTGGTTCGTTTTGAAGACGGAACCCTGGGCCTGGCCCAGAACCTGGACCGCCGCGAAATCGGTGTTGTTGTCCTGGGTGACTTTGAAGGTATTGAAGAGGGCCAGGAGGTTCACCGCACCGGAGAGATTCTCTCCGTACCAGTCGGTGACGAATTCCTCGGCCGCGTAGTTGACCCGCTGGGTCAGCCAATTGACGATCAGGGCGAGATCAAGGCTGAAGGCCGCCGCGCACTCGAGTTGCAGGCCCCAACTGTGACCCAGCGTCAGTCGGTTAACGAGCCGCTGCAGACCGGCCTCAAGGCGATCGACGCAATGATCCCTGTCGGCCGTGGCCAGCGTCAGCTGATCATTGGTGACCGCCAGACCGGTAAGACCGCTATCGCGATCGACACCATCCTGAACCAGAAGGAAAACTGGGCTTCGGGTGACGTCACCAAGCAGGTTCGCTGCATCTACGTCGCAGTCGGCCAGAAGGCATCCACGATTGCAGCAGTGAAGTCGACCTTGGAAGAGCACGGCGCGATGGAATACACCACCATCGTTGCTTCGCCAGCATCCGACGCCGCAGGCTTCAAGTACCTCGCACCATACGCTGGCTCCGCAATCGGTCAGCACTGGATGTACGGCGGCAAGCACGTCCTCATCATCTTCGACGACCTGTCGAAGCAGGCTGAGGCATACCGCTCGGTTTCCCTCTTGCTGCGCCGCCCACCGGGCCGTGAAGCATACCCAGGTGACGTCTTCTACCTGCACTCCCGCCTCCTCGAGCGCTGCGCGAAGCTCTCGGACGAGATGGGTGCCGGCTCGATGACCGGTCTGCCAATCATTGAGACCAAGGCAAACGACGTTTCCGCGTTCATTCCTACGAACGTTATTTCGATTACCGACGGTCAGATCTTCTTGCAGTCCGACCTCTTCAACGCTAACCAGCGTCCAGCTGTCGACGTGGGTGTTTCCGTTTCCCGCGTTGGTGGTGCCGCACAGGTGAAGGCAATGAAGAAGGTTTCCGGTACCTTGAAGCTCGACCTGGCTCAGTACCGCGACATGCAGGCGTTCGCGATGTTCGCATCGGACCTCGATGCCGCATCCCGCCAGCAGCTGACCCGTGGTGCACGCCTCATGGAGCTGCTCAAGCAGGGCCAGTACAAGCCGTACTCCGTGCCAGAGCAGGTTGCTTCCATCTGGGCTGGTACCAACGGTTACCTCGACGACGTTCCAGTCGAAGACGTCAACCGCTTCGAGTCTGAGTTCCTGGAGAGCCTGCGCCACCGCACCTCGATCCTGACCACGATCGCTGAGACTGGCAAGCTCGAGGACTCGACCGTTGCAGAGCTCGAATCTGCTATCGGTGAGTTCAAGCGTGGCTTCTTCGGTGAAGGCCACGACACCCTGGTGACTGCCGGGCACGAAGAGCACGATGCTCTCGCGGCCGAGGACGTCAACCAGGAGCAGATCGTCAAGCAGAAGCGCTGATCGCACATCCGCTGAAGGTGGCGGCGGACCACCGAGACATCGAAGGTTCGCCGCCCGCCACCAGCGGGGCATGAAAGGACATCCATGGGAGCCCAAATCCGGGTTTACCGCCAGAAGATCGCATCGACATCTTCGATGAAGAAGATCTTCAAGGCGATGGAGCTGATCGCGACCTCGCGCATTACCAAGGCGCGTAACGCCGTTACCGCAGCCCTGCCTTATGCCAACGCGATCACTCGCGCTGTATCTGCCGTATCCTCGCAGTCCGAAATCGACCACGTCCTGACCCGTGAGAAGGCAACCGCTAAGCGTTCTGCAGTAGTGGTTTTCACCTCCGACCGCGGTCTCGCTGGTTCCTACTCCGCAACCATCATGAAGGAGGCGGAAGAGCTCATCACGGCTCTCAAGGAAGAAGGCAAGGAAGTGGACACGTACCTGGTGGGTCGCAAGGCCCAGCAGTACTACGACTTCCGCGGACGCGAGTACAAGCGTGTGTGGACAGGTAACACTGACGCACCCGTATTCGATACTGCTCAGGAAATTGGCGCCGCCGTGCTCGAGGCCTTCGAGCGTGAATACGAAAACGGTGGGGTAGACGAGATCCACCTCGTGTACACCCAGTTCAAGTCGATGGTGACGCAGGAACCAAACGTGACCCGTTTGCTTCCACTCGAAGTTGTCGAAGAAGAAGTTCAGGACGAGTCCGAACTGCTTCCGCTCTACGACTACGAGCCGGAACCAGAGCAGGTGCTCGATGCACTGCTCCCGCGCTACCTCGACTCTCGAATCTTCGCAGCCATGTTGCAGGCTGCAGCGTCCGAGCTTGCAGCTCGCCAGCGTGCAATGAAGAACGCAGGCGACAACGCAGAAGAACTGATTGAGAAGTACACGCGACTGCGTAACAACGCCCGCCAGGCAGAAATTACGCAGGAGCTCACGGAGATCGTCGCAGGCGCCGATTCCCTCGGCGGCTAAGACCCCTCAACCGAAGACCACCCCAGCTATAACAGCGAAGTGAGAGACATGACTGCTCAAGTTACCGAAGCGGCAGCGACCGCGACGCCGGGCGCAACCGGCCGTATCGCTCGCGTGATCGGTCCGGTCGTGGACGTCGAGTTCCCGGCCGACGCGATCCCAGCGATCTACAACGCACTGACCTGTGAGGTCACCCTCGCAGGCGAAACCCGCAAGATCACGTTCGAGACCTCCCAGCACCTGGGCGACAACCTCGTACGTGCAATCTCCCTGCAGACCACCGATGGTCTGGTTCGCGGCACCACCGTTCAGGACACCGGTGCTCCGATCTCCGTCCCAGTTGGTGACGGCGTCAAGGGACACATCTTCAACGTTCTGGGTGAAGCGCTCGACGTTGAACAGGACGAAATCAAGGCCGACGCTCACTGGCCAATCCACCGCAAGCCTCCGCACTTCGCAGAGCTTGAAGGTGCAACCGAGATGCTGGAAACCGGTATTAAGGTTATTGACCTTCTGACCCCTTACATCAAGGGTGGAAAGATTGGTCTGTTCGGTGGCGCTGGTGTTGGTAAGACCGTTCTTATTCAGGAAATGATTACCCGTGTTGCTCGTAACTTCGGTGGTACCTCGGTATTCGCCGGTGTTGGTGAGCGTACTCGTGAGGGTAACGACCTCTGGGTCGAAATGGAGGAAGCAGGCGTTCTTAAGGACACCGCCCTCGTTTTCGGCCAGATGGACGAGCCACCAGGCACGCGTCTGCGCGTTGCCTTGACCGGCCTGACCATGGCGGAGTACTTCCGTGACGTTCAGAACCAGGACGTTCTGCTCTTCATCGACAACATCTTCCGCTTCACCCAGGCAGGTTCCGAGGTTTCGACGCTTCTCGGTCGTATGCCTTCCGCAGTGGGTTACCAGCCGAACCTCGCTGACGAGATGGGCCTGCTGCAGGAACGCATTACCTCGACCCGCGGTCACTCGATTACGTCGATGCAGGCAATTTACGTCCCTGCGGATGACTACACCGACCCTGCGCCAGCAACCACGTTCGCGCACTTGGATGCAACCACTGAGCTCTCCCGTGAGATCGCTTCCCGTGGTCTGTACCCAGCAGTGGATCCGCTGACCTCGACCTCCCGCATTCTGGACCCACAGTACGTGGGTCAGGACCACTACGACACGGCAGTCCGTGTCAAGCAGATCCTCCAGAAGAACAAGGAGCTCCAGGACATCATCGCGATCCTCGGTGTCGACGAGCTTTCCGAAGAGGACAAGATCGTCGTTTCGCGTGCACGTCGCATCCAGCAGTTCCTGTCCCAGAACACCTACACCGCTCTGCAGTTCACCGGTGTTGAAGGCTCGACGGTTCCAATCAAGGACACCATCGAGGGCTTCAAGATGATCGCAGACGGCGACGTTGACCACCTGCCAGAGCAGGCGTTCTTCAACTGTGGTGACATGGAAGACGTACACCGCCAGGCAGCTGAGATCGAAAAGGCCACCAAGTAATTATGGCTACGTTGGATGTGGAAGTTGTCGCAGCAGACCGCCACGTGTGGTCTGGTGAGGCACGTTTCGTGAAAGCAACCACGGTGGAAGGCGAGATCGGCGTCATGCCTTCTCACTCGCCACTCATGGCTCTGCTTGCCAGCGGCGACGTGGAGGTAGAGCCCGTCGATGGCGCTCGCATCCACATTCAGGCCGCTGGGGGCTTCTTCTCGGTCGATTCGAACCGAGTCACCATTGTCGCTGACCGTGCGTCGCTCGTGGATTCGACCGTAGCCTGATTCACCATGTCGATAGCACAGGGGCTACTCCTGTTGGGAGTTCTTGTTCTTGTGGTGATCGGCGCCTACTTCGTTGCTATGAGGGTACGCCGCAACCAGTTGCGGCGTACCCTCGGCACGTTTAAGAGTGCACTGCTAAACCACCAGAACCGATGGACGAAAGTCATCTGCAGGTACGGCGACCACAGGCTCGACGTGCTGCGCCTGTTCTCGGTGAGCCCCATCCCTGTGATGAAGCTGCAACGGCCCAACATTGAGGTTCTGGGGTGGGAACCATCCGAGAACGTTGGGGGCCGTATACCGGCGGACTGGGTTGTGGTCGACCTGAAAAACCAGGAAGAATCACTTCGTCTCGCGATGAGCTACGGAGACTACACCGGTCTCGCCTCCTGGGTTGAAGCCGGGCCGGTCGCAGGCATGGGGACGTGGCGTCAATCGCCGTCGAACTAAGTGCTCGTAACCGCTGGGGCTCCTCACCGAATCCGGTGAGGAGCCCCAGCAGTTTTTAGCCCTAAGACCTAGCCCTAAGAGCTAGAACAGACGGGACTCGACGTCATCCACGCCGCGCATCGCATCGTAATCCAGAACCAAGCATTCGATGTCCCGATCCTCAGCGAGCGTGCGAGCCTGCGGCTTGATCAACTGCGCCGCGAAAATACCCCGCACAGGCGCCAAATGAGGGTCGCGGTTCATCAACTCAAGATAGCGGGTCAACTGTTCTACGCCATCGATCTCACCGCGACGCTTGAGCTCAATTGCAACGTAGCCACCATTCGCATCGCGAGCGAGGATATCCACCGGCCCGATAGCGGTCATGTACTCACGCCGTACCAGAGCCGCACCCTCGCCGATCAAGTGGATCTGCTCAGCCAATAGGCGCTGCAGATCAGCCTCGACGCCGTCCTTGATGAGCCCGGGGTCCACACCGAACTCGTGCGACTCATCAGAAAAGACCTCGTAGATGCGGATAGTCAGCGCATCTCCGGTCTTAGCGTTACGGACGATCCACATCGACTCGACGCCTTCCGCAGCATCCACGTCATCGGGTTCCTGCACATGAGTAGTGACCGGCGCGCTCATCCAGTTGAGCGGCTTATAGGAGCCGCCATCGTTGTGGATCAAGACCGAACCATCAGCCTTGACCATGATGAGCCGCTTGGCTTTCGGCAGGTGGGCGTTGAGCCGACCAGTGTAATCAACAGCGCATGTAGCAATCAGAAGTCGCATCCAGGCTAGTTTAGCTGTAGCCGGTGCGCATGCGTGGAGCTGGGTAGGGTGTTAACTGTTTGATGGGCCTCGTGAAGGGAGGGAACCTTGGGACGTAAGAACCGCCGTGCCCCGCAAGAACGCGGGCCAAGTCGTCGTGGCGGGGGATCGCGTCAGTCGACGTCGTCTCGGGGTTCGCGCCCGGTCCGTACGAGAGCATGGGATCTGGATGCGGGTGCAGGATGGCTCCACTACGGCCACGAACCCCTCCAAGAGTTCAGCGACGGGCTATGGCACGTCCGAGCAGTACCTGGCTACGGTGCAGGGAAACACTACCGCTGTCCAGGCTGTGACCAGCTGATCCCGCCCGGGGTAGCTCACATCGTTGCGTGGAGGGCCGACGGCTCCCGTTCAGATGCAGACGCGGAAGCTGACCGCCGCCACTGGCACAACAAATGCTGGGATAACCACGCACCGCGTCGCCGTTAAGCTACGTATCAGTGTGCGTCTGTGTTATCTGTGCGGCTGCGTCCATCAGCGTGCATCTGTGTTATCAGCGTGCATCTTGGCGGCGGAAGAACACTTCCTTGATCAGCGTGATCGCCGCTGCCGCAACCGGGATTGCCATCAGAGCGCCCAGGACACCGAACAACGCACCACCAGCGATCACGGCAATCACGACCACTGCACCGGGTACCTTGACTGCCCTCGACATGATCTTTGGCGAGATGAAGTATGCCTCGACCTGCAGATAAACGACATAGAGAATTGCGTACAGCAGCGTCGACTGCCACGACAACGAGAACAGATCTACGATCACGACGAGCGCACCCGCTGTTACGCCACCGACGAGCGGGATGAATGCGAGCATCGCGACACACAGCGCGAGCAGCAACGAATAGGGGACGCCGAAGATTGTCATCAGAATGAATGAGAAACAAGCGTTGATGAGAGCGACCGTGGCTTGCCCCATGACGTAGTTGCCGACGGAGCGAGTTATGTTTTCTGACAAGACAGCAACGCGCTCCCGCTTGGATGCAGGGGCGAACGAGTACACGAACAGTTTTAGCTGAGGCATCGAAGCCAGGAAATATGTCGCGAGAACGAAGACGATGAGTGCTCCGAAGAAGAACTGGCCCACAAAGTTGCCGGCGTTGATCACATTCGCGAGCGTGTCGGGGCTATTGATGAAGGCCCTGACCTCTTCATTAGCTTTGTCGATGACGTGGAACTGTGCATCGAGTTTTTCGACCAGCGGATGGTTGGTGACACCGTCGAGGATGGTGGGGGCCCGGCGCGCCAGCTCGGTGATCTGAGTTATCAGCGCCGGGATCAGCAAGCTTAAGAACCCGCCGATGAACGCGACCATGCCGAGGGCGACCACAAGCACGCCGACCCACCTACGCCAACCGCGCGATTCGAAGAAGCGAACGATGGGGTTGAGTCCGAGCGCGATGAACATCGCCAACGCGATCCAGGTCAAAAGTTGAGACAGTTCGGCGAGGACGAGCCACGCGATGACGGCAAGAGCTACGCCTACCGCGAGGCCGAAACCGGTTTTGACGGGGGTACTAGCCACAGCGGAATCAGCTGGCTTCCCGTCTGCATCGTCAAGGCCAGGTTGGGACGTTGCATCCGCATCGACAGCGACGTCGTGGGTAGGTTCTTGCACGTGGCGGTCAGGGGCACCCGTTGTGGTGAGGGCGCGGCCAAGCCAGACGGGCACGAACTTGCGGAAGCGTGCTGCTGCAGGCGTTGACGCAGAAACGGCCCCATGTCCTTCCGGTACAGGTGATGCGACGCCGGATACATCGCGACTATCCGCGTGTGGCGTTGCGCTTTCAGCTGAGTCCTCGTCCGCATCGTCAGTGTCTGTGTCGCGGTCGTTTGAACTTAGACGCACTTCTTCTGGAAGATCTTCGGGTTGCATCCCCGGTGGGCGCGTGTTTTCGGTTTCCGAATCCGAGGATGGGGTCTCGTCTTGATGCGGCGTCATGTGGGCTAGATTACCTAAGATTCAGGTGATTTTCGGACAGGCTCTAGATCGACTCGTTAGACTCTTTCTATGCGCGGCTGTGTCTGCGTATGTGACTTGACCGAACTGCGGCGTGCTTCGCCGCGGCTGATGCGAGGATGATTGACCTATAGTGCGAAAAATTATCAGCACGGTAGCCCTGGTGATAGGCGTGGTGTGCCTCATCATCGGTATTGGACTTATGACGTGGTGGTCGCCTGAGGATCGTCTCAGCGCGGAGGTCCCACAGGACACTCCGGACGCGCCTATCACGATGATCTCTTCGGATCTTCATCTGGCTCCTGAATCGAATCCTGAGGTTAAGTTGGACGAGGGCAGCAAGTTCACTGTTGTTGTTGCTCGTCCGTGGGATATCGACGCGTGGGCTGGCTCATCGGCGGTGAACGTCATCAAATCTGTGGATACTGATGAGCGTACGTTTAAGGTTGATCACAGAAAGGGCGAGGCGAAGGCGCCGAACCCGAAAGGCTCTGACTTGTGGATTTCAGAGTCGGAGCAGGATGGTCGTTGGGATGTGACCTGGCCTGAGGAGATCCGTGGGCCGATTGCTTTGATGGTCATGAAGGACGGCTCTGAGCCTGCCCCTAAGGATCTTGTGGTGACGTGGGATAACCCGGAGGCTGAGACGTCGGTCAAGTGGTCGAAAGCGACTCCGTGGTTCGTTGCAGCCGTCATCTTGTTTGGTCTTGCGCTGATTCTGGCGATGTCGCGTCCTAAGAAGCGCACTGGGCGGCGCGTAGCTGAGTCTCCACGTCGTGCCGCTGCGGCTCGGCGTGAGAGTTCTGTAAGCGAGCGTCGCCCGCGCGGAGGACGCCAGGCCGCCGCGGGTTCTGGTGCCGCTGCTGCGGGTGTGGTGACTGCGGATGCGGTTGCTGCAGATGATGCGCGTGCTGATGACGTCGATGCATCGGAAGGGAACGCGGTAGAAGACGTCCGCGGAGAAAAGCGACGTGCTGGTTTGCCTAATTTTGGTGGTACCGAGCCATATGTCCCGCAGTCGGATGACACGATCGTTTCGAACCGGATGCATGGGGTCGTAGCTCCCGCTGAAGCTGAGGACGTCGAAACTGAGGCAGAGGACCGCGAGGCTGAGGCTCAGGACGGGACCGTTCCTGTTGAGTTGGAGGAACCCGTGGCTGAGGGCGACGTTGAGGACGATGCTCGCGAGGAAACGAACGGTGACGAGACGAACGACGACGATTTCGACGGCGGAATGCCTGCCGTGCAACCGTACGGTGGTGACACGGAAGTCATCGAGGTTGAGGTCGCCGATGATGAGGCCCCGCAGGAGGGTGGCGCTGTGAACCCTGAAGATGATCAGCGTATGCAGTCCGTAGCCGATAACGGTGACCAAACGCCAGTTGCACGCCGCCGGGGCCTGGCCCCTCGCCAACGTTTGTGGAAGCGTCTGGTTGCTGCCGGCGCTGCTTTGGGTGTTGCAGTTCCGGCCCAGTTGGCTTGGGCGGATCCGTCATCCGACACTGGCGCGCCGTCGACACCTTCAGAAGTGGCATCTTCTGACGATGAGGCCTACTCGGTCTTGGTGACATCGCAACTCGAGCGCATCATCAAGGACGCGAGCGAGGTTGGCGCCAAGGGTGACAAGGACCGCGACGCTAAGAAGCTTGAGGCTCGTTTCGATGGCGCTGCATTGACTTTGCGCAAGGACTTGTACTCAGCGCTCAAGAAGAAGGTCAAGCTGAATGACAACCTTGTTCCGCCGATTTCCAGCAAGGTTGTGACCGCCGCTGTTCCGGTTGATCGTGAGTTTCCTCGTACCGTGATGGCGGTGACGACGGACAGCAGCAAGGATTTGCCAGTCGTAGTGACGCTCAAGCAGGCGAGCGCGCGTGAGCAGTACAAGGTTGTTTCTGCCGTTCCTATGGTAGAAAAGGCGACCTTCCCAGGCATTGCTGTAGGAGATCCGCAAGTGAGTGTGGTCGCCCCTGGCGATTCGGAGGACGGCCTGATGTCGCCAGACGAGACTTTGAAGCAGTTTACTGACGCCCTCGCTGATGAGAAGTCGGATTCTGCGAAGAAGTTTGCAAAGTCGTCGATGGTCGACCAGCTTCGTAAGGCGAATGCGGATACGAAGAAGAGCTACGAGGACGACGGCAAGGGTAAGTTCACGACCTCCTACAAGGTTGACGCCAAGTCCGCGAACGCAGTGAAGCTTCCTGACGGTAGCGTCATGGTTTCCGGTTCGATCACGGAGACCATGACGATGACTCCGGAAAAGGATGGCGGCAAGACGACGTTGGCTGGATTTATCCGTGAGTTTATTGGGGAGAAGGAGACTGAGAAGCCGATCGAGGCGCGGTTGACGATCCCTGTTGTCATCAATGTGAAGAACGGTAAGCCGGCAGAGATCGTTGGTATGTCCTACGTACCGGTTGGCGCTGAACTTAAGTAGTTTTCTGGGCTCCGTAGCCTTTGAACGGGTGTATTCGGGGCGTCGTTGAGAGGGTGATTCCGTCTTGTCTATGAATTCCTCATCGTTTGAGCCGCAGGGCATGGGCCAGGCTGAGGGCGCACCTGAGCGTCAGGCTGAGCCGGCTGTTCCGGCGTCTTCGGCTGGTGCAGTGGATCTGTCGGCTTTGGGGCAGCAAGCGTCACAACAGGGCCAGTCTGCGCAGCTGCAGGCAGGCCAAGGGGGCTCCACATCGGGCATGGAAGCGACGTTGGGGCAGTGGGCCACGGTCATCAGTGAGCAATCGCTCCAGGAGTTCGCGCAGCTAAGCGCGCGGGTTCCGGCGTTCATGGTCGCTTACTCGGCCCGTTCTGAATCGGCTGATGCGGTGGTCCGCGTCGTCGACGATGCAGTTGAGGCTCAGGCCGGTAAGTTCATCCTGGGTGTTGTGGATGTCGATGAGCAGCCACGGGTTGCCCAGGCGCTACAGATTCAGCAGGTGCCGATGGTGCTAGCGATCTTGGGCGGCCGACCGATGCCGTTGTTCGCTGGACCGATCGATGCTGAGCAGATGGCGGCGGCTCTTCAGGAGTTGCAGCAGGTCGCTGTTCAGCAGGGCATGGCGTCGACTGTTCCTCCGATCAACACGGCCGGCGCAGAAGCCACAGGTGGGCGATTCGCTGAGGCTGATGCGCTGGTTTCGCAGGGGGAGTACGATGCGGCGCGGGCTCTGTACGAGCGCGCTGTTGAGGATAACCCCGCTGATGCGGAGGCCGAGGCTGGCGTGCATCGGGTGGATTTGTTGAAGCGCGTGTCTGGGTTTGATGCGCAGGCGGTGCGCGATGCTGCTGCGTCCCGCCCGGATGATGTTCAGGCTCAGATCGATGTTGCTGATCTCGATGTTGTGGGTGGGCACGTGGATGATGCATTCTTGCGTTTGATCCGCTTCATCGGTGCTCACCACAGCGATGACAGAGAGACCGCGCGTGTGCATTTGGTTGAGTTGTTTAGCGCGGTGGGCCAGAGCGATCCGCGTGTTGCAGCTGGCCGCCGCAAGCTAGCGATGAGCTTGTTCTAACAGAACCGCGGCATCCTCCGGCTACTTGATGCAAGCACCACCCTCAACGGCGTGGTGCTTGCATCGTTTAAACGTGCGTGTTTGGATTTTTCTATGACACATAACGCGAGCGAACACGCGCATAACCACGAACGAAACGAACAAGCTCCTGAGAGCCTTCAGAACAACACAGCTTCACGTAACACAGCACATCAGAACCGCCCTGAAAGCCACCACATGCAACAGCTCGCCGATCCTTCTACGGTTGCGGTGAGCTTCCGTGGGTTAGGCAAGACGTTCGGGGACAAGGTCGCTGTGTACCCGTTCGCGTTTGATGTCCCACGTGGCTCGTTCTACGGTTTGGTCGGTCCGAACGGTGCAGGTAAGACGACGACGCTCTCGATGCTGACGGGCTTGTTGCGCCCGGATATGGGTCATGCGTACGTGACCGGTGTTGACGTGTGGGAGCGGCCACTTGAAGCTAAGCAGAAGCTGGGTGTTCTCGCAGATGGCATGCGGCTTTTCGACCGTCTTTCGGGCCGTCAGCTGATCACGTATACGGGTCGTTTGCGTGGCATGGATGCCGCGGTGGTCGATGAGCGGGTCGAGGATCTTCTGCGGGTCATGGATCTGCAGGGTGCGGCTGATAAGCAGGTCGTTGATTATTCGGCCGGTATGCATAAGAAAGTTGCGTTGGCGTGCGCGATGGTTCATGCGCCGCAGGTTTTGGTTCTGGATGAGCCGTTCGAGGCGGTGGATCCGGTTTCGAGTGCGAACATTCGCGACATTTTGAACACGTACGTCGAGCAGGGCGGCACGGTTCTGATTTCGAGCCACGTTATGGATTTGGTTCAGCGGATGTGCTCGCACGTTGCGGTGATTGCTCAGGGCGAGTTGAAGGCTGCGGGCACGGTGGACGATGTGCGTGGCGGCATGTCGCTTGAGGATCGTTTTGTTGATCTGGTGGGTGGCCGAGGTGAGCATGGGGGTTTGTCTTGGTTGCACAGCTGATTAAGTTGCGGTGGAGGCTGTTCGTCAATGGCCTGGCCCGCAACAAGTGGCAGTTAGTGGGCGTGATCCTGGGTTCCCTTTATATGGGTTTCCTCCTGGTCATAGGTGCGTTGGCTTTGGCCTCAATGGAACCCAGGGCGCTTCCGCTCGCCCAGATGATCGTGGTGATGCTGGGCGCGCTCGTGGTTCTGGGGTGGACTGTTGTTCCCGCGTTCTTCACGGGTATGGATGGTTCGATGGATCCGCAACGGTTCGCGTTGTTTCCGATCAAAGCGCGAACTCTCGCTGTGGGCTTGCTGTTGGCTGGGTTTATTGGCGTTCCGGGTCTCGCCACGCTTGTGTGCATGCTGATCGCTGCGTTTGCGTTCAAAGTGAGTGTTGCCTGGCTTCTTGTGGGGGTCATCGCTGGCGTTCTGACGGCGCTCGCGGCTCAGCTGTATGGCCGAACCTTTATGGCGTGGTTCAGCTCGGTGGGAGTTAAGCGTGGTGTGCGTGAGCTGGGCACTGTGGTGCTGTTCGTTCCGGTGATGTTCATTGGTCCGGCTCTCGCGACGCTGAATCCGGATGAAGATCCGGAGCGGTTGCTCAGTGTTTTCCATACCGTGGCCGAGGTCAGCTCGTATACGCCGTTCGGGGCTTTCTTCGGGTCCGTGTGGGCGTTCGCATCGGGCAACGTTGTGCACGGTGTTATCTCGACTGCGATCGGGCTTGCAAGCCTCGCGGTGTGCTGGGTCCTCTATGTTCGCGTGGTTGAGAAGGCTACGGTGTCTCCACCGCGGATCGTGGCGGCCAAGGAGACCAAGGGGCTTGGCTGGATCGGACGGATGCCGGCGACGCCGTGGGGCGCCATCGCGGGCCGTGCATTGGTGTATTGGACGAGGGACGCTCGCTACTCTGCATCGCTCATTTTCTTGCCGATCATCATCGTCATCTTTGGTGTTGTCATGCCTTTGACAAAGGTCGAGACGGGGATTGGCGGCCACCTCACCGCTATTTTCGTCGGAGCGATCATGGGCTTCAGCATTTCTGCAGATATTTCCTACGATTCGACGGCCTTCCACACGCACGTTTTGACGGGTGTGCGTGGTTGGCAGGATCGTTTGGGGCGAGTTGCTGCGGCTGCGCCGTTGTCGTTGATCGCCGTGGTTGTGGGTGCGGTTGTGCCCCTGGCGATCATGGGGCGGCCAGAGATGATCGGGGAGACGTTGCTGGCGGGCATCGCAACCCTGGGTGTGGCTTTGGGGCTTTCGTCGATCGTTTCGGCGCGTTGGGTTTACGCCGTCCCTCAGCCGGGGGAATCGCCGTTCCAAACCCCGCAGGGAGCAGGTATGCGGATCTTCATCACGCAGACGCTGTACCTCGTTGCGGTTCTGGTTTTGCTCGCGCCAACGTTGGTGTTCTTTCTCACTTCGTGGAATGGGACGCCCGTGGTTCCGTTCGTGGTCTCGGCACTGTTCAACCTCGTCTGGGGCATTGGGGTCTGCGTTCTGGGTATCTGGTTGGGCGGAAAGTGGTTTGACCGTTCAACCCCGGAGCTCATGCAGACCGTGATCCGCAACGCGTGATGGCGCCGAACGCGGCATGAATCATCCGAGCCGGCGGAGTCGCTCATGAGCGAGTCCGCCGGCTCGGCTTAGAATGGATGGCATGAGTTCGATCAACGATCCTTTTGCCAACGACCCTGCGTCCACGGGTGGTTCCCCGTCAGCGGGTGGTACCGCCGTCATGGATCGGCAGCTGCAGGAGCAGTTGTCGGAGCCGGGCGATCACGAGCGCTTCGCGCACTATGTTCAGAAGGACAAGATCATGGAGTCCGCGATGACGGGCGAGCCTGTGATCGCGTTGTGCGGCAAGGTCTGGGTTCCTGGCCGGGATCCGCAGAAGTTCCCTGTGTGCCCAGAGTGCAAGGAAGTCTACGATTCAATGATGGGTGACTAATCAACCCCATCGCGGGCAACCGTGAGCCTTGGGGCCACGGTTGCCTCTGTTGTGCCAGCAAGTGTTTAACCGGTTAAGTGCACGTGTTTGATGGCCCACAGCAAGTGTTTGATCGAAAAGTGATTGTGGAGGGATGCTTTTATGTCCGATGCCCTATTCTCCGTGGGCGAGGACATGCCACCTGCGTACCCGGAACGGGCGGCGTGGGGCACGGCACCGAAGCTGCGCCAGTGGCAGGCTGAGGCTCTCGAAGCGTTCTTCAACAGTCCGAACAAGGATTTCCTGGCCGTCGCGACCCCTGGCGCTGGTAAAACGACGTTTGCGCTGCGTGTCGCTAAGACGCTGGTTGAGCGAGGCACCATCAACCGCATCACTGTGGTCGCGCCAACCGAGCATCTGAAGACGCAGTGGGCAGACGCCGCGGGCCGTATCGGGCTATCTATCGACCCGAACTTCAAAAACTCCGATGGCCGTCACGGCCGGGGTTTCATTGGTGTTGCGGTGACGTACGCGCAGGTTGCGAATAAGCCGCTACTGCATCGTGCGCGGACGGAGGCCGGTAAGACGCTCGTGATCCTGGACGAGGTTCACCACGCGGGTGACGCCTTGAGCTGGGGCGACGGCATTCGGGAGGCGTTCGAGCCTGCGGTGCGTAGGCTTTCGCTCACGGGTACGCCGTTCCGTTCCGATACCGCCCAGATCCCGTTCGTTGAATATGTCGAGGACGACGAGGGGATCCGCCGCTCGAAGGCCGACTACACGTACGGTTACGGCGAAGCGCTCAAGGATCATGTTGTTCGTCCCGTGATGTTCATGGCTTATTCGGGGTCGATGCGGTGGCGCACCTCAACGGGTGAAGAGATGGAAGCCCAGCTGGGTGAGGCCGCCACGAAGGACATCACGCAGTCCGCGTGGCGTACTGCGCTGAACCCTGAAGGGGAGTGGATCCCGAAGGTTCTTCGCGCCGCGGACCAACGCCTGACGGAGGTGCGCCGTAGCGTGCCAGACGCGGGTGGCTTGGTGATTGCAACAGACCAAGATACTGCGCGGGCGTACGCCGCGATCCTGGATCGGATCACGGGCGAGAAGACCACGGTTGTGCTTTCCGATGATGCGGGCGCCTCGAAACGGATTGAGGACTTCACAGAGAACACAAAGCGCTGGATGGTCGCGGTCCGGATGGTGTCCGAGGGTGTTGACGTTCCGCGGTTGGCGGTCGGGGTCTACGCGACGAGCACCTCGACGCCGCTGTTCTTTGCTCAGGCGATCGGCCGTTTTGTGCGTTCGCGTAAACGCGGCGAAGTCGCGAGTGTTTTCTTGCCCTCGGTGCCTGTTTTGACGCTGCTCGCTAACGAGATGGAGGTCGAACGAGACCACGCTCTCGACCGCCCAACGAGCGGCGAAGAGCAGACGATGCAGGAAATCGAGGAGGAACTTGCCGCCGCGAACCGTGAAGAGCGCGCCTCGAACGAGCTGAACCGCGGCGCGTTCCAGGCTCTGGAGTCGGATGCGAGCTTTGACCGCGTGCTTTATGACGGTGGCGAATTCGGTTTGGGGGCAGGCGTCGGTTCGGAGGAAGAACTCGACTTCCTGGGCATCCCTGGGCTGCTGGACGCCGAGCAGGTGGGCGAGCTGCTGCGTCAGCGGCAGGCGAAGCATCTGAGCAAGCGGAAGTCAACGGGGCAACAACAAGCGCCTGGAGTGGTGGATCACCGGCAGCTCATGGACCTGCGCACGCAGCTCGCTAAATCGGTTGCGGCGTATGCGAACAAGACCGGGATCCCGCACGGCCAGATCCACAACAAGCTACGCGCGATCAGCGGCGGGCCGCCCGTCGCACAAGCCTCCGAAAAGCAACTGCGTAGCCGCATCTCGGTTTTGCAGAAGTGGTTTGTGGGCCAGAAATAGGCAACCCAGGACGATACAGATCTGCAAAGCACGCGGGTGCCCACTGTTCACAGTGGGAACCCGCGTGCTGTATGTAGCGAAGATTTACTCTTCGATGAGCGTTGGGATCACTGGTTCGCCACGCATCAGCTGACGTGCTCGGCCCGGCATTTCCTCGATCGACGCTTTGCGGCGTTCGATCGCTGCCTCGACACCAGCTGCGCCGGTCAGACCAGGCTGAATTTCGCCGTCGACCACGAGTGGGACCTGAAGCGGGCGGTCATTGGCGGTGACCTCGGCAGGGATCCGGTTGACGCCCACGAGCTCAGCTGTTGCGCGTCCGCGTTCGTTGATCTGACGGTACGCGTACTTCTTGCCGCCCACAGACTTCTTGCCGGAGGCGGACTTCGCTACGGGAACCCATTCGCCGTCGTCGCCTTGGCGCGCAACGAGCTTGTACACCATTGACGCAGTCGGCGCGCCGGAGCCGGTCACGAGCTGAGTGCCCACGCCGTAGCCGTCAACGGGAGCGGAGCGCAGCGCTGCGATCGCGTATTCGTCGAGGTCGGACGTCACGATGATCTTGGTGTTGGGGTTGCCGAGGTCATCGAGAAGCTCGCGCACCCACGCGGCCTGGGACACGAGGTCACCCGAGTCCAGGCGGACACCGCCGAGCTGTGGGCCAGCGATCTCAACCGCGGTACGAACGGCCTTTTCGACGTCGTAGGTGTCTACCAGTAGCGTCGTATCTACGCCCATCGACTTGATTTGGGCTTCGAACGCTTCCCGTTCCGAATCGTGGAGCAACGTGAACGAGTGCGCCGCGGTCCCGGCAGTGGTGAGGCCATAGCGTCGGCCGGCTTCAAGGTTGGAGGTGCTTGCGAAGCCGGCGATAGCGGCGGCGCGGGCGGCCGCGACCGCGGACTCTTCGTTGGTGCGGCGCGAACCCATCTCGATGCACGGGCGGTCACCAGCTACAGCGATCATGCGGGATGCCGCAGAGGCTACTGCGGTGTCGTAGTTGAGCACGGAAAGCAGGTAGGTCTCCAGGATGACGGCCTCAGCGAACGTGGATTCGACCTGGATGATCGGGGAGTTCGGGAAGTAGATCTCGCCTTCTGCGTAGCCGGTGATGGTTCCTGAGAAACGGAAATCGGCGAGCCACTGCAGCATCGTTTCGCTGACCACATTGTTGTTGGCGAGGTAATCGAGATCTTCGGTCGTGAACCGGAAGTTCTTGAGGCCCTCGAGGAATCGTCCCGTTCCGGCTACTAGACCGTAGCGGCGGCCTTCGGGCAGACGGCGTGCGAAAACTTCAAAAACACTCTTACGGTTGGCTGTCCCGGAGGCCAGTGCGGCCTCGATCATGGTCAGCTCGTAGCGGTCGGTCATCAGTGACGTGCTCGTTGACATAACTCCCAGCTTATTACGGAGAGCTCTGCTGGTACGGCACCTCTTGTGTTTGAGTTCATAGTGACTACGTGGCGTAGTACTACAATGGCGAGTATGGCTCCCGCAACGTCAACGAGTTATCAGGTAGAGAAAGAGAGCGCGCTCGCACCCCTTGCGGCGCGCCCTTTCGAGCTTGTGGTGTGGGACGATCCGGTCAATCTGATGTCCTATGTGTCCTACGTGTTCCGAACATACTTCGGTTATTCGGACGAGGTTGCGCAGAAACTCATGCTTGAGGTGCATCATTCGGGGCGGGCCGTGGTGGCCCGCGGTCCGCGCGAAAAGATCGAAACCGATGTCGAGGCGATGCACGGCTACGGCTTGCAGGCCACGATGCGTGAGGGTGGCGTTTAATGGCGCGCCCTTTCAGGCCAACCCGTAAGGGCTATGCCGCTGAACTTGAGTACGCGGAAGCGCAACTGCTCGCGATGCTGGCCCGCGATATCGATCAGATGCTTGCCGCTCGCGAAGCGGAACATATCGATGCGGGACTCAAGCCCGCATCGAACGCTCAGGACCCTGCCGGCGCATCGAACGGCACTAGCGAATCCGGCGTCACCCACGCCGGCGTTGCCGACGCGTGGTGGGAGGAGCTAGGGCTCAGTAACGACATCGCGGATCCTCATTCCTCGCTACTGGGCGAGGCACATACGTTAGCCGACCCAGACGATCCGGCGCTTTTGGCGATTCTGCCGCGTTCAATTCACAGCTCCGATGCGGTGGGCGCGCTCGACGGCGCTGATGACACGATGCGTGCGCGAACCGAACCAGGGCTCGTCAGGAGTAAGCGTGAGGGCCTCCAGTGGCTCGCCCGCGCCGTGATGAAAGACCCGTTCCTGATCCCAGCTGAGAAGGCCGGGCAAGCGGCTTCGACCCTCAACGTGATGCGGCTTGTGCTGGCTGCCCGCCTCGGGATCGAGAACCAAGAAGACGCCGACCGCGTCCAAGACGCCATGGAACACGGAGTCACTGACGATCCAGATCAGGGGATGGCGGTTCTGTACGGCTTCACGTCGTGGCTGCAGGACTCACTCATGCATGCGTTGTTGCGCGGAAAGGCTTAGCCTAGAGAGGCAATAGTACTCGTCTTGTATGTGCCTCACAGGAGACTATGAAACCCGTACCTACCTCTGCCGCCGCGACTGATCAAGCTGGGCAGTCAGGAATCCAAGCCGCGCTACGTGAGGAATCGCAACCGAGCGATCCGACGTTGGCGCCCATCGGCGTGTTTGATTCCGGGGTGGGTGGTTTGACCGTGGCCCGTGCGATCATCGATCAGCTCCCGCAGGAATCGATCCTCTATGTGGGGGATACCGCGCGCGGGCCGTATGGTCCGTTGCAGCTCGCTGAAGTCCGCGCGAACGCGCTGGACATCATGGACCAGCTGGTTGAAGCCGGGGTCAAGTTGCTGGTGATTGCTTGCAATACGGCGTCGGCGGCGGTCCTGCACGATGCGCGAGAACGGTACACAGTGGGCCGCGGTATTCCTGTGGTTGAGGTCATTAAGCCGGCGGTGCGTGCCGCTGTGCGCGCGACGCACACTGGTCGCATCGGTGTGATTGGTACACAAGCGACGATCCGTTCGCGCGCCTATGAGGATGCATTCGCGGCGGCTCCGCACATCGACGTGAGCGCTGTAGCATGCCCACGTTTTGTTGAGTTCGTTGAGCGGGGAGAGACCTCCGGGCCGGAGCTTTTGAACCTTGCGCAAGAATATTTGCAGCCTCTCAAAGAACAGAACGTGGACTCGCTCGTTTTGGGATGTACCCACTATCCGTTGCTGACAGGTGTCGTCTCGTATGTGATGGGGGAGGACGTGAGCCTCGTATCGTCTGCGGACGAGACCGCCAAGGACGTATTCCGGTCCCTCACGGAAGCGGGGCTCATCGCGCCGCCGGACGCCACGGCGCGGCACACGTTCATGGCTACGGGCGATACGGAACACTTCACTGCGATGGCTCAACGTTTCTTGGGCCCTGAGGTCACCGGGGTGACCCACATGATTCCCCGGGAACACGACACCACGCATCAGCCTCATGGTGCGCGAACGGAGCGGCTGACATGAAACTGACGATCATCGGCTGCACGGGCTCGTTCCCTGGCCCAGGTTCACCCGCATCGTGCTACCTTTTGACAGCCCACGACGGGACCCGCCCATGGCGCGTGCTGTTGGACTTTGGTTCAGGATCTCTCGGCGTCCTGCAACGCTACATGGACCTCAAAGATATCGATGCGGTTCTGATTTCCCACCTACACCCAGACCACTGCATGGACTTGTGCGGCCTGCACGTCGCCGTGCACTGGGACCCTGAAGGGTGGGGACGTGACCGGGTGCGCGTTTACGGCCCCGCAGATACGGCGGACCGCATGGCAGACGCCTACGGCCTGCCGCGCGACCCGGGGATGCGGGAAGACTTCGACTTCCGCTCATGGAAAGCCAACGAACCCGTCACGATCGGGCCGCTCACCGTGACCCCATACCCTGTGGTCCACCCGGTCGACGAAGCCTATGCTTTCCGCATCGAAGGCCATGAGATCCTCGACGGCCGGCCGGTCCACTCCATCCTGACGTATTCGGGTGACACCGACGAATGCCCAGAACTCATCGAAGCGGCTCGTGACGCCGACCTCTTCTTGTGCGAAGCCGCATTCCAGGAGGGACGCGACGACCACATCAAGGGAGTACACCTCACCGGAAAACGCGCGGGTGAAGCCGCAAAGGCAGCCGGAGTCGAGCGCCTCCTGCTGACGCACATCCCCGTCTGGACCGACCACTCAACCCTCTTGGAAGAAGCCAGAGCAGAATACGACGGCGACCTCGCTGTCGCTGTAGCCGGAGTGACGTACGGCGTGCGCTCAGGTGAACGCATCGGCGATCCACGCACCGCGTCGATGGCGCGCGTCCCAGAGTCCCTCGCACGCGCGCTTCAAGAAGCCGGCGTACGCCACCGCCCTATCCCAGGCCACCGCGGAACCGCAGAGAACCCCGTCCAGCCAGGACCACACGACCCATCGCCATAAGCGAAGGTGCTACTCGCCGCTACAACGGATATCGAGCTCATCACACAACCGCGCGAATACACGCGAGAACGGATACGATGACCGCATGGGAACAACACAAACACGAGCCGACGGTCGCCGCGCAGATCAACTGCGCCCCGTGACCATCACGCGAGCATGGTCCAAGAACGCTGAAGGTTCAGCACTTATCGAATTCGGGAACACCCGGGTTCTGTGCACCGCGTCCTTCACCGAAGGCGTGCCACGCTGGCTCAAAGGCGAAGGCCGCGGCTGGGTCACCGCCGAATACGCGATGCTCCCACGCGCAACCAACACCCGCAATCAGCGCGAATCCGTCAAAGGAAAGATCGGTGGACGCACCCACGAGATTTCGCGACTCATCGGCCGATCCCTGCGCTCTGTGATTGACACGAACCAGCTGGGTGAAAACACCATCGTGCTGGACTGCGACGTCCTGCAGGCCGACGGCGGAACCCGCACAGCGGCGATCACGGGGGCTTTCGTGGCGCTCGCCGACGCGGTCGCATGGGCTCGTAAAGAAGGTTTGGTTGCTGAGGATGCCGAGGTTCTGACCGACACGGTCGCCGCGGTTTCCGTGGGCATCATCGATGGAACGCCCGTTTTGGACCTGCCGTACGTTGAAGATGTGCGGGCTGAGACCGACATGAACGTCGTGGTCCGCGGTTCGGGTGACTTTGTTGAGGTACAGGGCACCGCAGAAGGCGCCCCGTTCAACCGTTCAGAGCTCGATGCGCTGCTTGACTTGGCAGTGACCGGCGCGGCGGAACTCGCCGCAATGCAATGCGAAACCTTGGGATGGCAGCGATGAACGAAAACCCTACAAACGCAGAAACTTCAGCGGGCGAGGCGACTCCGCGCATCGTTCTGGCTTCCCATAACCAGGGCAAACTAGCTGAGCTGCGTGAGCTCTTGCGTGGCAAGGTCGACGGGCTTGACGTGGACACGCAGGTCATCGATGCGGGAGCGGCAGGCGCACCTGACATCGTGGAAACCGGCGTTACGTTCGAAGACAACGCACTGCTCAAGGCACGTACCGTGGCGCGTGAGACCGGGCTGATCGCGATCGCCGATGATTCTGGCCTGGCTGTTGACGTCATGGGTGGTTCGCCAGGGTTCCTCTCCGCCCGCTGGGCAGGAGTCCACGGCGACGACGAAGCGAATAACCGCTTGCTTCTCGCACAAATGGCGGACATCACCGATCCGGTGCAGCGTCACGCATCGTTCGTGTGCGCCGCGGCAGTCGCAACACCTGACGGGTTTGAAGTGGTAGAACGCGGCGAGCTCGAAGGAACCCTGCTGACCGAACCACAAGGTGACGGCGGATTCGGGTACGACCCGATCATGCAGCCACTCGGTTCGAGCAAGTCTCTTGCCGAGCACACGCCCGAACAGAAGAACAACATCAGCCACCGCAAAAAAGCGATCGAGGCCCTGTTGCCATCGATCGTCGCGGCATGCACGAATAGCTAAGGCCCCGCGTCGGCAAAGTTTTGTTCCTACACGTAGATGGGCCGGTTGCGTACCAACGCAACCGGCCCATCGTCATGTTTGTGCTGATATTGGTGCCTCTAGAACCTCAGCATGTCAGAAATTACTGAGCCTCTTCAGGCGCTGGCTTGTTCTTCTTCGCGTTGATGCGGTGACGTACCGTCTCAAAGATGATCGGCAAGATCGAGATCAAGACGATCGCGATGAAGATGATGTCGATGTTGTTGCCAACCCACTCGAAACGGCCGAGCCACGCACCCAACAGCGTTACGCCGCCGCCCCACAAGACTGCGCCGATCACGTTGAAGAGGAAGTACTTGGCCTTATTCATTCCGGCGACACCGATGATGACCGGAACGAACGTGCGAACAATCGGGACGAAACGCGCCAGAATCAGCGCTTTACCGCCGTGACGCTCAAAGAAATCGTGGGCCTTGACGACGTGTTCGCGTTTGAAAACCTTTGAATCCTCGCGGCTGTAGAGTGTGGGCCCTGTTTTCTCGCCGATGTAGTAGCCCAGCTGATTACCCACGATCGCCGCGATGATGATGGACGGGATCGCAATCCACAACGGGGTAGAGATCGCGCCAGTTGCCATGAGCATACCGGCCGTGAATAGCATCGAGTCGCCCGGCAGGAAGAAACCGAGCAGTAAGCCGGTTTCAGCGAAAATAATTCCGACGACCAAGGCGATAACCCATGGCCCCAGGCCGGAATCGCGCAAGAAGACGTCAGGGTTCAGCCAGTCAGGCAGGAAAGCGGCGCCGACATGAGTCATGTGGGTCACCGCGTCTGGGGCGGCTAAACCATTGAGAAGGTTGCTAAGCATGAACAGAATTGTACGTGGGGACACCGGGGGGAGCCGCGTTACGACTGGCTAGACTTAGGACACGTGGCTGTGGATTTTGTTGCAATCGATTTTGAGACCGCGAACGGATTTCGAGGCTCCGCGTGCGCGGTGGGGCTCGTGAAGGTTCGCGATGGTGCGGTTGTTGACACGTATTCTTCCTTGCTTCAGCCGCCTCAAGGGTTTGACCATTTCGATCCCCGCAACGTTTCGATTCACGGGATCCGCCCGGATGACGTTGCCGCGGCCCCGCGTTTCGCCGCAGCCTATCCGGACATTGCTGAGTTCATCGGTTCTGACGTTGTTTTGGCGCATAACGCCGCTTTCGATATCGGTGTGATCCGGGCGGGTCTGCAGGCTTCCGAGGTGGGGGCTTCCAAGCTGGCCTATGCGTGCACGGTTCAGCTGGCTCGCAAGGTTTATGACCTCATGTCCTATTCGTTGCCGTTTGCGGCTCATGCCGCAGGCTTTGATCTCACAGAGCATCACGATGCGTTGGCCGATGCACGCGCATGTGCGGCCATCGGGGTGGATGCGGCGCACCGTCTGGGCGCGCAGAGCATTCAGGAGGCGGTGGCCCGGGCAGGTTTGCAAGTGTCCACGATGGCGAGCTTCAAACCCGGCGACCCTGAATGTAAAGCATTGCGTGACGCCCGTGGATGGCGAGCGGCTGGTCACACAGTGCCGCAGCAGTTTAGTGAGCCATGGCCGCTCGAAGGCCCGAACCCAGAGCCGAACATGGACGCTGACCCCGCCAATCCGCTTTACGGACAGCGTGTTGTGTTTACGGGAGAGCTGGGCATTCCACGTAGCGAAGCGAAAGAGCGCGCGGCGGCCGTTGGTGCTCACACCGCGGACCGCGTGACGACTCAGACGAGCGTTTTGGTGGTCGGCGACGGCTTCGTCGCTGAAGACCTCACATCCGGGCGCATGACGCGCAAGGCCCGGCACGCGCTGGCACGCCGCGACATGGGCCAAGAGATTTCAGTGATGTCGGAAGCCGAATTCCTCCAGGCCGTAGGTGGCCATTGGCCACACGGCGTGTGAGCTGGCGCACCAAATGAACCGGTGCGTCAGAACCCACGTTAGAACAGCTGGGCGCGTCAGAACATGAGGTTGGCGAGCTTTTGGGAGTATTCCTCGACGATCGGGAAGTGGTGTCGCGTCCCAGACTTGCCCGTAACCGCGGCGATCAATGCGGCCGCAAACATACCGGCCTGGACGTAGCCTTCGTCGGCCAGCGCGGTTCCGACATCCGTGGCGTTAGCCTGCGCCGCATCGGTACCGAGCGCAGTCAAAGCGACCCCAGCGGCAAGTGACAAGCTCATGCGTGCCGGCCCGGCGTCGTTATCCGTTGCCTGCGGAGCGTTATCGCTAACGTCAGCGAGCTTTTCCAGCATCTGAATGAACGCGCTGTCATCGGTGTCGTTAGGCATCTGGTGCGTGGCCCACACGATGAGTTCGGAGGCATCGGCGCAGGCGGCATGGGCCTTGGGCGAACCGTGGGAGAGAGCGGCGGCTGCGGTTGCGAAAGAGCGCGTCTGTTCGACCGGCAGGCAGGGAACCACGCCGATCGCGATAGCGCGAGCCAGCACGCCGGGGCCGTCAGTTGCTGCGAGGTCAGGAACGCTCGCTGCCGGGCGGTTGAAAGGTCGATGCGGGAGGCTCATTTCAGGCGATCGAAGGCCCGCGATGTTCTGTGGATCGCCGCCTTTATCGACTCCGCGTGCGAGCATGTGGTCTGTGAAAGGCCGCGATGGTGGGGTAGGCGCGCCAGCGGGGAGCTCGTGATCTACCGCGCGGATCCAGCGTAGGGAACCGAGCCACATGCATGCCGGTTCGTCGGAGGCGACTCCTTCGTGCGCCCATTCGAGTGCTTCAGTGAGTCCATCGCCGATCGAGAGCATCAGCATCGACTCGGGGCCGAGCTGTTCGATGTCGGTTGCGTTGGTGCGTTCAACCTCGGCAGCGGCGCTCAGGACAGCGTAGATCAGCTTGCTGTAGGCCGCTTTGTCGGCTACACGGGGGATAGGTGTGGACGAGGACTCACCGTTGATGTTGCTCATATCTGTAGCCTAGCCGCGAGCAGTCATAGATGCGATGCATCCGGGGCTCGCTCATATGCAACCCGCCACGCGGAGAATCAAAGTGTCAGGGGGTCTGGGTAGGGTGAAGCTATGAAGTTTCTGCACACATCGGACTGGCATTTAGGGCGCAGTTTTCACGGCGAATCGCTTGAAGATACTCAGGCGAAAGCGATGCGCGATGTGGTCGATGCTGCGCGCGAGCACGCGGTGGATGCTGTGCTGATCGCAGGGGATGTGTATGACCGCACGGTGCCTCCCGAGCGCGCGGTGACGATGTTTGAGGACACGCTTGAAGAGCTGGTGCGTGTGGGGATCAGCGTTGTGGTCACGAGCGGGAATCATGACTCAGCGCGCAGGATGTCTTTCGGTAGCCGATTCATGTCTGCAGCGGGCGTGCATTTTCGGACGAGTGTCGCAGAGAGCATTGAGCCGGTTCGCTTCACGGAGTGGGAGGGCGAGGACGGTGGCAAGGCCGTGCAACACGTCGACGTGTATGGGCTTCCGTATTTGGAGCCGCGCGTTGTTGCTGCCGATCTGGGTGTTGAGAAGCTGACACACCAGGATGTGGTTGCGGCCGCTGTGGAACGGATCCGCGAGGTTGCTGAACAGCGTGCGAAAGAAGCAGGGGATGTTCCCATCAGAACGGTGGTCATGGCACACCTTTTCGCGGCAGGAGGCACGCCTAGCGAGTCCGAAGCCGTGTTGTCCGTGGGTCAGTTGGACCGGGTATCAGCGGACCTGTTCGAATGGGCCGACTACACCGCTCTAGGGCATCTGCACGGTCCGCAAAGCCCATTACCGAATGTGAAATACAGTGGTTCGCCGGTCCCGTATTCTTTTTCGGAAGCCAAGCAAGAAAAGGGTGCCTGGATCGTCAATATCAACCCGGGCGAAGACGTGGCCACCACGTGGGTTTCGTGGCCGCCGGCGGTTCCGCTCGCAATCCTCAAAGGCACGCTCGATGAGCTGCTGAGCGGCGATGAACACGCGTGGGCGGAGCAAGCGTATTGCCAAGTCACGCTGACCGATGGGCAACGCCCCGAACGCCCTATGGAGCGTTTACGAGAGAGATTCCCTAAAGCCCTCGTGCTTCAGCATGAAAACAGCGGCAACTCCCAGAACCCGCAAACGTATAGGGAACGCATCAAAAAGGCTGAGAATCCGCAAGAAGTGGCGGAAGGTTTCCTCGAATTCGTGCGTCAGCGGACACCGAATGATGACGAATCGAAGCTCCTGGAAAACTTGATTGACCGAGCACGCGTAGAAGCGCAGATGCAGAAGGGCCGGGCATGAAACTCCATAGCCTCACGATCACAGCATTCGGGCCTTTCGCCGATACCCAAACCATCAACTTTGACGAACTCGCAGGCACCGGTCTGTTCTTGCTACAGGGGGACACCGGCGCCGGCAAGACGACAATTCTTGATGCCGTGTGTTTCGCGCTCTACGGCAAACTGCCCGGCGCTAGAGGTGAGCTCGGCGCCAACCCGCCGGTCAGGAGTAGCTACGCACCTGACTCTGTTGGCGCATCTGTTGAGCTCGAGTTCTCGATCGGCGTTCACCGGTACCGTGTCAAACGGTCGCCGTCATGGGACCGGCCAAAATTGCGTGGTGAGGGAACCACTCTAGAACATGCGAAAGCCTATGTAGAGCAGCTGATAGACGGGGAATGGGTGAGCCGCGGCGCTAAGCCTGCTGACGTCAACACCTTCCTCGACGGTGACCAGGGCCTCTTGGGGTTGAGCCTCGATCAATTCACGCGTGTCGCGATGCTCCCCCAAGGCGAATTCGCTCAGTTTCTCAAGAGCAACACCAATGAGCGTGACCAACTGCTTTCGACACTCTTCGACGTGTCCTTGTATGAGAACCTGCAACGAGTAGCGAACGAACACTCGAAGCAGCTCGAAGCCCAGACCCGTGAAACCGAACAAGCCTTTGCGCGTTCCCTCGACAAGCTTGAAGGGCTCGCGGTGCGTTACGAACTCGAGTCTGCGGAGTCCGAAGTAGCAGAAGGCCAGAATCCCGAATACGATGCCACAGATCACGACGTTGCGTGGGGGCGCGGCCTGACTAGAACCGCGTTGCAACGCGTTGAGCAGCGAAAGGAAGCGCATCAGGTTGCCCTCGGCCGCTATGAGGAAGCGCGACAACAGCTCACTCAGCTTGAAACGGTTGTGAGCGATGCCAAGGAATACGAGAAATACAAGCTCATCCGCACAGAACTTGAAGACACCCAAGCCGGCGCGGAGCAGAAACACCAAGCCCTGAAACAACACGAGTTGGCCAGCGAAGCGCAACGCTTCCTGAACGCAGAAGAGAAAGCCTCGCACGCAGTCGACAAGCTCAATGCCGCATTCCAGAATGCCCGCGCAGAACTACCAGGCGCCTTACCGGTTGAGCAACCGAGAAATGCTTATCCTTACGCGCAACTCGCCTTGAGAGGGGGCGAAGCTAGCGGTATTGAAGCTAGTGAGGTCGATGCTCAAGCGGAAACTGAGGCAATCTCTCAGCCGGTCGAAGCTTTCGTCGCGTGGGAATTGGCTATTAAACAAGCCGATATCCTGCACCGAAAACTCATCACGAGCCAAGAAGCCTGCAAAGCATCGGCTCTAGCTCTACGCCGCGCACACACCGATTACGAACAACGTCAAGCCCAAGCAGAGCTAGCGCGCAAGGACTTGGCTGAGGCTCAAATACAGCGCGAAAACGCGCTCGAAACGAAGAACTCGTGCGAGATCCCTGACGAGGGATCCGAACTGCTGCAAGAGCGCCTCAAAAAACTCTCTGAACAAGCCGCGGCAGCCCGAAAAGTCGAAGAAGCGGAGGCCGCATACACGGCCGCGCATCAACGCAGTGAAACCACGCAAAGTACGCTCGACGAAGCCCGGAAACGCGAAAGCGACCTCTACACGCAGCGTGAAGCCCACCTCGTAGCAAGCCTTGCCCAAGACCTCACACCGGGCCAGCCGTGCAGCGTCTGCGGCGCCACAGAACACCCAGCCCCAGCTGCTTACAACGACACCGCAACCTCGACAGCCCCCGAATCGTCTGCAGCTAGCAAACCTGTAGCTAGTCAACACAGCACAGTGGTAAGTGAGCGCGACATTGAAGCTGCACAGCACGAACGTCAACAGGCCGAACGAGCCAACGACGAGGCGCATAACCAAGAGCGTCAAAGCTACGAGCAGCTCAGCGAAGCCCGCGCCACCGCTGGCGGGCTGAGCCTCGAGCAGGCCCAAACATCCATTGACGAACTGACGCAAAAACTTCAACGCGTTCGTCAACAGGAGGACGCGCTCGTCCGTGCCGAAAATGCGGTCAGCGCCGCAGAAAAGGCCGTGGACGATAGCCGAAACCGGCTCGAATACACGGATACAGAATCTAAAGCTAGCCGCGAGAAGCTCGACGCAACCCAGAAAGAAGACGAACAACGCCGCACAGAACAACACTCCCTGCTCGGCGACTGGGACAGCATCGAGACACTCCGCGCGGCCCTCGAATCGTTCAGCGAATACATGCGGCGCTGTATCGATCTGCACACCCGAACCGTGGAATCACAAGCCGCGCTCAACGAGGCTCGTACTGAAGCGGAGACCTACCTCAGCAAACACGGCATCACGCGCGCCGAGGTAACCAGCCACCTCCTCGACGAGGAACAAGCGACGCTACTCAAGCACGACGTCAAGCAACGCGAAGAACTCGAAGCACGGTGCAAAGCTCTTGCCATGCTCGGCGCGGTTCAACGCGCAAGCCAACGCATCGACGAAGGCAAAGCCACCCCGAGTGACGAACAACTCGCCGAACAACGCACGCGACTTGCATCTCTAGAAGAACATAAAGACGCCGCGCTCAAAGCCCATAACGACGCCGAACACGCCCACGAAAACATCCAGGAAATGTTCCAGGAGCTGTGTGAAGCCGACTCTCGTCGGGGCGAACTCGGGACGGAAACCCAACGAGCCAAGAGTATTGCCGCCGCACTCAATGGAACTGGTGGCGAGAACCTGAAATCCATGAGTATCCGAGCTTACGTCCTCGCGGCGAGGCTCGAAGCCGTAGCGGAAGCTGCAACCCACCGGCTCAACGTATTGTCCGATGGCCGGTACAGAATCCTGCACGATGATGCGAAAAGCCGAAACAGAAAAGCAGGGCTCGACCTTATAGTCGAAGACTCTTGGAACAGCACCGTTCGTCCAACCGCAACACTTTCCGGGGGAGAGACCTTCCTCGTATCGCTCGCACTAGCTCTAGGACTCGCCGACATCGTCCAGGAAGAAACCGGCGGCATCACGATCGAGACCCTGTTCGTCGACGAAGGATTCGGAACGCTCGACAAAGAAACCCTCGACAAAGCGATGTCCGGAATCGACCGGCTCCGACAAGACGGCCGCATGATCGGCATCGTCTCCCACGTCGAAGAGCTACGTAGCCAAATCCCTGACCAGATCTACGTGAAGAAAACCCGAAACGGTTCGAGCGTGAAAGTCATCACAGCCGACCAGCCTGCAACCTGAAAGGGGACAACCAACCAGGCCTCAAGCGTTAGCATGAGAACCATATGACACCAGCACAAGGCACAACCCCAAAACCAGGGGCTACGAGTTTCCGCCGCCTCGCACACGACGCCGGCGCACTGTATTTTCCGATGTCTCTGCTAGCGCGTCTACCCATGTCGATGCTAGGCATGGCTTCCCTGACCTACATCGTCGCCTCAGCTGAAGACTTCACAACCCCCGGCCTCGTCACCGCGATCGGCGGGGTAGGAGCCGCAATCGGAACCCCTATCTCCGGTGCACTCTCCGACAAACTCGGGCAGAGACCAACACTCCTCGGGCTATGCCTCATGCACGTCCTCGCCCTCATCGGAGTCCTCCACTTCGGTTCAGGCAGCGACGGGCCCGTAACCCTCACCCCAGCACTCATGATCGTGGCGTTCCTCGCCGGCGCAACCATCCCACCCGCAGGGCCCATGACGCGGGTGCGTTGGATCAACAGATACGGGAGCGACCCCAACCAACTCCGCACCCTTGAAGCCGCGCAAAGCTACGAATCAACGATGGACGAACTCGCCTTCGTCCTCGGGCCGGCATCCGTCGGAATCCTCGCTGCAACCTTCGGACCCGCCGTACCCATATACGTTGCGATGGCGCTATGCATCGTGATCATCCCAGCGTTCGCACTCCACCACACCGAAGCCTACTCACGCATCAGCGGACCACGAACCAACGTCGCGGAAACCAAAACCGTGGTAACGAAACCGACCTCGAGCAGGAACGCGACACTCATCGCTATCACCGTCATCGGAATGCTCGGAGTCGGAACTATCTTCGGGTCCCTAGCCACAATCCTCACCTACTTCGCCGACTACACAGGCAACCCGGGCACCGGTGGCCTGATTTATGCCGTCATGGGCATCACCTCAGGCCTCGCGGCCCTTTCCGTGGCACGCTGGCCTATAACTTTCACCCACACCGCACGGCTATTGACCGCAGCCGCAACTCTCGTACCCATCGTGGTCGTGCTCTGGTTGCCGGAAACCCCGCTATCGATGAGCCTCGCCATCCTGCTCCTCGGTATTCCGATCGGGCCAATCCTCGTCACGAACTTCAGCCTCGCGTCAGGCATCACGCCATCCCACCGCATGGGATTCGTGATGACCCTGCTCTCCGCGGCGATCACACTCGGAACCTCAGCGGGCAACTCCATCGCAGGCCGCCTCACAGACGCGGGCGGACACCACCTTGCGCTAGCCGCAACCCTCAGCGCCTCCACCGTTGTCTTGATATGCGCAACCCTCTACACGTTCCTCAACAAGCAAAAGCAGCCATAAAGAATTGATACAGTGACACGTATGATGAACCGCACCTATCTGGGATCCCGCGTGATCGGTCTCGGCCACTTTCAGCCAGAGAAAGTCCTCTCCAATCACGACCTCGAAAAACTCGTCGACACCAACGACGAATGGATCCAGGCCCGCACCGGCATCAAAGAGCGCCGCATGGTCGGGGAGAACGACACCGTCGTGACCATGGCCGTCCAAGCCGCCCGCATGGCTCTCAAAGATGCCGACGTTTCATCGGTAGACCTCATCGTTGTTGCGTCCACGACCTCCCAGAACCGCACCCCGAACGTCGCGTCCTGGGTCGCGGAAGCCCTCGGGATGGAACGCCCAGGCGTCCTCGACATCAACACGGCGTGCTCGGGCTTCGAATATGCCGTCGCAGTAGCCGACCAGTTCGTCTCCTCCGGCGTATCCGAACGCGCCCTCGTGATCGGTTCCGAAGCGCTCACCAACTTCACCGACTACACCGACCGCACCACATGCGTCCTAACCGCTGACGGCGCGGGCGCCTTCGTGGTCGAACGCACCGAAGAACCCGAAATCAGCCCAGTTGCATGGGGGTCAATTCCGGAGCTCGGCGACGCTGTTGTGATCGGCGGCGAGCCGGAATACTTCAGCCAGAACGGTCGCAACGTCATGCGTTGGGCACTCACGGGTGCCGTCAAGGAAGCTCAACGCGTCCTCGAAACAGCAGGACTCACGATCGAAGACATCGACGTGCTTGCCTTCCACCAGGCCAACCTGCGCATCATCGAACCGCTAGCAAAGGGGCTCGGCGCAACCGATCAGATCGTGATCAAGGACGTCGTGGAGTCCGGAAACACGTCCGCGGCATCCGTGCCGCTTGGCCTCTCCAAGGCATGGCACGCGGGCGAACTTCCACGCGGCGGCCGCACTCTGCTCTTCGGTTTCGGCGGCGGCTTCACCTTCGCCGGTCAGGTCATCAAGTTGCCAGCCTAGAGGCTGCTCAGAGGCTACATAGAGGCCGCAGTCGCGCTCGCACCTGAGTGCAGAGTTAGGTCATCAAACTGGGGCGTTCCCTCCTCAAAAGGGGAGCGCCCCAGTTTTTAATCCGGAATGGATACAACCCAAAAGCTTTATGACGCGAAAGTTTCGCACATCACCGTGGCGATGTGACGTACAACGCATTAAATTTGTGTATGATGTGGTGACCGTCACAACCGAATGACCGTTCGGTTAGCAACAACAAAGTCAGGCCCTCTTTCATCACGGAGCCTGCTGTGGCCAAAGAAGGGCATCATGACCACATCAACCGCACCTACGGCACATCTCGATGCCAAAACAAAGCGCAAGGAAGAGCGTCGCGTCCTTGCCGGTACCCTCGTCGGCACCTCGATCGAGTGGTACGACTTCTTCATCTACGCGCAGGCGGCATCGCTCGTCTTCGCGAACCTCTACTTCAACCCGCTCGCCAAGGATGCGCCGGGCCTCGCGCAGGTCATCTCGCTCGCGACGATCGGTATTTCCTTCCTCTTCCGCCCACTCGGCGCGATCGTAGCCGGTCACCTCGGTGACAAGCTCGGCCGTAAGAAGATGCTCGTGCTGACGCTCATGATGATGGGCTTCGCGACCGCAGCGATCGGCCTGGTGCCAACCTACGAAACCATCGGTGTCGCAGCGCCACTCTTGCTGATGCTTCTCCGCGTCCTCCAGGGTTTCTCCGCCGGTGGTGAGTGGGGTGGCGCAGCCCTCATGGCTGTTGAGCACGCACCAAAGGGCCGCCGCTCGCTCTTCGGCGCATACCCTCAGATCGGCGTGCCGATCGGCATGATCCTTGCAACCGGTGTGATCTTCATGCTCCAGCAGATCCTCGGCATGGAGGCCTTCCTCGCATGGGGCTGGCGCATCACCTTCCTGATCTCGATCGTTCTCGTGATCGTCGGTTACCTGATCCGCATGGCGGTCTCCGAGTCGCCAGTCTTCGAAGAGCTCCAGGAGCGCCGCGCTGAGTCCTCCGCTCCGTTGGGCAAGCTCATGAAGCACAACAAGCGCGAGGTCTTCCTCTCCGCGTTCATCTTCATTGCTAACAACGCAATCGGTTACCTGCTCATCGCGTTCTTCATCGGCTTCCTCGCTAAGCGCGAAGTTGATCCACTGCCACTCGGCCCGGTCCTCGGCGCAACCGTGATCGGCTCGTTCGGCTGGTTGACGTTCACCTTCCTCGGCGGCTGGCTCGGTGACAAGATCGGCCGTGTCCGCACCTTCCAGCTCGGCTATGCTCTGCTCGCTGTGTGGGCTATCCCGATGTGGATGATGATCAAGCAGGTCAAGACCGTTGATGATCTGTGGATGTACGTTGTTGCGGTTCTGATCATGACGGTCGGCCTCGGCTTGTCCTACGGCCCTCAGGCGGCTCTGTACGCAGAGATGTTCCCGTCCTCGGTTCGCTACTCCGGCGTTTCGATCGGTTACGCACTCGGTACCGTCCTGGGTGGTGCTTTCGCACCGATGATCTCGCAGATGATCCTCAACCGTACGGGCGAACCGAACATGATCGGTGTCTACATGATCATCGTTTCGGTCATCTCCTTCATCGCTGTCACGATGGTCAAGGACCGTCCGGACCGTGACCTCCACGTACAGGATGCTCTGGCGATGCGTGAAGAGACCCGCCGCACGACGGCGCGCAGCTTCCGTGACTGAGTAACTCAGTAACTCAATAAACCTGTGGCGCCCTGGCTGACGAACAGCCGGGGCGCCACTGCGTTTAGGGTGATTCCTTATGCGGGAACGGTATCTTCTTCCGTGTGTTGATCGGCACGCTTGAGACGCTTGCGTTCGCGGCGGCCCTCTACGAGACGGTAGAGGACCGGAACGAGGATGAGCGTCAGCAGGGTCGAGGAAATCAAACCGCCGATCACGACGACCGCGAGCGGTTGCGATATGAACCCACCCGTGCCGCCGGTCAACCCGAACGCGGTCGGAACCATCGCGCCGATCGTGGCGAGGGCCGTCATCAAGATCGGGCGCAGCCTACGCAACGCACCCAGCTCGATCGCCTGATCCAGCGGCATCGCATCCCGTTCGCCCGCGTCACGGTGATCCGCTGCGTCGCGGTACTGGTTGATGAGGTCGATCAGAACGATCGCGTTCGTCACAACGATGCCGACCAGCATCAACATACCGATCAGCGACGGCAGGCCTAGGGGGATCTGCGTGATGAGCAACGCCAGGAGCGAGCCGATGAACGCGAACGGAATCGAGATCAGCAGAATGAACGGCTGGATCAGCGACCGGAACGTCGCGACCATGATGATGTAGACGATCGCTATCGCGAGCAACACAGCGATACCGAGCTGCATGAAAGCATCCGCCTGCTGAGTCGCCGCGCCACCGATTGTGGCATGCGCGCCATCGGGCAGTTCAAGCTGATCCAGCCGCTTACCTACCTCGTCCGCCACGGAACCCAAACCCGCGGCCGTAGGGGAGATCGTGACCTGCGCGATGCGGTCGGTATTCCGCGAAACCACAACGGTTTCCTTATCCTGCTGAGTCACTTTAGCGACGTCCGAAACCTTGACCTCGCCAGTAGCTGCAGGGATGGTCAGCTTCTCAAGGTCTTCGATCGAGGAGATCGTTTTACCTTCGCCGATCTTGATCGAGTAGGTCTGGAAACCGAACGTTGTGCGGCCGGCCTCGAGAGGCTCGACGGTGCCGTTGAGCAACGCTCCCACCTGCTGTGCGCTCAGCCGCTTCTCGGCGGCCTTCTTGCGGTCGACGTCAACGAGCACTGTCGGTTGGGTCGTCGTCAGGTCGTTCTTGATAGCGGTCACCTCAGGGATATCCCGCATCGTGTCAGTGACCTTCTTCGTGGCTTTAGCGAGCACCTCAAGGCTCGTGCCTTGGACCTCGATTGTGATGTCCTGGTTGAAACCACCGCCAGTTCCGGGCGCGGACACCTCAAACTCGGCCTTCTCATCCAGGCCCTTGAGCGCGCCCACCTGCTTTTCAACCGCATCGCGCGCCTCATTGACCTTGGACGAGTCATCGACCACCACAATGAACTGAGCGGTATCAGATCCCTGCCCACCCATCATCACGGACAACTGATCCGTGCCGGAGCCAACGGTGTACTGTACGTCGCGGACTCCGTCGACCTTTTCGATCTCATCCGAGACCATGCGTGCTTGCTTTTCAGTTGTGGCCAACGAGGAACCAGTCGGCAAAGCAAGCTCGGCATCGAAGGAGGTCTCGCCCATATCGCCGAACATGTTCGTCTTGATGAACGGAGTTAGTGCGATAGATCCGGCGAGCAATGCCACGGACGCCACGAGCGTGATCACCGGGTGCTTCTGCGTGGATCGCAGAACCGGGCGGTACGCGCGCTGAAGCGCCGGCAATTGTTCTGTCGTCTCAGCGCTGCGTCGAGCACGCTTCTTCTTAGTGCTCTTCTTGGCGCCCTTCTCACCCGAGATGAACCAGTATGCGAGAACCGGAACGATCGTCAGCGATACCACGAGCGAGGCTAGCAACGCGATGGTCACCGTGAGCGCGAACGGACGGAACAACTCACCCGCAAGCCCCGAGACGAACGCGATCGGCGCGAACACAGCGACGGTCGTCAACGTCGATGCGGTAATTGCTCCGGCGACTTCCTTTACCGCGTGGACGATGCTGTTGCGGCGGGATACGACCGTTCCGTCGCCCTCAACTCCATCGCCGTCGGCGCCAGTAGTGGCACCGACGGTGTCGTTGGCGAGGTGGCGGCGAATGTTTTCGATCACAACGATTGCGTCATCAACCACGCGACCAATCGAAATCGTGAGCGCGCCGAGCGTCAGCATGTTCAGGGAATAGCCGAAGCCGAACAGACCGATGAACGTGGCCAGCAGCGACAGCGGAATCGAGATCGCGGTGACGAGTGTTGCTCTGAAAGACAGCAAGAAGATCAGGATCACCAGGACAGCGAAGACAAGACCCAGCAGCCCTTCCTTGGTGAGGTCAGAAACCGCTGACGTAATCGACTCGGATTGGTCGAAGATCAGAACACCCTCGGCATCCGCGTCCTTGAGTAGTTGCGGCAACGCTTCCTCGATGGCTTCGACGACCCGAACCGTATCCGCATCCGGGGTTTTCGTGATCGAGAGCGCAAGAGACAGTTCACCGTTGGTTCGCGTGATCGAGGAGCTTTCCTCATCAGCAAGCTCAACCTTCGCGACATCACCTAGCAGTGAGATCTTCGGTTTCTGCACCTGCCTCTGCGTCTGCCCAGGTGCCTGTTCCGGCGACTGTGGTGCCGCCTGCGAGCGTGCCGCCGCGTCACCAGCACCGGGGGCTTGCGCGTTTGCCGTCGCGGCGATCGGAAGTTTACGCCACTCATCGAGATCCTTGGGAGCGCCATTAGTCTCGGCTGGGAGAGCCAGGGACCCGTCTTCAACCGAACCGAGCGGTACGGAGCGACCAACCTCGCTGATCGCCTTCTGTAGCTCCTGTTCAGTCAGACCCGCATCCTTCATCTTCTTTTCGTCTGGGGTGACTTTGACGTACTGAGTGCTCGCGCCCGTCAGCTGGGCTTGCCGGACACCATCCAGGCGTTCAATCTCAGGAATGACGTTGGATGTCACACGGTCAGCGACAGCCGAGAGCGAGCCTTCCCCTGATACCGCGTAGTAAACCACGGGGAAATCGCTGAAGGAACCCGCGAAAGAGGTGGGGGATACGCCATCGGGCAGCAGGTCACGGGCGTTGGATATCGCACGTTCAACCTGGTTGCGTGCCCGGTCCATGTTGGTCCCATAGTTGAGGGACAACTGGATGGTGGTCAAGCCTGCGCGCGAGGTCGACTTAGTCGATTCGAGCCCTTCGACAGCCTGTAGCGAACGCTCCAAAGGCTGTGCGACCTGTTCGTCCATGACGTGCGGGGATGCACCTGGCTGCTGGGCCGCAACCGAGATGATGGAGAACTCAACAGAAGGCATGAGTTCTTGCTTGAGCTGATTCATCGAGACGACGCCGAACGCGCTGATGAAGAGCGTGATCAAGATGATGAGTGCCCGGTTGCGTAGCGAGACCTTCGCCAAGTGATGCATGGAAGTCCTTGAAGTAAGGGCGAAAAAAGAGAGGAAGGAGCCGTGACTTTATGTCACGGTTCCTTCCTCATCTTATGAGCTTTTTCGCTGCGGTGAACTGTATTAGTTCAGGCGCAGAACCTTGTCGGTGCGGTCCTTAACCTCGGTGTAGAGGGAAGCGTTGTTGTTGAGCTTCTGACCCAGCGTTGGGATGAGCTCCTTGATCTGGTCTTCCCAGCCAGCCCACTTGTCAGCGAAGCAGGTCTTGAGGAGGTTGACCATGATCGGAGCCGCGGTCGATGCGCCAGGGGACGCGCCGAGCAGGCCGGCGATGCTGCCGTCAGCCGAGGAGACAACCTCGGTACCGAATGCGAGGACGGCCTTGCCGTTCGGACCTTTCTTCATGGTCTGAACGCGCTGGCCCGCGGTGATCATTTCCCAGTCGCCCTTCTGAGCAGCTGGGTAGTAGGCGCGCATCGCTTCCATCTGCTGATTGCGAGTCTTCGCGAGCTCAGAAACGAGGTAGGTCACGAGGTCGAAGTTGGACTTCGCGACGCCGAGCATCGTGCCGAGGTTGTGCACTCGGACCGAGAACGGCAGGTCGAAGAACGAACCGGACTTGAGGAACTTAGGCGAGAAGCCGCCGTAAGGGCCGAACATAAGGGACTTCTTGCCGTCCACGTAACGGGTGTCGAGGTGTGGAACCGACATCGGAGGTGCACCTACGGATGCCTGGCCATATACCTTGGCTTCGTGGCGGGCGATGACGTCTTCGTTGGTGCAGCGAAGGAATTCGCCGGACACTGGGAAGCCGCCGTAGCCCTTGATCTCATCGATGCCGGACTTCTGAAGCAGCGGCAGTGCGCCACCGCCGGCGCCGACGAACACGAACTTGGCGTTGACCTCGAGGGTCTGCTTGGATGCCTTATCCTTGACGGTCAAGGTCCAGCCGCTGCCGGAACGCTTGATGTTGGTGACCTTGTGGTTGTAGTAGACGTCGGTCGAGTTCTTGGTAGCCATCGCGTCGAGCAGCTGGCGGGTCAGCGAACCGAAGTTGACGTCGGTTCCGGAGTCCGAGCGGGTCATTGCGACGTCGTTGTTGGTGCGTCCTTCAGCTACCAGTGGGGTCCACTCGGCGATCTGGTCGATGTCGGTGGTGTGCTGGAAGTCCTGGAAGAGGACGTTCTGCTTGAGGGTTTCGTAGCGGGTCTGCAGGTAGCGCTTGTGGTCCTGACCGATCACGAAGGAAGCGTGTGGCAGCGGGTTGATGAAGGTCGATGGGTCCTTGACGATGCCCTGTTCAACGAGCCACGCGTAGAACTGGCGGGACTGCTGGAACTGTTCCGCAATGCCGAGCGCCTTGGTTGGGTCAACCGAACCATCTCCACCGGCTGGGGAGTAGTTGAGCTCGCACAGTGCGGAGTGGCCCGTGCCGGCGTTGTTCCATGGGTCGGAGGATTCGGCGCCAGCGCGGTCAAGGCTTTCGAACACGCCGATGCTCCACCCCGGTTCCACATGGTTGAGGAAGGTTCCGAGCGTTGCGCTCATGATGCCGCCGCCGATCAGGGCGACGTCGAGGGAGATCTTCTGGTTGGTCGAAGACACGGATGTAGCTCCATCTGAGATGTTTGCGGTTAAACCTTAATAAGTCTACGTCTCACAGTACCGCTGGCGGTTGTTTAGGTGAAACCTATGGCGCCGTTTTAAGCGGGCAATGTTAGGAGTGCCACGTTAGTTCCCGCGGCTGGCCACATATCGCGTGGTTGAGGTTACACGAGCGCTTATTTGAGGGTTACGTACTCGAGTGGTTCTTCAAGGTATGAGGAGAGCGGGTATCTGGTGACGTCGCGGGAGAGCGCGATGGTTGATACCGGCAATATGAGCGGGTAGAGCGGCAGATCGGTGAGGAGGTCTTTTTGGATGCGCTTGTAGGTTTCGCGGCGTTCGGTGGGTGACGCTATGGTCAGCGCCGCGTCGAGCCTTTGCGGGATATCGGTGAGGCGTGCGTTGCAGAGAGGGTTGGCACCGCTGAAGAGCCTTGCGAGCATGTCGTGCGGGGAGCGGTAGAGCCCGTGAAGCCCGAAGATCCAGAGTCCGGTGTGTTCGCCTTTGAGAAGTGCTGGGAGGAACTCGGTGTCCCAGCGCATCGGTTTGAGGTGGGTTGTGATGTTGGCTTCCGAGAGCTGTTCGTGGATGTTTTGTGCGGTTGCTTCGGGGCGCGGAAGATACGGCAGCCGCACGCCGGTTGGGTAGGCGAGCGGGATGCTTTGACCGGTGTAGCCGGCGGCTTCGAGCAGTTCTTCGGTTGGTTTTTCTTCGCGGATGAAGGGACGTTCGGGCTGCACCCCGAGTGATGCGGGAGTGAATCCGTTAGCGGATAGCGTCGATTCTGGGTAGTGGTCTTTGAGTAGCTCGCGTTCGTCGATGTTGTGGACGATCGCTTGCCGCATGGCTGGGTGGCTGAGCTGTTCGTCGTCGTGATTGAAACCGAGGTAGATCACGGAGTGCGGGTCGCGATGGAGCACGCGCAGCCCGGCTTGTGCGATTTCTTTTTGTTCTTTGATGGCTATCGCGTCGACGATGTCTGTGTGGGTTGCGCTGTCGTGGTCACTCGCGAGCCATTCAGCTGGAGAGATCTTTGCACTGGTGTGGACGAAGCTCACAGTCCGCGGAGCTTGATCCTTTTCGGGTGCGGCGCGCAGGGATGAGCTCGTGGAAGCCTCGGTGGTGCTCGCATCGGCGTCTGAGGAGGATGGGCTTGCGCTCTCGCTCGCGTTGGAAACGCGTTCGTTGAAGAACTTGGGCCTCAGTTTGAGCGTTGTCGTGTTCTTGGCTTCGCGCTGGGCCGCGGTTGTCGTGGCTTTGCTTTCGATGCGGTAGGCGCCCGCGCCGATTGTTTCGGTGACGGGGTCGGTTTCGTTGGCGCGGAACGATGCTGGCGAGAGGACGCCGAGGCCCGGGTGGGTGAGGGCTTCGGGGAATGAGAAGCACGCGCGCGTGAAGTGCACGTCGAGGACGTTGTGTGTGGGTGTTTCGTAGCGCTGGATGAGCGGGTGCGAGGCGGAGTCGGCTAGGAGTGTATCGATCGCAGAAGGTTTAGATGGTGTGGTCGCGATGTTTTGCCAGCGTTCAAAGTTGGCTTTGAGCGCGTTGGCATCGAGCGCCGTCCCGTCTGAGAACGTGAGCCCTTTGGCGAGAGTGACGCGAAGACGGGTGCCAGCTTTGTTGAGACTTGCAGAGCTGGCGAGGATTCCCGTGAGGTTACCCGTGCTGGAATCGATGCTGAGCAACGGTGGGCAGACCTGTTGAAGTATCTGCTGGGCCGAGACGTCGAGAATGAAAGCTGGATCCCAGACTGTTGGGGGAGCCGACGCGAGGAGGCTTAGTTCGGTTCGGCTCTGTTTGTCTGGCGCGGATGGCACACGGGCGCATCCTGCTGCCATGAGAGTCATAAGACCCCAACCCAGAACCGTGCGGCGACTCGGGCCGGCGTTGTCGAGGGTTTCGCGTGAGATACGGCCACGATCCCGGTGGGAGTGTGTGTTGGATTGCATCATTGCACCATCCGGGGGTGGCGGCTTACGTCGAGTCGCGCGTAAGCGAGTGAACGCATAAAGGGAATGAGTGCGGGCGGAGGGACTTGAACCCTCACGTCAAAGACACTGGAACCTAAATCCAGCGCGTCTACCAATTCCGCCACGCCCGCTTGGGGTGCCCTGTGGGCACCGGGAATCTATATTAGACCAGATTCAGGTCTCGGTGAAGTTTGGCGACGTGTCCTGTGGCGCGGACGTTGTACTGGGCGAGCTCGATGGTTCCGTTCTCGTCAATCACGATGGTTGACCGGATGAGGCCTTCGTACTCGCGTCCGTAGTTCTTCTTGACGCCCCACGCGCCGTAGGCTTCCGCGACGGCGTGGTCTTCGTCAGAAAGTAGCGGGAAGGTTAGCTCGTCACGCTCAACGAACTTCGCGAGTTTCTCGACCGGGTCCGGAGAAACCCCAACGACCTTGTAGCCGTGGGAGGCCAGGGACTCGAGCGAGTCGCGGAAGTCGCACGCTTGCTTAGTGCATCCCGGGGTCATTGCCTTGGGGTAGAAGTACACGATGGCTTTGGTGCCGTTCGTAAGGTCCTTGAGGCTCACGGTGCTTCCGTCAGCTGCGGTCAAGGTGAAGTCAGGTGCTTTTTGGCCCGGTTCTAGACGGTTGCTCATGTGTGCTCCTTGGAGGGTGCTTGATGCGGAAGTTCGCGTGATACGCGAAAGGCTGAAACTGTTTGAAACAGTTTCAGCCTTTCAGTCTAGTGCGCCCTCCGGGACTCGAACCCGGAACCTATTGATTAAGAGTCAAGTGCTCTACCAATTGAGCTAAAGGCGCTTGTCTTTGCCTCGAAGAATTTTGTGTCTTCCTCGCGGCGACCTGTTCAACATTACAGGCTGTTTTCAGAAACAACAAATCGAGGAGAATCCTTTAGCTGTTTTGTGAGGAAGAGCACATGTTCGTGCGCGCTGGCATTGCTGTGTAGCTACTCATTTACGGGTTTTAAAGTGGTGTACTTCCCGCCTCGACGGCGTCAGCGAACGCGTTGATGAACTCCGAGAATTCAGTCGCTTCACCGCTTTGATCTAGGGTCACGGCAAGCATGTTCGTGCCCGCCGAATCCCGGTTGTTAGTCTGCGGTGTTTCCAACAGAAGTGTCGGGTATGCAGAACACGTGATGCGGAATGTGCGCCCGGTTGACATTTCGAGCTCGACGGAGTCTTCGGAGTAGATTCCTACCGCACTCAAGTTGGTGAGGTTGATGCTCACAGCGGGTTCGGACGCTTGGTACGTGTTCGCGTCGATGGGTGCCACGACGAGCTCAAGCGGCTGATTCCGAAAACCGATAAGGCACGGGCCTCCGGAACCGGCTTGCCCCATCGCGTAGGCGATGTTGAAGGAGCCGTAGTTCGGGATTTGCGCATCGAACACCGCGCGCAGGCGAGACCGAAGCTCGTCTTGAAGCGCGGTTTCACTCGAAGGGGCGGGGCCTGTCGTGTCCATATTCTCCACCATACGGGAATGCCCTACCGCACCGACGTGCTGCGGTGAGGTAGGGCATTGACCATTGACTTAGACTCCTTATAGATCCTGTGGGCGCGCGATGCGCTCGAGGGCTGAGATGTCGCGTACAGCGCCGCGGTCGGCGGAGGTTGCCATGAGTGCGTAGGCGCGGAGCGCGCGGCTGACCTCACGCTCACGCTTGAGCGGCTGGTAGCCGTGGCCGGCTTCAAGCTCGGTGCGGCGTTTCTGCATTTCGTCGTCCGAGATCTCGAGTTGGATCGAGCGGTTCGGGATGTCGATCGTGATGGTGTCGCCGTCTTGGATGAGCGCGATTTCACCGCCGGAGGCGGCCTCAGGGGATACGTGGCCGATCGAAAGCCCCGAGGTTCCGCCGGAGAAGCGGCCGTCGGTGATGAGCGCACACTTGGCACCGAGGCCCAGACCCTTGAGGTAGGACGTCGGGTAGAGCATTTCCTGCATGCCCGGGCCGCCACGTGGTCCTTCGTAGCGAATCACGACGACGTCACCTTCCTTGATCTTCTTAGACAGGATCTTGAAGACAGCATCGTCCTGGGATTCGCACACGACTGCTGGGCCGGAGAACGTCCAAATGGATTCGTCCACGCCGGCGGTTTTCACGACGCAACCGTTGCGCGCGATGTTGCCGTGCAGTACCGCAAGGCCGCCGTCGGCCGAGTAAGCGTGCTGAGCGTCGCGGATGCAGCCGTTCTCCGCGTCGATATCAAGGCTGTCCCACACCTCTGACTGCGAGAATGCGGTCGAGGAACGCTTGCCGCCAGGAGCTGCGTACCAAAGCTTGTGAGCTTCCTCGCTGGCCTTGCCACCGCGGATGTCCCACTCGTCTAGCCAGCTGGTGAGGTCAGGGGAGTGCACGGAATGCACGTTGGTGTGCAGCATTCCCGCGCGGTTGAGTTCGCCCAGTAGCGCCGGGATTCCGCCGGCGCGGTGGACGTCTTCCATGTAATAGGTGCGGTCGCCTGCAACGTTCGGCGCAACCTTGGCGAGGCATGGGACTTCGCGGGACTTCTTGTCGATGTCCGGAAGCGTGTAGTCGACCTCGCCTTCCTGCGCGGCGGCGAGCAGGTGCAGGATCGTGTTGGTCGAGCCGCCCATCGCGATATCGAGCGCCATCGCGTTATCGAAGGCCTCGCGGGTTGCGATGTTGCGTGGCAGGACGGATTCGTCGTCCTCTTCGTAGTAACGCTTGGTGATGTCGACGATGGTGGAGCCGGCGCGCTCGTAGAGTTCCTTGCGCGCGGTGTGGGTTGCAAGAACGGAGCCGTTGCCTGGGAGCGCAAGGCCGATCGCTTCGGTGAGGCAGTTCATCGAGTTAGCGGTGAACATTCCGGAGCACGAGCCGCAGGTTGGGCACGCGTTCTCTTCGATCGAGAGCATGTCGGCGTCGGAGACGGATTCGTCGACGGCGTCGGCGATCGCGTTGACGAGATCGAGGCTCTTGACGGTTCCGTCGGTCAGGACCGCGCGTCCCGATTCCATCGGACCGCCCGAGACAAACACCGTTGGAATGTTAAGGCGCAGTGCGGCCAGCAGCATGCCCGGGGTGATCTTGTCGCAGTTGGAGATGCAGACGAGCGCGTCGGCGCAGTGTGCGTTGGCCATGTATTCGACGCTGTCGGCGATGATGTCGCGGCTTGGTAGCGAGTACAGCATGCCGCCGTGGCCCATCGCGATGCCGTCGTCGACTGCGATCGTGTTGAATTCGCGTGCGACAGCTCCTGCCTTGTGGATCGCTTCGGAGACGATGCGGCCCACGGGTGCGAGGTGGGTGTGGCCCGGCACGAACTCGGTAAAGGAGTTGGCTACGGCAATGATCGGCTTGCCGATGTCCTGGTTGGCGACGCCGGATGCGCGCATGAGTGCGCGTGCGCCTGCCATGTTGCGGCCGTGTGTAACTGTGCGTGAACGAAGTGCTGGCATGCCTCTAGTCAAACACGCGGGGCGTGCGAATGGGGTGTGGTTTAAGGTGTGTGACGCGACCGCGGCATGTTCACATGGTGGCCTGTGATCCAATATGTGAGATTGTTACGTTCCCGGTTTGGTTGTCCCAGATCACAACTGAGACGATAAATCGACGTGTTTGAGTCCGTATGACCGGACTCGCCTTCGACCGCGATACAACGTGGTTGGGGGAGCGGATGTGGGATGACCTTCCACATGCGCATGGACACGGGCACGCAACACAGAATTTACACATCACTCGGTGAGAGGGGTCAGCATCATGGGGCAGGCAAACGCTGCATCCGATGCGTCTGCGGGGAAAGACACCCGTAAGACACACCACCCCCGCGGGCACGCGGTGGACGTCATGGGGCCGAATCGGACTGTAGAGCCGATCGAAATGACGGGCGCGCAGGCTATTGTGCGCTCGCTTCAGGAACTCGGTATTGAGTCTGTATTCGGCCTTCCGGGTGGCGCTATTCTGCCGACCTATGACCCTCTTTTGGAGGCACCGGACCTCAACCACGTACTGGTTCGTCACGAACAAGGTGCTGGTCACGCGGCTCAAGGTTACGCGATGGTTACGGGCCGCCCAGGTGTCGCTATCGCGACGTCGGGTCCTGGCGCAACGAACCTTGTGACGCCTCTGGCGGATGCCCATATGGACTCGGTTCCGATGGTCGCGATCACCGGCCAGGTCAATTCGAAGGTCATCGGTACGGACGCGTTCCAGGAAGCGGACATCGTCGGCATCACGATGCCGATCACCAAGCACTCGTTCTTGGTTACGGACGCCCAGGACGTTCCAGAGACGCTCGCTAAGGCGTTCTATCTTGCGACGACGGGCCGCCCTGGCCCGGTTCTGGTCGATGTCACGAAGGATGCTCAGGAAGGCATGATGACCTTCACGTGGCCTCCGCAGCCAGTTATGGCTGGCTACAAGCCGACCTCGAAGGGCCACATCAAGCAGGTGCGCGAGGCCGCGAAGTACATCGCGTCCTCGATCCGCCCGGTCTTTTATGTAGGTGGCGGTGTCATCAAGGCCGATGCGGCCGAAGAGTTGCGTGAGCTCGCTGAGTTGGTGGGCGCGCCGGTTGTCACGACGTTGACGGCGCGCGGTGCGTTCCCTGATTCGCACGAGCAGCACCTTGGCATGCCGGGCATGCACGGTTCGGTTGCTGCGGTGTCCTCGCTCCAGCAAGCGGACCTGCTGATCACGCTCGGCGCTCGTTTCGACGACCGCGTGACCGGTGTCCTCGAGTCTTTCGCTCCGGATGCGCGGGTGATCCATGTAGACGTTGATCCGGCGGAGATCTCCAAGAACCGCAACGCAGATGTCCCGATCGTCGGTGACCTCAAAAACATCCTCCCTGAGCTCACCGAGGCGTACCGCGAACGCAAGGACGAAGGTGAAGCCCCGGACCTCGAGCCGTGGTGGGAGATCCTCAACCGCATCCGCGATACGTACCCGCTCGGCTACACCGAAACCACCGATGGCGCGCTCGCCCCGCAGCACATCATCAAGAGGATCGGCGAAATCGCTGGCCCGGAAGCGATCTACGTTGCAGGCGTTGGCCAGCACCAGATGTGGGCGGCACAGTTCGTGAAGTACGAACGCCCACGCCAGTGGCTCAACTCGGCAGGCCTCGGAACCATGGGCTATTCGATCCCTGCCGCGATGGGCGCAAAGGTGGGCAACCCAGACCGAGTCGTATGGGCCATCGACGGCGACGGCTGCTTCCAGATGACCAACCAGGAACTCGCGACGTGCGTGATCAACAAGATCCCGATCAAGGTCGCGCTCATCAACAACTCTTCGCTCGGCATGGTGCGGCAGTGGCAGACGCTGTTCTACGACGGCCGCTACTCCAACACCGAGCTGAACACCGGTAAGGATTCGATCCGCGTTCCGGACTTCGTGAAGATGGCCGATGCCTACGGTTGCGTTGGTATCCGCGTCGAGTCTGAAGACGAGATCGACGCCGCGATCGAGAAGGCGATGTCGATCAACGACCGTCCAGTGCTCATCGACTTCATTGTTTCGAAGGACGCGATGGTGTGGCCGATGGTCCCTTCAGGTGTTTCAAATAACGAGATTCAGGTGGCACGAGGCATGACGCCTCAGTGGGAAGAGGAATAGGACTACATCAATGGCACGCCATACTTTGTCGGTACTGGTCGAAGATGTCCCAGGTGCGTTGACTCGCGTCGCAGGCCTCTTCGCCCGCCGAGCATTCAATATTGATTCTTTGGCTGTAGGCCCAACCGAGACCCCAGGGCTCTCCCGCATGACCGTTGTGGTTCAGGCGGATGAGAAGCTGCTGGAGCAGGTGACCAAGCAGCTGAACAAGCTCATCAACGTCATCAAGATTGTTGAACTCGAGCAGACACATTCTGTCCAGCGTGAGCACGTGCTCATCAAGGTCAATGCAGATGCAGAGACCCGCACGCAGGTGACTCAGGCGGCGGATTACTTCCGGGCCCGCGTCGTGGATGTTTCACCGGAGACGGTGGTTCTTGAAGCGACCGGTTCGGGCGAGAAGGTCGCCGCGCTACTGGACGTTATGGAGCCGTTCGGCATCCGCGAGATTGTGCAGGCCGGAACCCTGGCTATCGCACGCGGTCGCAAGTCGTTGACTCAGCGGACATTGCATTCGATTTCGGTATAAACCCTATTTTTAGCTGTTAACCCTATAGACCTAAAAGATCTCAAACTGTAAGGAATGATTTCGTGAGCACCAAAATGTACTACGAAGAAGATGCAGACCTGAGCAAACTGAGCGACAAGAAGGTAGCCGTTATCGGTTACGGCTCGCAGGGCCATGCTCACGCGCTTTCGCTGCGTGATTCCGGCATCGACGTTCGCGTTGGTCTCGCTGAGGGCTCGAAGTCCCGCGCGAAGGCTGAGGAAGAGGGCCTCAAGGTGATGAACGTGGCCGATGCGGCGGCTGAGGCTGACGTCATCATGATCCTGGTTCCAGACCAGGTCCAGGCCAAGGTATACGAGGAGTCCATCAAGGACAACCTCAAGGCAGGCGACACCCTCGTGTTCGCACACGGTTTCAACATCCGTTACGGCTACATCGAGCCAGGCAAGGACATCAACGTGATCATGGTTGCGCCTAAGGGCCCAGGCCACGTTGTCCGCCGCGAATTCGAAGCTGGCCGCGGTGTTCCAGCGCTCATCGCAGTTGAAAACGATGCGACCGGCGACGCCAAGGAGATCGCACTCGCATGGGCTAAGGGCATCGGCGCTACCCGTGCAGGTGTCATCGAGACGACCTTCACCGAGGAGACCGAGTCCGACCTCTTCGGTGAGCAGGCTGTTCTGTGCGGTGGCGCATCCCAGCTCGTTCAGTACGGTTTCGAGACCCTGACCGAGGCCGGCTACGCTCCAGAGATCGCATACTTCGAGGTTCTGCACGAGCTCAAGCTCATCGTTGACCTCATGGTCGAAGGCGGCCTGTCCAAACAGCGCTGGTCGATCTCCGATACCGCTGAGTTCGGCGACTACGTCTCCGGCCCACGCGTGATCGACCCATCGGTCAAGGAGAACATGAAGGCTGTGCTCAAGGACATCCAGGACGGCACCTTCGCTAAGCGCTTCATGGACGACCAGAACAACGGTGCCGAAGAGTTCCAGAAGCTGCGTAAGGAACAGGAAGGCCACCCGATCGAGGCGACCGGCCGCGAACTGCGCAAGCTGTTCTCCTGGATGGAAGACACCGACTCCGACTACACCGAGGGCACTGCCGCTCGCTAAGTCGAGGTTTCAAGCGTTGACCGGCTGCAACGAGCCGCTATAGTCGACAGCTTTAGTTGCTGGCGGGGAGGAACATTGAGTTCCTCCCCGCCAGCGGCATTTAAGCCAGCACCATCAGGAGCCGGGGTCACCACGCAACGCACGTGCCGCATCGTTATGTTGCATTTCATGAAGCCGATGCGTGTCACACCTTCGCAACGTGGAAGCGGAGTAGGCCGTTCGGAAGCTAGCGTTAGATTCAGTGGGGGACCGCCACAAGCGGACACCCCGTGAAACGCGCTCGATAAACCCCAGCGTTATAAACCATCGATCGAACAGAGGATCACGTTCGTGGCTCAGACTCAGCCTGTTGTACTGCTCGCAGAAGAACTTTCGCCCGCAACCGTTGAAGCGTTGGGCTCGGACTTTGAGATCCGGCACACTGACGGAGCGGACCGTGGGCGGTTGCTCGCGGACATCGCTGATGTGGATGCGATCTTGGTTCGATCCGCTACCCAGGTCGACGCGGAAGCGATCGCGGCCGCTAAGAACCTCAAGGTGATCGCTCGCGCTGGCGTTGGCTTGGATAACGTCGATATCAAGGCGGCAACCCAGGACGGCGTGATGGTCGTCAACGCGCCGACCTCCAACATCATCTCCGCCGCTGAGCTTACGGTGGGCCACATCATCTCTGCCGCGCGTAACATTCCGGCGGCGAACGCGTCGATGAAGGCAGGGGAGTGGAACCGCAAGGCGTTCACGGGTGTCGAGCTATTTGAGAAGACCGCTGGCATCATCGGCTTGGGCCGCATCGGCGCTCTCGTGGCGGAGCGCCTGGCTGGTTTCGGCATGAAGCTCGTTGCGTACGACCCGTACGTGACCCCGGCTCGCGCCCAACAGCTTGGCGTGACCCTCGTAGAGCTCGATGAGCTCCTTCAGAAGGCTGACTTCATCACGATCCACATGCCGAAGACCCCGGAAACCACCGGCATGATTTCCGCGGACCAGTTCAAGCTCATGAAGGACACCGCGTTCGTGTTCAACGTTGCGCGCGGTGGCCTGGTCGACGAGGAGGCGCTCTACACCGCGCTGACCGAAGGGCAGATCGCTGGCGCGGGCATCGATGTTTACACCTCCGAGCCTGCCAAGGACATCAAGTTCATCGAGCTTCCGAACGTTTCGGTGACCCCGCACCTGGGTGCCTCGACCGCTGAGGCTCAGGAAAAGGCTGGCGTTGCTGTCGCGAAGTCGGTGCGCTTGGCTCTCACGGGTGAGCTGGTTCCGGATGCGGTCAACGTCGCTGGCGGCGTGATCGACGAGAACGTACGCCCAGGTATCCCATTGGCTGAGAAGCTCGGCCGTATTTTCTCCGCTCTGGCCCAAGGCGAGCGCTTGACCTCGGTTGAGCTGACGGTTGCTGGTGAGATCGCGTCCAAGGATGTCACGAGCCTCAAGCTCGCGGCCTTGAAGGGCGTTTTCACCGATGTCGTTTCGCAGGGTGTTTCCTACGTCAACGCGCCAGTTCTCGCTGAGCAGCGCGGCGTGGCAACCCGCTTGACCACTACAGAGGTTTCGGAGGATTACCGCAATAAGCTCGTGGTTTCGGGTGCGTTGGCATCGGGTGCTGCGTTGTCCGTAACGGGTACGTTGACGGGCCCGAAGCAGATTCAGAAGCTCACCGCCGTGTTTGGTCAGAACCTCGAGATCCCAATCGAGGATCACATGCTGATCCTGCGTTACGAGGACCGCCCGGGCGTGGTCGGTACGTTGGGCCGCGTTTTGGGCGAGCACGACGTCAACATCGCTGGAATGCAGGTTGCCCCGGCCGACGAGCAGGGTCAGTCTGCCGCGGTTGTCACGATCGATGACGCGCTGCCTGAGGGTCTTTTGGAGACCATCGGCAAGGAAATCGGTGCCACGGTGGCTCGCGAGGTTGACCTCGAAGAACGCTAAAACATCGAGGAACGCTCAACGTCACGTTTTAGCGCGCGAGGAGCTTTAGCAGGCGCTGTAAAAGTGGCTGTAACAGTGTGGGATGGGTGTCATGTACACCCATCCCACACGTCGTTTCGATAGAATCACGGCGTGACTGATCTGGGTAAAGACAAAACGTTCTACATGACCACGGCGATCTCGTATCCAAACGGTGAGCCGCACATCGGGCATGCTTACGAGTTCATAGCTTCTGACACGATGGCGCGCTTCAAGCGTTTGGACGGCTATGACGTGTACATGCTCACGGGTACGGATGAGCATGGCCAGAAGATGATGCAGACTGCGCAGAAGCAGGGCGTCACCCCGATGGAACTGGCGCGTGTGAACTCGGATCGATTCCAGGCCACGCAGGACGCCCTGGGTATTTCGTACGACCGTTTCATTCGCACGACCGATGCGGATCACCAGGCCGCAGCACAAGCGATCTGGAAGGCCATGGAGGCCAACGGCGACATCTACTTGGGTCATTACTCCGGTTGGTACTCGGTACGCGATGAAGCGTTTTACGACGAGGACGAGACTCACGTTGGTGAGGACGGCGTCCGCTATGCAATCGCGACCGAAACCGAAGTGACGTGGACGGAAGAGGAGTCATATTTCTTCCGGCTTTCGAAGTACACCGAGCCGCTGCTTGAACTGTATAAGGCGCAGCCGGAGTTCGCGGCGCCGCAGTCTCGTTTCAACGAGGTCATCCGCTTTGTTGAGGGTGGCCTTGAGGACCTCTCGATTTCGCGCACTACTTTCGACTGGGGTATCCCGGTTCCTGATGCGCCTGGCCACGTTATGTACGTGTGGGTTGACGCGCTGACCAACTACCTCACGGGCGTCGGCTACCCGGACGTCGAAGGTGAGAAGTTCAGCAAGTACTGGCCGGCCGACCTGCACGTCATCGGCAAGGACATTTCGCGCTTCCACGCGATCTACTGGCCTGCGTTCCTGATGTCCGCTGGCATCGAGCTGCCTAAGCGCATCATGATTCACGGTTTCTTGCACAACAACGGCGTCAAGATGTCCAAGTCCCTGGGCAACACGGTGGGACCGGCTGACTTCATCGAAATGTACGGTTTGGACGCGATGCGCTACTTCTTCCTGCGGGAAGTTCCGTTCGGCGCCGACGGATCGTATTCGCATGAGGCGATCGTGAACCGTATGAACGCTGAACTGTCGAACAACCTCGGTAACCTTGGGCAGCGTTCGCTTTCGATGGTCGCTAAGAACCTCGAAGGCAAGATGCCGGCGCTCGAGAACCTCACAGACGCCGACACCGAACTGCTGGATTCCGCGAAGGCCCTGCTCGACTCTGCACGCGCGCACTATGACGAGCAGGCGTTTTCGCTGGCTCTTGCGGAGCAGTGGAAGGTTCTGCACGATGCGAACGCGTACTTCGCGGACATGGCTCCGTGGGTCTTGCGGAAGGAAGACCCTGAGCGCATGTCGGTCGTGCTGGCCGTGACTCTGGATGTTGTGCGCCGTGTCGCTTTGCTTGCACAGCCTGTCATGCCGGACGCGATGACCCGCATGCTGGACGTCCTGGGTGTTCCAGAAGGCGTGATGCGCACGTTCGCAGCCTTCGACAGCCCGGTCGAGGCCGGAACTGAGTTGCCGAAGCCGCAGCCGATCTTCCCCCGCTATGAGGAGCCAAAGGACAGCTAAGCTGGGGAACCACAAGACGGCTAAAGCTTCAGAATGACGAAGCGTGGGGCCGGTTCACTGATGTGAACCGGCCCCACGCTTTTGTGCATTGCCGCTGTAGCTCGTTGCGAGAGCCTACTCGATGGCAAGCCCCTCGACAGGCGTGACCTTGGCTGCGCGCCGTGCCGGCATGAGCGTCGCCAGCATCGTGATCGCTACCGTAGCGAACCACAGGATCAACAGTGGGATCCACGGGATCGTGAGATCGGCCGTGGCGGCCGTACGGAGCAGGGACGATGCGCCCACGAACCCGAACGCCGTACCGATGACGATCGCTGTCAGGGCCGTGATACCGGAGATCAGGAACGCTTCAAGGAACAGCATCGAACGGAGCTGCTTTCGGGTTAGGCCCAAAGCACGCAGCAGGGCGTTCTCGCGGGTGCGTTCGATGATCGAGAGCGTCAGCGTGTTCGAGACACCCACGAGCGCGATCACGACGGCTACACCGAAGAGGCCCACCACGATGTAAGTGAACGTCAGCATGAACGTGCCGAGGGCATCCTTGATCTGAGCGATCACATCCACATCGTGAGGTGAAACGTGCGCCGCGGTAGCCAAAGTCTCAGAGACCGTGTCGAGGTTGGCGTTCTCGTCGAGCTTGACCCAGATCTGAGCGTCATACTCAGCAGTCTTAACATCGAGCTTCTGCGCGGTCTCGGTCGTGATGAGGCACGGAATATCCGCGCCGGACGGAGTGCCCACTGGTTTCAGCTGCGTACCGTTGATCGTGAGCGTTCGCGCCTGCTCAGGGCTAAATACCGGACCGTATTCGTTGAGCCCCGGAACAGGGACGTTGGCTGGAAGCAGCTTCCTCAGCTCTCCGGCATCGCCAACGTAGAGCGAAGAGCAGGTGTAGCCCGTGAGGGCTTCGTCCCCAATATCCGCCTTTTTCACGAGCGCGGTCTCCTGGACGCCTGCGGCCCGGGACACGCTATCGACGGTTCCAGCGTTCGGCTGGGAGTCTTCCGGGAAGGTGATCTTCACATCGACCGGGAACCCTTCGTCAAGCTGATTGTCCATGGTCGTCTTGAGGCTGTACATACCTGTCAAGCAGGTGGCCACGAGTGTCACACCGATCAGCAGAGCCGAACCAACCGCTCCCGTGCGGGCGGGGTGACGCACCGCGTTGAGGCCGGCGAGCTTGCCCGCTGGCTTTCCGGAGAACAGCTTGCCGAACAGCGCCACGAGGAACGGAACAAGGAACGTGCCGATCACGAGCAGGCCGATGAACGCGAGCAGGCATCCGAGGAACACCATGAGGAACAGCATTCCGGCAAGCTCATAGTCTTCGTTGATCGGGGTCAGCATTCCGTAGAGGATCAAAGCCACGCCGAACAGAATCAGAATGGCTCCGATCGCGATGCGGACCTTACCCTTACGGCTGCCAACCGTCACGGTTTCTAGCGGCTGAAGTGCCGCGATAGGGGAGAGACGGGACGCCTTCTGCGCTGGGCGGATCGAAGCGAGCCATGTCATCACGAGAGCCAAGATCAAACCTGCAGGGATCGACCACCAGTTGACCGCGAACGTGAACGTTGTGGTCTTGGTGATCCACGACATGACAGCCCCGCCTGCCGCGATCAAGACGATGCCGAGCACAACACCAACCACACCGCCAATGAGACCGATCAGGAGGCCTTCCATGCGCATCATGCGTTTGATCTGTTTAGCACTAGCGCCGATGGTGCGCAGCAACGCGAGTTCGCGGGTTCGCTGCGCCAGAATCACTGTGAACGTGTTCGAGGTCACGAGCACGCACACCACGGCGGCAAGCAGAACGAACGCCAAGAGTGCGTACGTGAAGATCGCGATGTCGGAGCTGAAGGAACGCATCGACTGGTTGAGGAGCTCATCCGGCGTTGCTGCCTTGATGCCCTCGTAGCCGGCCGCCTTCGCTGCATCGTTGATCTCGCGAACAACGTCGGCAGGATTGCTACCCGGGGCGACCTTGAGCAGATAGACCGTTTCGGAAGTAATCGTGAGGAAGCCGGCTGCCTCAGCTTCTTGCCGGTCCAGGAAAACTGACGGAAGGCCGAAGGCGTCGAGCATGCGCGAGTCTTCGAACACGCCGGTTGCCTTATACGTGAGCTTGGCTGGCTGATCAGAGCCTTGCCCTTCAACAAAGCTTGGCTCGAGCGCAAGAGTGATGTCAGGGGTGCCGCCACCGTTGCCGTCTACGAGGCTGTCGTAGAGCTTCTGGCTGACACCGATGTTCTTCCCGCTTGGAAGCTCACCTTCGATGCGCTTGAATCCGAGGAGGTCCCAGTTACCTTCCACTGCATACAGGTGCACCGGATCATCACCCGCGGTTCGGTCCATGTTGTAGACCATGCCGCGGTCGTACCTAAGGTGATCGGCGACCGAATCCCTGCCAGTGACCAGCTTGTCAATGTCCTGCTTGTCCTGTGCGGAACCGTCACCATCCTGAGAGATAACTGCGGTCCTCGCCGTAACCACGACATCGGACTTCGAATACACCTGGCCCTGAGTGTTCTTGACCGACGCGAACGAGGACGTCGAGAAGTTCAAGACAGCGCTCAAGAAGCCCACGCCGATCATTACCGCGACAATCACCGCTATGTAGCGACGGAAATAAGCGCGAATATTCGCGCGCGCAATCGTGTTCATTACTTGGCTCCCAACTGAGCCAATGCTTCTGCTACGCCCTGAGCGGTCGGGTTGTTGATCTCGCCGGCGATCACGCCGTCCGAAAGCAACAGCACGCGGTCAGCGTAAGCGGCCGCCTGCGGGTCGTGCGTCACCATGATGACGGTCTGGCCGTATTCGTGCGCGGCCCGTTGCAACAGGTTGAGCACCTGGCTACCGGATTCAGAATCCAAGTTACCGGTTGGCTCGTCACCGAAAATCACGTCGGGGCGGGACAACAGGGCACGCGCGACGGCCACGCGCTGCTGCTGACCACCCGAAAGCTCGTGCGGCTTGTGGTTGAGACGCTCACGCAGACCCAAGCGGTCCACGAGCTCGTTGAACCACGCCATGTCCGGCTTCTTGTTGGCCAGCTCGAGCGGAAGCACGATGTTCTGCTCGGCGGTCAGTGTAGGAACCAGGTTGAACGCCTGGAACACGAAACCCACACGCTCGCGGCGCAAGCGGGTCTGCTCGTCTTCGCTCAACGTATCCACGCGGGTAGGGCCCAAGGCCAGCGCGCCGCTCGTCGGGCGGTCCAACGTAGCGAGCATGTGCATCAGCGTCGACTTACCGGAACCCGAAGGCCCCATGATCGCCGTGAACTTGCCGGGCGCGAAACCCACCGTGATGTTGTTGAGTGCCGTAACCTGCGTCGAACCCTGCCCAAATACTTTGGTCAGGTTCCACGCCGCAACCGCCGGTTGAGCGGTAGCAGCGTTCGATGCAGGCTGTACTTCAGGGGATGGAGGTTGTGTAGTCATGCATCCAGACTAAACGCCGCGCGAGTTCAGAACATCGGCCCCCAGAATGGACATTATTAGCCCCGTGTCATACCCAGGTATGACCTGCTGGGGTGCGCTGACCTAAGGCTGGACCACACCCGTGCGATACGCAAGAACGACGGCCTGAACGCGGTCACGAACCTCGAGCTTGGACAGTACGCGGCTCACATGGGTTTTCACCGTTGCTTCGGACAGCGTGAGTTGATCCGCGATCTCTGTGTTGGAGTAGCCCTGAGCCATGAGACGGAAAACCTCGAGCTCACGCGCTGTCAAAAGCTCAACCACGTCGTGGGCCGAAGACCCATCCTGCTGTGCCTGAGCTCGCAACATTGGCGCCATGTGGTCCAGCAACCGCTTAGTCGAACTCGGCGCAACCACAGCGCCACCGTGGAACACCGTACGGATCGCATCCAACAGATCCTCCGGTGGAGCATCCTTGAGCAAAAAGCCAGCAGCCCCTGCCGAAATCGCGTCAAGAACGTACTCATCTAGATCGAAGGTCGTCAGGATCAAAACACGAGGCGCATCCACGCCGCGGCGAGCAGACTCCTCGAGTAGCCGCGTTGTTGCCGCAATCCCATCCATGCGTGGCATACGGATATCCATCAAGACAACATCCGCATCGACCATAGCGCCACCATTAGAAAAATCCTGACACGCCTCAAGCCCATCTGAGGCTTCCGCAACCACACACAGATCAGGCTGCGAATCGATCAGCATACGAAAACCAGAACGTACCAACTGCTGATCGTCGACCAGCGCAACCCTAATCTGCTCCACTGAATCCTCCACTGCACCCTCCACACGCATCGCCAAGCTCACGCGCCAGCCAAAACATCAGACGCATACGGAATAAACACATACACCTGATAGCCACCCGGCAGAACCGAGAAACTTGCACTGCCTCCATATATTTCAGCACGCTCGCGGATGCCAACCTGGCCGCGACCGCCCCCAGGGACGCCAGCTGATCCTGCTGCGCCACCCGACACAGACGCCGAAGCGACGCCGTCCCGCGCATCGTTGGTCACCGTCACCGCAAGCCCTTTGGCCGTCCACGTCAACACAACATCCGTGCGAGTAGGCGCAACCGCGTGCTTGCGTACATTCGTCAAGGCTTCCTGGACAATCCGATACACCGCCAACTCAGCTCCTGACGGCAGCGTACCCGCGGGCGTAAACTTCCACTCGATCGACGTCTCGATGCCGTTCGCGCTCGCCGTGTACGCAAGCTCATCCAAACGATCAAAACCAGGAGCAGGGGAGCGGCGCGCCTCATCACCCTCATCCCGCAAAACACCCAGCAACGAACGCATCTCCGCCAACGCCTCACGGCCCGTGTTCGCGATCGTCTCTAAAACCTCACGCGCGACCTCCGGCCGCTGAGCCGCCGCATACCTGCCGCCATCCGCCTGCGTAATGATGACCGAGAGCGAATGAGCCACCACATCGTGCATCTCACGAGCAATCCGGCGCCGCTCATCCTCAGCCGCGAACTCACGCTCACGCACCTGCTGGTCAATGAGCCGCTGCATCCTGACCCGCTCAGAATCCACGCGCGCTCGCCGTTCGAAGGACAACCGCCCGAAAAGCCACGCGACCGTGACGATGAGCCAGTGCCCAATCAGCACGACGACCTGCTCAGGTGCAGACCAACCGTAAGACCGCGGGGTGAAATACATGACCGCCAGAATCGACCCCGCGAGTCCCGCGATCAGGGCTGTGTTGGAAACCCAGCGACGCCCGTGCGCCGCCGACGAGTAGATGATGCCCGGCACGAGGATGATCGCGATCGAAGAATCGCCGACGACCGCCACTTGCACGAGGCACGCCGCGATTGCGGTCAGGAGTGAAGCAGCTGGGTTGTAACGGCGGATGGCCCACGAGACGCTCAGCGCGACGCCCACCGCGACCATCCCGATGTAACGGATCGGGTAGGGGACGAAAGGCCACGGATTCATCGACACGCGGACAGTGGATAGCAACGCAATCAAGAAGACCAGGCCGATGCCGGCGGCCTGGATCATGTCGATCGTCGTGGGATGGGTGCGGACCCACGTTTCGGTGCGCCCGATGGGGTTGATACGGGACGCTGGCGGGTCGGTGTGGAGCGTGCGGGACATGCTCCTCACTCTAGTGAGTTATGGGGGAGGAAGGATCCGCCTGCGGTATGACACGCGCTGTCACAAAGGCGTTTCATATGGTGAGATGCTGGCCCAGAATGTGGGATTGGGCGTATTGTGTATGTCATGACGCGGACACTTGATTTGGCAGTAATCCCAGGCGACGGCATCGGACCAGAAGTGGTGAGCCAAGCCCTGAGGGTCATTATGGCATCCCTGGAAAACACCGATGTTGAGGTTGCAACCACCGAATACAACATCGGTGCAGAACACTGGCTTGCAACCGGGGAAACCCTCACCGAAGAAACCATGGAGAACCTCCGCCAGCACGAAGCGATCCTCTTCGGCGCAGTCGGTGCCGCCCCGGATGATGACCGGATCCCTTCCGGAATCCTCGAACGCGAAATCCTGCTCAAGCTGCGTTTCTCCTTCGACCACGCCGTCAACCTTCGCCCATCGCGGCTCTTCCCAGGCTCGGTCAGCCCGCTGAGCGAACCTGGCGAGATCGACTTCATCGTGGTCCGCGAAGGCACCGAAGGCCTGTACGCAGGCAACGGCGGACAGTTCAAAGCTGGAACGGAGCACGAAGTCGCAACTGAGGTTTCGATCAACACCGCCCACGGTGTGCGCCGCGTAGTCCGCGACGCTTTCGAACGAGCCAACGCGCGCCGCAAGAAACTGACACTGGTCCACAAGCACAACGTCCTGGTCAACGCCGGAAAGCTGTGGAACCGCATCGTGAACGAAGAAGCCGCCAACTATCCCGAGGTCACCGTCGACTACCTCCACGTCGACGCAGCGACCATCTTCATGGTCACCGACCCGTCCCGCTTCGATGTCATCGTGACCGACAACCTCTTCGGTGACATCCTCACCGACCTCGCTGGCGCCGTCACCGGCGGCATCGGCCTCGCATCCTCCGGCAACATCAACGTAGACGGAACCGCACCATCGATGTTTGAGCCAGTCCACGGCTCCGCACCGGATATCGCCGGCCAGAACATCGCAGACCCCACCGCCGCGATCCTCTCCGGCGCCCTGTTGTTGCGCCACGTGGGCCTCGACGAACAAGCCGAAGCGATCGAAGCCGCTGTTGAACGCGACCTCGCCGCGCTGGTTGACACGCCAGCTCCAGCAAAGCGGAGCACCACCGAAATCGGTGACGCGATCATCGCCCAGCTCAGCGCTTAGCGCCAAGAAACTGAAACCGGCCTCAAACTGAAACCCGCTGTCTTGCTCTACCGCATACGGTAGGCGCAGGACTAGGGTTACTTACAGGTGCGTGCAGGCTCACCGTCTGCGGCGCCGCGCAAACACATCACGAGCCGCCACCAAGAGCGGCGAAACGTATCGGAACTGGAGCAGAACAGTGGAGTTCACCCGCACGCTCACAACCAACCCAACCTCTGATGAGGAACGCAACAAGATCCTGCAGGACCCGGGCTTCGGCACGTTCTACACGGATCACCAGGTCATTATCGACTGGGATATTGACAAGGGTTGGCACGATGCGCGCGTGGTTCCGTACGGTCCCGTGACACTGGATCCTGCCGCGGCAGTATTGCATTACGGCCAGGAGATCTTTGAGGGTCTCAAGGCCTACCGCCACAAGGACGGCGGGGCCTACACCTTCCGTCCGGAAGAGAATGGTCGCCGGTTGAACCGCTCCGCGGTGCGTTTGGGCATGCCTGAGCTTCCGGTGGATGTTTTCTTGCAGGCCATTAAGGAACTCGTGAGCGCCGATGAGGCCTGGATCCCGGACGGCGACGGCGAATCGCTGTACTTGCGTCCTTTCATGATCGCGACTGAAGCGTTCCTGGGCGTGCGGCCATCGCATCGTTATGAGTTCCGCGTGATCGCGTCGCCTGCCGGTAACTACTTTGGTGGCGAGCTCAAGCCGGTCCAGATTTGGCTTTCGGAGACCTACGCCCGCGCAGGCCACGGCGGCACGGGTGAGGCGAAGTGCGGCGGTAACTACGCGGCCTCGCTCATCGCTCAGCTCGAAGCCGAGGCGAACGGCTGCCAGCAGGTCATCTTCACCGACCCAACCAACGATCACGCTGTTCAGGAACTCGGCGGCATGAACGTATTCTTTGTGATCGATGGAGGCAAGACGCTCGTGACCCCGGCGCTCGACGGCACCATCCTGCACGGCGTGACGCGTTCCTCGGTTCTTGAGCTGGCCCAAGAGAAGGGCTTGGCCGTCGAGCAGCGCACCTTCACTCTGGACGAGTGGAAGCGTCGCGTTGAGGACGGCTCGCTCGATGAGGTTTTCGCGTGCGGTACCGCTGCGGTCGTCACGCCTATTTCCGAGCTGCGCGGTCGCGAAACCACCCTCACGATGCCTGAGGTCAAGCAGGACGGCGTGTGGGCTTCGATTCGCCACGACCTGCTGGGTGTTCAGATCGGCGCGGTCGAAGACGCGCACGGCTGGCTGCACAAGCTCGCATAGCCGGCCAGTAGGCTAGAACCATGCGAATTGCCCGTTGTGTCACTGATAACGATCCGTTCTACGGCCTGGTAGAAGACCAGAAGGTCATCGAACTAGCTGGCGACCCTTTCTTCCATGGTGTTCAGCCGACCCAGACTGTTCATGACCTGGACGATGTGCGCTTGGTTGCGCCGATCATCCCGCGTTCCAAGATCGTGGGTTTCGGCAAGAACTATGCAGAGCATGCCCGCGAGATGGGTGGGGAAGCGCCCGCGCGTCCGCTCATGTTCTTGATGCCAAACACCGCAGTTCTGGGGCCGGGGGAGCCGATCCGCTTCCCGGATTTCTCTGACGAGATTTCCTACGAAGGAGAGCTGGCCGTGGTGATCGGCCGGATCTGCAAGGACGTCCCGGCGGAGAGCGCCCACGATGTCGTGTTTGGTTACACAGTCGCCAACGACCTCACTGCGCGGGATGCGCAGCGCAACGACGGCCAGTGGTCGCGCGCCAAGGGCTTCGATGGTTCGGTTCCGTTGGGTCCGTGGATCGAGACCGAACTGGACCCGGATGCGCTGGCGATCACCACGACCGTGGATGGCGAGACCGTCCAAGACGGCAACACTCGGGACATGCTGACACAGGTCGCCGAGCTGATCGCTCAAGCATCCGAGGCCTTCACCCTGCTTCCAGGCGATGTTCTGCTGACCGGAACCCCGGCCGGCGTCGGTCTTTTGCGTGAGGGTCAGACTGTCGAAGTCACGATCGAAGGCATCGGAACTCTTTCGAATCGCGTGATGTAGTTCAACCTGCGCTGCTGTAGTTCCAACTGCATTGATGCGATTCCAGCCGCGTGACGTAGCCGGCAGCGTATGAGCTTGCCGGCCACCGCATCGTTATTTAAACCAACTAAGATAAGGAATCATGAGCTTTACTGCGTCGCTTCCTACGGTTTCTGATTCAACTCCTGTACGTGTGCGTTTCTGCCCGTCGCCGACAGGTACTCCGCACGTTGGCATGGTCCGCACGGCCCTGTTCAACTGGGCCTACGCGCGCCACACGGGCGGCACCATGATTTTCCGCATCGAAGATACCGACGCGGCACGCGACTCCGAAGAGTCGTTCAACCAGGTCATCGACGCCATGGAGTGGCTCGGTATTGACTGGGACGAAGGCATCCGCGTGGGTGGCCCACAGGAGCCGTACCGCCAGTCGCAACGCATGGACATCTACGCCGATATCCTGCAGAAACTGATTGACGGCGGGTACGTGTACGAGGACTTCTCGACTCCCGAGGAAGTCAAGGAACGCCGCAAGGCCGCTGGCCAGGACGTTCAGCTTGGCTATGACAACTACGACCGCGACCTGACCGAGGAACAGAAGCAGGCGTTCCGCGACGAAGGTCGCAAGCCGGTTTTCCGTTTGCGGATGCCGGACGAGGACATCACATTCGATGACCTGATCCGCGGCGAGATCACGTTCCCTGCGGGATCTGTTCCGGACTTCGTCGTGGCACGTTCGAACGGTGCCCCGCTCTACACGCTCGTGAACCCGGTTGATGACGCACTGATGGGCGTGACGCACGTTCTGCGTGGTGAAGACATCTTGTCCTCGACCCCGCGCCAGATTGCACTGTACCGCGCGCTGATCGAACTGGGTATCGCACAGTACCTGCCGCGTTTCGGCCACATGCCGTACGTTATGGGGCAGGGGAACAAGAAGCTGTCGAAGCGCGACCCGGAATCCTCGCTGTTCAACCTGCGTGATGCGGGCTTCATCAAGGAAGGTCTCGTCAACTACCTCGCGCTGCTCGGTTGGGCGATCTCGGGTGACGAGGACATCTTCACGATGGACGAGATGGTCAAGGCTTTCGATATCAAGGATGTTCAGCCGAACCCGGCTCGCTTTGACGTCAAGAAGGCTGAAGCGATCAACGGTACGCACGTTCGCCGTTTGAGCCCTGAAATCTTCGTTGAGCGTCTGGTCCCGTACCTGCGCGACGCTGAGCTTGTCTCGGATCCGTTGACTGACGATGAGCGTCGTATCCTCGAGGCGGCTGCTCCGCTGGTTCAGGAGCGCATGCAGCTGCTGGGTGAAGCACCGAAGATGCTGGACTTCCTGTTCAAGGCTGATGCTGAAATCACGATGGACGAGGATGCTCTCAAGCGCATGCCGGAAAACCTCGGTGAAGTGATTGATGCGGCAGCGGATGCGCTCGAGAAGGTTTCAGACTTTACGGTAGAGAACATCGAGCAGGCTTTGCGTGAGAGCCTCATTGAAGGCCTCGAGCTCAAGCCACGTTTTGCGTTCGGTCCGGTGCGCACCGCGATTTCGGGTCACCGTGTATCGCCGCCGTTGTTCGAGTCGCTCGAGATTCTTGGCAAGGAATCCACGCTGGCGCGCTTGCGGGCGTTCCGCGAGAATCACGTCGAGTAGGCGTAGTTGCAATGTAGTGTTTGCGGGCGCTAGACACCTTGGGGTTTCACCCCGTTAATGTGGCGTTCGACACGAGGGAGGGAACCGATTTGGTTTCCTCCCTCGTCTCATGTAGGCTAAACAATCGCATGCCATAGCGATCAAAAGATTTTATGGTTGCGAACAAACGCTTAGCGCGGAGATACAAAAGTATTGAAATGCTGAGCGGAGCTAATTGAATATGCGTAATCATATTGATCGTGCTACAATCGAATGCACATTGGGATATGGTGTAATTGGCAACACGACTGATTCTGGTTCAGTTATTCTAGGTTCGAGTCCTGGTATCCCAGCGAAGGTCCTTCCGCTGTAAGCAGTGTTGAGGATCAGCGATTCCCCTTCGAAAATCCCACTGTCTTGCTCAATCAAGTCAGTGCATGAGGTAGGGGAAAGCATTTGGCCCCATCGTATAGCGGCCTAGTACGCCGCCCTCTCACGGCGGTAACGCGGGTTCGAATCCCGCTGGGGTCACGTCGCACACACGTTCACGAACTCAACAGTTCGCTAACTCAATATGAGGCTAAAACTCAATATGAGACTCAGCACAGGTTGATCTTGTGCATTGCGCAGGTTAGATCTTGAGCAGCGTGTCGCGAAAGCGGCCCCATCGTATAGCGGCCTAGTACGCCGCCCTCTCACGGCGGTAACGCGGGTTCGAATCCCGCTGGGGTCACGAAAGAAAAATCCCGGTGATGAACTCGCCGGGATTTTTTATGCCCTAATCTAGGGCTATCTGAACGTTGGGGCCGTAGAGATACAGCCCCATGCGAATGCAGCGCTATCAGGACACAGCGCCATGCGAATGCTGCCGAAGGAGAGCTTATGGGAACCGTGAGCGGGATGGGCGAGCGCGCGATCATCGCTTCCATCAATCAGGCATTCGGTTCTGGGGCGGCATCGCAGGCCGCGCTTTCCCATTCGGGTTCAGGTGGCGCTGACGGGCTCGCGCAGGTCCTGAGTCGAGTGGTTGTAGCCAATGGCGACGACGCGGCTGTGGTTGCCGCGAATGCTCCCATGGTTTTCACGATGGACACCTCCGTCGAAGGTCAGGATTTCATGCTGACATGGCCGAGCGGCGCCAAAACCGATGCGCGGATGCTCGGATTCAAATGTGCCGCCCAGAATCTTTCCGACATCAACGCGATGGGGGCCCGCACCCGTTATCTCCTGGTGTCGTTGTCGTTCCCTGGCGATATCGAGGAGACATGGCCAGCCGAGTTCGCGGCTGGGCTGCGGCAAGCGTGCGATGAGCTCGGTGCTCGAGGTGTTGAGCTCATCGGAGGGGATGTTTCGGCTGCGGAATCGATTGGAGTGTCAATCACTGCGATCGGCGAACTAGACGTTGATGCCAACCCGCTCGTGCGCAGCGCGGCGCAGCCCGGGGACGATGTGTATGTGGCTGGTCGCGTCCCGGGAACTTCAGGATCTGCTCTCAATGAGCTTTTGTCGCCGCGCGCAGACGCGCACAGTGCCTCTGAAACTGAGCTGCAACGAGCGCTTGCCGCTCACTTCATGCCAGCTCCGCCGCTAGCCGTCGGTCCGTTGTTAGCAGCACGCGAGCACCGCATCGCAAGCATTGACACATCTGACGGGCTCGTGCGTGATGCCACGCGCATCGCACAAGCCAGCGGGGTTGCGCTTGTGCTCGATGAAGCGGCCATCAACAGTTTCGCCGCTAGGCTCGCTGAATCTTGGAGGCTATCCGAGCAAGAAGCGCGGCACAACGTTTTGTACGGGGGAGAGGACTTCAATCTGCTGTTCACGCTTCCGGCCGAAGCTGAGACCCCATCGGTTGACGGGGTAGCGATCCGCCGCATCGGCACAGTTGAACAGTTAAGCCAGCCAGAGGCGACATCTGGTGAGGAAGCTGGCGCCTACATCGCTGGCCGCCGCCTCGACGAAACCCTTGGCTTCGACCACTACAGCAGTGCGTGAAGCACAGCCGAGTCAGGTCGCGATGGCGGCGCTGAGATCGTGGGCTACCTGCGCGACGATGCTGCCGTAACGGCGGCCAGGGTCGTTGCCGATGCGCTGAACAGGGCCCGACATCGAAAGCGCGGCGATCACTTTTCCTGAGGGGCTGAAGATTGGCGCGGACACTGAGGCCACGCCTCGTTCACGTTCACCCACAGATTGGGCCCACCCGCGCTGCTTGACCCGGGCGAGGTCGTGGGCGGTGAATCGTGCGCCTTCAAGCCCCTGGACGATGCGTGCCTGGTCCTCCCATGCGAGCAAGACCTGCGCCGCAGAGCCGGCACTCATGGACAGCTGCGTGCCGACAGGGATGGTGTCGCGGAGGCCAGTGGGACGCTCGGCGGACGCTATGCAGACGCGGAGGTCGCCTTGGCGCTTAAATACCTGGGTGCTTTCGTTGGTGAGTTCACGCAAGCGGTGGAGTGAAGGGCGTGAAGCAGCAACGAGCCGGTCTTGGCCTGCGGCTGCCGCGAGTTCAGTGAGGCGTGGACCGAGCGTGAAGCGTCCGTGGAGGTCTTTGGTCACGAGCCCGTGGTGCGCGAGAGCTTGAGCGAGCCGGTGCGCTGTTGGGCGCGCAAGATGGGTTGTTTCTACGAGTTCCGCGAGGCTTGCTGGTCCAGATTCGAGGGCATCAAGGATCATGGTCGCCTTGTCGATGACGCCAACACCGCTGCTTTGTGACATATGAGACACCTTAGCGTCTCAATTGTTGAGACACAAGACCATAATGTGGAATAGTCTGGTGTTAGCGTGGTCATATACACGTTGCACATGACCCTGCTGAGCGTTACCGAAGACTCGGTGATGCTGAACCAGCGGCAGGTATCGCGAGGAATCTAGGAAGGACAGACACTATGTCGAGCACAGGCGCACCGCGCACCTTGGCAGAAAAGGTGTGGGAAGACCACGTCGTAGCCCGGGGTGAAGGCGAGGGCCTTAACCGCCGCCCTGACTTGCTCTACATCGACCTTCACCTCGTTCACGAGGTCACCTCGCCGCAGGCTTTCGAAGGTCTGCGACTGGCCGGCCGTAAGCTGCGCCGCCCCGACCTCACGATTGCAACCGAGGACCACAACACGCCGACTCTGGACATCGACCGGCCGATCCAGGACCCGATTTCCGCCAAGCAGATCGAAACCTTGCGCGCTAACTGCGAGGAGTTTGGCGTTCGCCTGCATTCCCTGGGCGATAAAGAACAAGGCATTGTGCACGTCGTGGGCCCACAGTTGGGACTCACGCAGCCAGGTATGACCATCGTGTGCGGCGACTCCCACACCTCGACTCACGGCGCTTTCGGTGCTCTGGCCTTCGGCATCGGAACCTCCGAGGTCGAACACGTCATGGCGACGCAGACTCTGCCGCTCAAACCTTTCAAGACCATGGCGATCAACGTTGAAGGAACCCTGCGCCCAGGCGTGACGTCCAAGGACATTATCCTCGCCGTGATCGCCAAGATCGGCACCGGCGGCGGACAAGGCTACGTCCTGGAGTACCGTGGCTCTGCGATCGAACAGCTTTCGATGGAAGCACGCATGACGATGTGCAACATGTCCATCGAGGCAGGTGCGCGTGCCGGCATGATCGCTCCAGACCAGACGACCTTCGACTACATCAAGGGTCGCCCACACGCCCCACAAGGCGAAGAGTGGGATGCTGCAGTCGAATACTGGAAGACCCTGCGCACCGATGACGACGCGGCCTTCGATGCGGAGGTGTTCCTCGACGCAGATGAACTCGAATCGTTCGTTACGTGGGGCACCAACCCTGGCCAGGGTGTTTCGCTCAGCGACGTCGTCCCGCACCCAGAGGAATGCGGCGACGAAAACGAGAAGGCTGCGGCTCAGCGCGCGCTCGAATACATGGGTCTTGAAGCCGGAACCCGCATGAAGGACATCCGCGTGGACACCGTGTTCCTCGGCTCTTGCACCAACTCGCGCATGGAAGACCTCCGTGCCGCAGCCGACGTGATCCGCGGACGCGAGAAGGACCCGAACGTACGCATGATCGTCGTTCCGGGTTCCGCACGCGTGCGGCTCGAGGCGGAAGCCGAAGGCCTCGACAAGGTGTTCAAGGACTTCGGAGCCGAATGGCGCTTCGCCGGATGCTCGATGTGCCTGGGTATGAACCCGGACCAGCTCGCAGAAGGCGAGCGTTGCGCATCGACCTCCAACCGCAACTTCGAAGGCCGCCAAGGCAAGGGTGGGCGCACCCACCTCGTGTCCCCGCTCGTCGCGGCGGCAACCGCCGTCCGAGGCACGCTGTCCTCGCCATCGGACATCCTCGAGAACGCAACCGCCTCCGCATAACCGCACGCTGGTAGAGAAGGACATTCATCATGGAGAAATTCAGCACACACACCGGCGTTGCCGTGCCACTGCGAGCATCCAACGTCGACACCGACCAGATCATCCCGGCGGTCTACCTCAAGCGCATCACCAAGACCGGTTTCGATGACGCGCTGTTTGCCCGCTGGCGTCAGGACCCAGGGTTCATCCTGAACCAGGAGCCGTACAAGAACGGTAGCGTTTTGATCGCTGGCGCGGACTTCGGTACCGGTTCTTCGCGCGAACACGCCGTGTGGGCGCTCAAGGACTACGGTTTCCGCGTCGTGATCTCGTCCCGTTTCGCGGACATCTTCCGCGGTAACTCCGGCAAGCAGGGCCTGGTTGCGGCGCAGGTTGAACAGTCCGATGTTGAACTGCTGTGGAAGCAGGTCGAGCAGGACCCAGGTATGGAGGTCACTGTGGACCTTCCGAACCGCACCGTGACCGCGGGTTCGCTGACCGTGAGCTTCTACATCGACCCGGACACCGCGTGGCGGCTCGCAGAAGGCCTCGACGACATCGACCTTTCGCTGCGCCAAGAAGACGCGATCGTGGACTACGAGGCGCGCCGCCCATCGTTCAAACCAGAGACACTGCCGGCACGTTCCTAACTCAACGCTGACCGGCTGTGTGTCGGCAGGTCCCGTGAGGGGTTCAACGCGTATGACCGCGAACGAGTTTCCTCCCACGGGTTGAGCGTGCTGACCTATATGATGGTGAGGAACTTACGGGTTGACCCCGTGCCGTCCATTGCCCACTCATGACAAGGAATGCTGAAGCGTGACGACCAAGGTCTTGTCCATTAACGGTGGCCGCCCTCTCAACGGTGAAGTGACCGTTCGCGGCGCCAAGAATCTGGTGCCTAAGGCGATGGTTGCGTCCCTGTTGGGTAGCGGTAAGTCGATCTTGCGTAACGTGCCTCAGATTAAGGATGTCGATGTGGTTGCCGGCTTGTTGCGGCTGCACGGCGTCACTGTGGATGTGGACCACGCTAAGGGCGAGATCGTGATGGATCCGTCCGGAGCGAAGACGGCCTCGAGTGCGGAGATCGACGCATACGCGGGGGACTCGCGCATTCCGATCCTGTTCTGTGGACCTCTCATGCATACGATCGGGGAGGCTTTCATCCCGGATCTCGGCGGTTGCCGTATTGGTGACCGTCCGATCGACTATCACCTGCAGGTTTTGCGGGAGTTCGGTGCGATCGTCGACAAGGCTCCGAACGGGATCACCATTTCGGCTCGTAACGGCCTCTACGGTGCGAAGGTTGAACTTCCGTACCCATCGGTGGGCGCTACCGAGCAGGTTCTGCTGACTGCGGTTCGGGCCAAGGGCATCACTGAGCTCAAGAACGCTGCGGTTGAGCCTGAGATTCAGGACCTCATCTCTGTTTTGCAGAAGATGGGCGCGATCATCGATCTTCGCGGTGAACGCACACTCGTGATTGAGGGCGTCGAGTCTCTGCGGGCCTACGACCACACTGCGTTGCCTGACCGTAATGAGGGTGCATCGTGGGCTTCGGCAGCGCTGGCGACGGGTGGCGACATCCTCGTTAAGGGTGCCGCGCAGAAGGATCTCTCTGCGTTCCTGAACTGCTATCGCCGACTTGGTGGTGAGTTCGAGGTACAGAACGAAGGGATCCGGTTCTTCCACCCGGGTGGTGAGCTCAACCCGCTGGTTCTTGAGACCGATGTGCATCCAGGCTTTATGACGGACTGGCAGCAGCCGCTCGTGGTTGCGCTGACCCAGGCGACCGGCGTTTCGATTGTTCACGAGACCGTGTATGAGAACCGTTTCGGCTTCACTGACGCGCTCAAGCGCATGGGTGCCACTATCCAGTTGCACCGTCAGTGCCTCGGTTCGCTTCCGTGCCGCTTCGGTAACCGCGACTTCCTGCACTCGGCAGTCATCACGGGTAAGTCCCAGCTCAAGGGCGCAGACTTTGTGATCCCGGACTTGCGCGGCGGTTTTTCCCACGTGATCGCGGCTCTCGCTGCAGACGGCGTCTCGAATGCGACCGGTATCGACCTCATCAATCGCGGCTACGAACACTTCATCGATAAGTTGCTCGCTCTTGGTGCCGATGTTGAGCTCAAGGAGCAGAGCAACTGATGAAGCGGAAGGGATCTAACGAAACCCGCGCCGCACGTTTCACTTTTGGTTTCGCCGCATCGTTCGTGCGGCCCACTTTGGCGCTGATGCTCAAGCGAACCTGGGTTGGCTTGGGTTCGATCAAGCCGGGTTCGATCATTGTTTCGAACCACATCAGCGAACTTGATCCGCTGATCGTGGCTGAAGCCTTGTACGCGCACAGGCTCCTTCCGCGTTTCCTCGCGAAGTCTTCACTGTTTAAAATCCCCGTTGTGGGTCGGATTTTGAAAGCGACCGGACAGATTCCAGTCGAGCGTGGCGGCCCGGGAGCTAAGCTGTCGCTCGAGGCCGCGGCTGAGGTCATCGGACGTGGCGGCGTCATCATCATCTATCCGGAAGGTACCCTGACGAAGGACCCGGATAAGTGGCCGATGCAGGCACGCACTGGCGCGGCCCGGCTTGCGTTGAAAACCAACGCGCCCATCGTCCCGGTAGTTCACTGGGGTGACCAGGAACTTTTGGGTGGGAAGCCACGTAGGCTACGGTTGTTCCCGCGGAAAGCGACTGTGGTCATGGCAGGCTCCGAGATTGAGATGGATGATCTGCGTGAAGAGCCTATGACCCGTTCCGTCCTGGATGAGGCAACCAGCCGCATCATGAAGCACATGATGTACTTGGTCGCTGATCTGCGCGGTGAAGAACCGCCGGAGGTCCCGTGGTCGCCTACAGAGGATGCGGATGAACAGCTTAAGCGGCGCGAAGAAGAAAAGCGGCGCCGCGAAGAGCAAGAGGATTGGTAACGGCCGGTGTTGGCCGCAAGCAGACGTCAAGACAAGCGCTTCAGGGCAGATAAGCGCTTTAGGGCACAGTACAGCGTTGGAGGCATGGGCGTGAAGAATCTCACCGTCATGGGTTCGGGTTCGTGGGGAACCACGTTCGCAAAGGTTCTGGCAGATGCCAACCCGGAAGCGACTGTAACCTTGTGGGCCCGCCGTGATGAGGTGGCCGAAGAGATCGCTACGAAACACACTAATAGTGGCTACCTCGGTGACTTGACGTTGCCTTTCAACATCACTGCGACGTCGGACGCCGTAGCCGCGCTAAATGGCGCGGACATGGTGGTTTTGGCGGTTCCTGCGCAGACGTTGCGTGAACAGCTCGCGCAGTGGGCGGATGCGATCCCAGCTGACGCGGTCATTGTTTCTCTCATGAAGGGCCTTGAACGGGGCACGGGCTTGCGTATGACGCAGGTTGTCCAGGAGGTCCTGGGAACTTCGGAAGACAAGCTTGTGGTCCTTTCCGGTCCTAACCTTGCGCGTGAGATCGCGCGGGAGGAGCCGACCGCGTCGGTGGTTGCATGCTCTGTGACTGAAACCGCTGATGCCGTAGCGCAGGCGTGCACCGCGCCGTACTTCCGTCCGTACACGAACCGAGACGTCATCGGCGCTGAGATCGGCGGTATCGTGAAGAACATCATCGCCCTGGCTGTCGGCATGTGCGATGGCATGGGCATGGGCGACAACACGAAGGCGACCGTGATCACGCGTGGGCTTGCCGAGACCACGCGTTTGGCCGTCGCGATGGGCGGTAAGGCTGAGACGATGTCGGGGCTCGCCGGAATGGGCGACCTTGTGGCGACATGCGCGTCGTCGTTGTCGCGTAACTACACTGCGGGCCGCTTGTTTGGGCAGGGGCTCAGCATGGACCAGGTGACCTCGAAGATGACGCAGGTTGCTGAGGGCGTCAAGAGCTGTTCAGCGGTTTTGGAGCTTGCTCACGAGAACGGCGTTGACATGCCGATCGCCGCCGCAGCTTCGAAGGTTCTGGACGGCTCCGTGCCTGTTATCAAGATGCCGAAACTATTGCTTGACCGCGATTTGAAATCTGAGGAGCGTAACCAATGACAACCTCTCAAAAAAGGGTTCTGCTCCTGTTCGGTGGCCAGTCGAGCGAGCATTCGGTTTCGTGCGTAACCGCGGCCGGGGTTTTGCGCGCTATCGACACGGATCGTTTCACGGTGATCCCGGTGGGTGTGACGCAGGACGGCCGTTGGACGGTGGTTCCTCCTCAGCAGGTTCTCACGTATTCATTCGATGGCGGTGTTGAGCCGGTCGTTGAGCTGCAGGGGCAACCGGTGCGGCTCATACGTTCTGAAGATTCCGATGCGGCTGCTCGCTTGGTGACGGATGCTCAGCCTGGTGAGATGGTCAAGCTGCTCGCTGGGATCGATGTTGTGTTCCCTCTGTTGCATGGTCCTTATGGTGAGGACGGCACGGTTCAGGGCTTCTTGGAGCTGCTCGGCGTTCCGTATGTGGGCTCCGGCGTTGCGGCCTCGGCTGTCGGTATGGATAAGCATCTGATGAAGATGGCTTTCAGTGCTGCTGGTTTGCGCGTGGGGCCGTATCAGGTGGTCACTGACCGCGAATGGGACGCTGATCCTCAGGGGTGCCTAGACCGCTGTGAAGGCCTTGAGCTTCCTTTGTTTGTGAAGCCTGCTCGCGCGGGTTCTTCGCAGGGCGTTGTTCGCGTTGATGATCGCGAGGATTTGAGCCTTGCGATTGAGGAGGCGCGGATGCATGACCCTAAGGTTCTGGTAGAGCAGGGTATTTCGGGCCGTGAGATCGAGTGCGCAGCGCTTGAAGGACGCCGCGGAAAGCCGACGCGTGCTTCGGTTGGTGGCGAGGTTGTGGTCGATGCGGCTGCGGCTGATCTGTACGACTACGAGTCGAAGTACTTGGCCGACGATAACGCCCGCACCGAGGCACCCGCGCGGCTGACTGACGAACAGGCGGACTCGCTAAGAGAGCAAGCGGTTGTTGCTTATGATGCGTTGGGCTGCGAAGGTCCTGCGCGCGTGGACTTTTTCTTGGACGAGGCCGGCGAGTGGATCATCAATGAGATCAACACGATGCCCGGCTTCACGCCGATTAGCATGTACCCGCAGTTGTGGGCGGCGAGCGGGCTACCGTATGAGGATTTGATTACGGAGCTGATTACGCTCGCACTAGAGCGCCGCGCAGGGCTGCTCCGCTAGCATGTTTCGCTAGCCTTCTGCGCGTTGAGTTGGTTGGTTTAGTCATCGGCGCCTTTGCTGACGACGTCTTCGTCGATATCTTCAGGCGCATCCAAGTTGAGGTCACGTGCCGACGAGCAGCGTTTCGTCGCTTCGTTGTTCTTGACGGCATCAGAGACGGCAACGGCGACGTCGGAAGACGAGATGCGTGCGGTGTCGATCGTGATGGTGATGTAAGGTTCGCGTCCATAAGTTGCGATCGTCCACGTGCCGTCGTTGTTTTCCCGCGCGGTCCAGTCGACCTCGTCAATGGTTGAGCACCGATCGGATGTCACAGCGGGAGCGATCTCGCCACATTTGAGGATCGCCGAAGCTGGCTGACCCCAGGCCGCGGTGGCTTGGCTTGTGGTCTTCCGTTTAGGCTGGCCAGAGATTTCGCGTGGCAGCGTGATCATGACTTGCGCGCATCGGGCATCGGCCGCGTTTTCAGCGGGAGCAACTTCAACGGGTTCGCTACAGCCGCTCAACGAAAGGCCCGCACCAAGAGCCAGCACAGTCGCGATCGCACCCTTGCGCACGCGAGAGCGGTGTGGCTGGCTCGAGCGTCCTGAGACGAACGGTTGGCGAAAAACGGAAGTTGCACGCATACCTCCAGTTTATCTACAGGCTACGGAACTAGAATCCTGCGTATAGATTGTGTGTACAGCAATGTGCTTTGGATGAAGGTGGAGGCCGCGAATGAGCGACCGGAGGTTTGACGTTGACCCTGATCGTTATGACGACGACCAGTGGGGCGACGAGTTCAGTGCTACCTCGTCGGGGAGTTCAGGCTACGGCTCTGGATCTTCGTATTCAGGACAACAAGGCTACGGCGGTTACGGTAACGGCGGTTACCAGGGCGGTAGCGGGTATCAAGGCAACAGCGGCTACAACAACGGCTATCAAGGCGGTCCGGTAGGTTACGGCTATCCGCAGCAGGCTCAGCCGTGGCAACAGCAACAGCAGTGGCAGAACAGCGAGCAATACCAGCAACCGCAGCAACCGCATCGTAAGCGTCGCAAGAAGAAGACCGGCAAGCGGGTACTCATGACCCTGCTGATGATCGTCTTGATTCTGGTTGCCGGGCTCGGCAGTTATGCTGCGGTGCTTGCGTCCAAGTTCAACGAGTCCCACGCGATCCCTGTAGCTGAGGCGTTTCCGCAAGGGGAACGTCCGCAACACGCTGCCGGGGACAAATCCGTCAACATCTTGCTCCTCGGCAATGACTCGCGTGACGGTAAGAAAGACGCGGGCCGTACCGACACGATGATGCTGATGCACATCCCATCGGACAGGGACGGCGTGTACGTGACATCGATCATGCGTGACACGTGGGTCACGATCCCCGGCCACGGCCAAGCGAAGATCAACGCGGCCTACGCGTTAGGGAAGATGCCGCTCACGGTCGCAACCCTGGAGAACCTGTTCAACGTCCCGATCGATCACGTCATGACGATCGACTTCTCCGGTTTTGAAGGCATGGTCGACGCGTTAGGTGGCGTCACGATCGACGTCCCAAAGCCGTTCGATAAGGCAGGCACTCACTATGAAGGCCGCATGGACGTCAACGGTAAACAGGCTTTGTGGTTCGTACGGGAACGCTATGCATTCCAAGACGGCGACTATCAGCGGGTCAAGAACCAGCAGCAGCTTGTGAAAGTGATCTTCTCCAAGATGCTGAGCCCACAGACGCTCTTGGACCCGGTCAAGATGACCAACACCGTTGGCGCGATGGCACCCTACATGACGCGTGATGAGACGTTGACTGGCTGGAGCCTCATGAAACTAGCTGCCTCGATGCCTGGCACCAGGTCGAACGACTTCCACTTCATGACTCTGCCTAATAAAGGCACAGGGACAAGCGCCGATGGCCAGTCCATCGTGATACCCGACATGGACGCGATCGGGGAGTTCTCCAAGGCGATGCGTGAAGGCGGCATGAAAGACTTCATGACTCGCCACGGGCTAGCTAAATAAGTAAGCTAAGCCAGCGTAGCGGCCAGTGATGTCTGAGGGAGGGAACGATGACGGAAATCCGCACAGGGTTTTCAGCGCTCGAAGAGTGGCTGAAGCTCAGCGTTACCGAGCTGACCCGTCAACAAGAAGCCCTCAACGCCATCAACGTGTTCCCTGTCCCGGATGGTGATACCGGAACAAACCTACTAGCCACGATGCGCACCGCACACGAAACGCTAGCCACACAGGAACCCCAAGCAGACCTTGGCCACCACCTTGCCGTAGCCGCAAGGCAGGCTCTCGGCTCAGCACAAGGAAACTCGGGATCCCTCATCTCGGTTTTCCTGCTAGGTATGGGTGAATCACTCGCAGGAATAGAAGACCTCACAGCGTTCGCGCTCGCCGAGAGCTTGGAAGCGGGCCGTCTGAGAGCATGGTCTGCGTTATCCGAGCCAGTGGGCGGAACGATTCTTTCTGTGATGGCTGCCGCAAGTCAGGCCGCCCGGACACATGCAAGCTCACAAGGCCGGCGTTCAGGCCAGGACCGTGATCTGGAAGCGCTTAAGCTCGTCGGAACTCTCGAAGCCGCGTGGCAAGCGAGCCTCGTTGAGGCGCAACATACGCAGAGCCGGCTCAAAGAACTGACCGATATCGCCGTCGTGGATGCGGGCGCGGTTGGTTTCGTCATCATCATCAACTGCTTGCTCGCGGCCGTGCGTGGAGACGAGATCGACCTTGAACCGTATAAGGATCTTCCCGGATATCAAGAACCTGGTGAGTTGGGCATCGAGCAGATCCCTGCAACGGACGGGGTCGAGGTAGTGTGCACTGTCGCGGCGTCTGCTCTGGACGCGGCACTCATGCGGGCCGCGCTCGATGCCGTGGGGGAATCTGTCGTGATGTCTGCGATGGATCCGGCACCTGAACGGGATCCGGAATACAGCGGATACAACCACGCGAGCGCGAGCCAGGGGCACGTCGATGGCTCTCTGACGTGGCGTGTGCATGTTCATGTCCCAGCGGAATCGGTTGCGCTCGACATCATCAGCAAGGCGGGGGAACCTACCGATGTGGTGGTTACGCCGCTGTCTCAAGTTGGTGCGACGGCACCACGTCCGCATCGTGGGGCAGAAGCACGTCCGCATGGTGGGGTAGACGCATGTGGCGTCGAAGCACGCGGTTCTAACGAATCCGGTAGCGCACGCTGATGGCACCTGAATCGAACACGAACGGACGTGTCTTAACCCCTGACACGACACTATCTGAAGCCTTGGGTTCACGTGACGCTCAGGCGGTTCAGAAGGCCTTCGGCTTCCAAACGGTTGAACAGATGCTCGCGCACATCCCTCGTCGTTATCTAGATGTGGGCGAGCTGACTGCGGTGCGTGACCTCCCGTTGGGCGAGGATGTCACTGTCGCTGCGAGGGTCATCCACGCGCATCAGCGCAGGATGCATCGGCGTAAAGGGTTCTTGCTCGAAATCGAGGTCGAATCCGAGCAGGACGGCGGACTCATGCCGATGACGTTCTTCAACGGTTATGTTGCCGCTCAGCAGTTGACGCCCGGGACGCGCGCCGTTTTCAGCGGCAAGGTCACGACCTATAAGGGCGCGTTGCAGCTTTCGCATCCTGAATACACGTTGTTGGGCGAGGATCAGGAAGCCGAAGCTAAGCCGTTCCCGATCTATCCGCTCAAAGGTAAGTTTGGGCAGATCCGTATGCGTACTTTGCAAGCGAAGTTGCTTGAAGGCATCGATCCGGATGCGTTCGTTGACCCAATCGAGGCCCCGGTGCGGGAGCGCCACCGGCTTCCGGACCGTGTGAGTGCGTTGCGTTCAATCCACCAGCCGGACACGTTGGGCGAAGCGTTTAAGGCACGCGAGCGTTTCGTGTTCCAAGAGGCTTTGGTTTTGCAGACGTTCCTGGCTGACCGTAAGGCGGCCGTCGCAGGGCAAACCGCGGTGCCGCGCCCGTTGCGTGGTGGAGGTTTGCTTGAGGTTTTCGATGCGTCCTTGCCTTTCGCTTTGACGCCCGGCCAGTATGACGTGGGGGAGCAGATCGCTCAGGACCTTGCGCGGCCGCACCCCATGAATCGGCTGGTTCAGGGTGATGTTGGTTCGGGTAAAACGCTGGTTGCGTTGCGCGCGATGCTCCAGGTTGTCGATGCGGGTGGCCAGGCGGCGTTCATGGCGCCAACTGAGGTTTTAGCTCAGCAGCATGCCGCGACGTTGCGTTCGATGCTCGGTGATCTTGCGCGGGCTGGTGAGTTGGGTGCCCCGGAAACAGCCACAAGGGTTGAGTTGTTGACGGGCTCACTCAAAACGGCCCAGAAACGCGAGACACTTTTGGCCGCGGCCTCGGGACAGGCCGGGATTGTGGTGGGAACGCACGCTCTGATCTCGGATAACGTCCAGTTCGCCGAACTCGGGCTCGTGGTCGTTGATGAGCAGCACCGCTTTGGCGTTGAGCAGCGCGATAAGTTGCGAGACGGTGCGGGCGCCACGCCGCACATGTTGGTCATGACGGCAACGCCGATTCCGCGCACCGTAGCGATGACGGTATTTGGCGACGTCGATGTTTCAACGCTCAAAGGCTTGCCGGCGGGCCGCGCGGAAGTCAGCACCTACGTCGTGCCGCTAGCTCTGCCGGCTTGGAAGGAGCGGATCTTCACTCTGATCCGCGATGAGGTCGCCAAAGGACACCAAGCGTATGTTGTGGTTCCGCGGATTACGGCTAGTGAAGATTCTGCGGCGTCCGGTTCGGACACGACGACTGTGTCGCCGGATGATGGGATGTTGCCACTCGAGGTTCAAACGCAAGAGACACACGCACAACGCACCCCGCTTGAAACCATGTACGAAGTGCTCGCGGCGCATCCAGCGCTCAAGGACGTGCGCATCGGCGTCTTGCATGGCGCCATGGACCCCGAAGACAAAGCGGATGCGATGACGGACTTTGAAAACCACCGCACCGACGTCCTGCTAGCGACGACGGTGATTGAGGTGGGCGTGGACGTTCCGAACGCGACGGTCATGGCCATCATTGACGCCGATGCGTTCGGTATCTCGCAGCTGCACCAGCTACGTGGACGCATCGGTCGCGGCAACTTGCCCGGAACGTGCCTGCTGGTCACGAACCTTGAACGTCAACACCCGTCTGTTGAACGGCTCGAGACGGTCGCCTCGACGACCGACGGTTTCAAGCTCGCGGAAGAGGACGTAAAGCTCCGTCGTGAAGGCGACATTTTGGGGCAGAACCAGTCCGGCGGGAAATCGACGCTCAACCTTTTGCGGGTTATGCGAGACGGCGATGTTATTCAAGCGGCGCGCGAGGACGCTCAGCGGATCGTCGCGCCGGGTTGGCGCGCGGCTCACCCTGAGCTAGCGCGGCTTGTGGCCGAACTTGAAGACTCTGAAAGCGCGGCGTACCTGCAACGCTCCTAAAGCGCGATGTTTCCAGCGCTACAGTGCGGATGTTTCAGCTGCAGGTGTCTCACCTATAGGTGTCTCAGCAAAGTGCAACGTCGTCTCCCCGTAACGGCGCGGTGTGAGCGCTGAAAGTCCTTCGGGCCACTGCGGGGCAGGGGAGCTGGAGGCTCGCTCGAGGCAGACCACGGCATCGTCCTCAAGGTGGGGAGCGAGCGCTGTGAGGATCGCGTCTACGTCTTGGCTACTCATGGGGTAGGGAGGATCGAGGAACACGAGCGTGAACGAAGGTCCCGTATAGTTCGCGAGGAAGGTTGCGGCTTTAGCCTGCTCAACCCTCGCGCCTGCATGTGATGTCCCTTGACGCGCCGAACCGAGACCCAGTACCGAGTTGATGAGCTTCGCATTCGACCGCAAAGCCGTGACGGCCGAGCGTGCGTGATCCACAAGAACAGCGCTCCAGGCGCCGCGAGACAAACTTTCGATGCCGAGCGCGCCGGATCCCGCGAACAGATCCAGAACCCGCGCATCGGTGAGAATGTCCCACGAATCGAGGCGGGAGAACAACGCTTCCTTGACGCGGTCGGTGGTTGGTCGGGTGTCTTGCCCGGCGACGCTTTCGAGCTTACGGCCACCCGCGAGGCCTGCGATGATTCGGCTCACTTGTCCTCCCAACGTCGATTATGTGGTGCTCCCACACGGTCGCGGCGAGCGAATAGCTCAGTAAACTCGGTAGGGCTCATGACCGTTCCGGGCCGCGGGCCCGCCGCGTGAAGCTGAGCCAGCTCCGCCACATCGAACGCCCCGGCATCCCTCTGCGGCTCCGCATCCCGATGCGCACCGAGGACCACGTTCCCCGGCATCGCGAGCGTGAACATCGAAGAATCAGCCGCCACAAAATAGCTACCGCCAGCCTGCTCGAGTGAAGCCGCCATGCGGCGCGTCGCATCGAGCCCCGGATCATCACCGATATTGATCAGCACGAGCCCACCAGGACGTACCGCATCGAACATCTCCCTCATGAACTCGGGATCGAAGAGACGGTCCGGAGAGTCGGGTTCGATCGCGATGTCCAGAACGAGCGCATCAGCCAGCCCACCGGCAGCTTCAACCGCCCTCGGCAACGCATCACGCACATCGCCCGCGATCACCCGTGGAGATTTTTCGCTCGGGAACGGAACCCGCGCCAAAACCACATCGATCAGGTCAGGGTCCAGATCCACCACGATGTGTGTGCCAGCGGGGTCGGCTACCGCCAGGGCCCGCGGAAGCGACAAGCCGCCCCCACCAAGATGGATGAACGTCGCGGATCCGGGCTCGACGCGGGGCACGGTCCACAGCTGAAGAGCCGCTTGCATCCACTGCAGATAGTCATAGAGAAGCCGCGACTGATCCGCCGGGAAGATCGTGGACTGTTCAGCGCCATCGATATCCAGCGTCAAACCGCCCGGAATCCACGGGGAACGCCACCACGCAGCCACCGCACCGGATCCCAGGACCTCGCTAGCAACGAACTCAGAACCGCTCGGACGCGAAAAATCAAGTGGACCGTCCATGTCTAAGCCGGTTCCGTTCAAGCCTCAGCGCCGCCGCGCGCGACCTCGCGGGCAACATCTGCGAGCGAAGCACGGATGTGGTTGGCGCCTTCTTCGACTGTCGCGTGCGACTTGCACGCCGCGAACCGAAGATAAGACGCGTAGCGGCCCTTGAAATCGGGCGTCGTGAAAGCGCTCACTGGGATCGCCGCAAAACCGGCCTTTTCAGGCAACACCTGGGAGAGTTGTGTTGCGTCCTCAATTCCGAACGGAGACATATCCGCGAGCACGAAATACCCGCCACGCGGGCGGATCACTTTCGCGCCGGAATCCTCAAGCGCTGAAACCAAAAGCTCTGCCTTGCGACCCATGTCTTCTGCCCGCTCAGTGAAGAACTCACGCGGCATACGCAATCCATGAGCGATGGCCGGCTGGAACATCGGGCCCGAGGAAAACGTGAGGTACTGCTTGACGGTGCGCACCGCGTCAATCAGCTGAGCTGGGCCCGTGGCCCAACCGACCTTCCAGCCCGTGAGTGAAAACGTCTTACCGGACGAAGACACCGAGATCGTGCGCTCCCACGCTCCAGGGGTATGCGAAAACGGGAGGAAATCGCCGTCATAGACCAAGTGCTCATAGACCTCATCGACGAGAATCAAAGCCGATGCGCCCACAGCGGCCTTCACGATCGCTTTGCGGCTCTCCAAACTGAACACCGAGCCCGTAGGGTTATGCGGATCGTTCACGATGATGAAACGGGTCTTGTCATCCACGGCCTCCGCGAGTGCCTCGCAATCCGGTTGGAAAGAACCCGTCGCCTCATCGAAAACCAACGGAACCGTGCGCAACTCAACACGTGCGAAACCCGTGATAGCGGCATACGCGTCATAGAACGGCTCAAAAGTTACGATGTTGTCGCCCGGGCGAACGAACGCGAGAACAGCCGCCGCAATCGCTTCAGTAGCACCCGAAGTCACAACTACCTGCGTATCCGGATCCACAGTAAAGCGGTACCACTCCTGGTGATGCTCAGCGATAGCATCCCGCAAATCCTTGGTACCTGCCGCCGGAGCGTATTGATGGTGACCCCGCGCCAGCATCTGTTGAGCGATATCCACCAACTCTTGGGGCGCATCGTCATCCGGGAAACCTTGCCCCAGATTCACCGCATCATGCTGACGCGCTAGATCCGAAATCTCCTCGAAAATGGTTTTCTTCAAACCATGCGCACCCGCCAAACGAGCGCGGCGGGCACCCTGAAACCACGGCGCGATCGCTTCGCCGGCAGGAGTCGAAGAAAAACGCGGCTGTTGACTGCTGCTGTTCTGAACGTTGCTGTTCTGATCCTTGCTGCTGGACATGCCTCTACACTACCGGCGAACTCCATAGGCTTCCCGAACGGCGCCAATTCAAGGAACCTCCCAGGAAAATATGACACAGTATTCACATGACTCGTGTTGTATGCCCAGGATCATTCGACCCTGTACACAAAGGCCACCTCGAGGTCTTCATGCGCGCGGCCTCGCTTTTCGACGAAGTGATCGTAGCTGTGTCCACGAATCCAACGAAGACGTATCGCTTCAGCGAAGACGAACGCGTCCAAATGATTCGTGATCAAGTGTCCTCGATCAGCGGCATCATCGTTGAGCCAATGGGGAACGGGCTATTGGCGGACTATTGCGCGCGCAAGGGCGCCCGCGCAATCCTGAAAGGTCTGCGTAACAGCCAAGATTTCGAATTCGAGACCCCTATGGCGTCGATGAACCGTCACCTCACAGGTGTTGAGACGGTCTTCATACTCGGAGATCCTGAATATCAGTATGTTTCTTCTTCGCTTATCAAAGAAGTGGCATCGCTCGGCGGGGACATTACGGAATTCGTTCCTAAAAGCGTCGCCGCCAAATTCACAGATTAGAAACTAAATTCACAGAGTAAAGCTGAAATCGCTTTATCCTTAGAACGGTCGGTACACGTCGCACAGCAGCCGACCCAATGTGAAACTCAACCACCGAAAGCTGCGGACTGCCCAGAGTCGCGAACCGACTACCGGAGGAGCGTCAATGACCGGAACCACGCACGGCACGTACGTGCCGCGCCGAGTGAAGCACCGGCCAAGGCACGTAGGGCGCGTCGTACTGGGGTGTCTGCTCATCATCGTGGTGACAGTCGTAGGGGCAGGACTTGGCCTCGCGTCAAAGTTCGGTAGAGCGTTTGAGAAAACGACGACTATCGCGAGCGCATTCCCGGACGAAGAGGACCGCCCGGTAAAGGATCCAGGCGATAAGTCGATCAATATCCTTCTGCTTGGCGCCGACGGTGGACCGAGGAAGGGCAAACGGGAAGCTATCGACCCGAACGCGACTCAAACGGACCGTCGCTCCGATTCGATGATGCTCGTCCACATCCCAGAAACGCGCGACAAGGTCTACGTCATCTCGATGCTCCGCGACACCTGGGTCACCATCCCCGGCCACGGCGAAGCGAAAATTAACGCCGCGATGTCCTTCGGTGGCGTGCCCCTGCTGGTCCAGACCCTTGAAGGCCAATTGGAAACCCGCATCGACCATGTTGCGATCATCGACTTCCAGGGTTTCCGTGACCTCACAACAGCCATCGGCGGAGTGACCGTGGATAACGATTTCGACTTCGTTGCGCACGACACCGACTACCACTATCCCAAAGGCAAAGTCCATATCGAAGGCGACAGGGCGTTGCGTTTCGTTCGTGAACGCAAGAGCTTCCCAGACGGCGACTACCAGCGGGTACGTAACCAGCAGAAGTTCTTGAAAGCTGTGTTCGGCAAGGTCTTGAGCGGGGAAACGCTCTCCAATCCGGCCAAGCTTTTCAAAGTCGTCGACTCGATCGCGCCATACATTTCGATGGACGAAGAATTCTCCGACCCAGCCCTTCTGACTGGCCTGGGGCTACAGCTTAAGAATGTGCGTGCCTCAGACATCGTGAGCTTCACGCTGCCGAATAAGGGTGGCGGCTGGAGCGCGGATGGCCAGTCGATTGTTTTGCCCGATCACGCAGCGATTTCTGCGCTGGGCGAAGCACTACGCAACGACACGGTCGACGAGTTCTATGCATCCTTGCCGGAGGAGCAGAAAAAGTAAGAGCCATAACAGTGTACCGCTGCTCGATGTGAGGTTGGCGATACGCTGAGGCACAGACATAAACAGATAGACTCGTTGACACCAAGCCTGCCGTTGAAGGCACGGCAATATCATCAGAGGAAGCAGTAGCTCGTCTATGGACATCCCAGCGTTGGCCAAATCCCACGGCTTGAGCCGTGTGGGTGCGCGCCCTGGTCTTCTCGCATATTACCGAGAGACATGGCGCCGCAGGCGATTCGCCATCGTCTTTGCAAAGTCCAAAATCCGTGCACGCAACTCTCAAAACCGCCTCGGCGTTCTGTGGGAGATCCTGAAACCAACGTTTAACGCGTTGATGTACGGATTCATTTTCGGTGTTTTGCAGGGTGACCGGCGTCCGCCTGGCTTCGCGGCGTTCGTCGTCATTGGCGTATTCCTCATGGACTTTTTCTCAAAGTCCATGAGCGACGGTGCCCGCTCCATCACGGGTAACCGAGCGCTCGTGCAGTCTCTCGCGTTCCCGCGCGCGACTTTGCCGTTCTCGATCGTGATCCAGCAGATACTCACGCAGGTTCCGATGCTGGGTGTCATGTTTATCTATGTCATGGCGCTGGGCTATTGGCCACGGTGGGAGTGGTTGCTGATCATTCCACTCTTCGCGATCTACGCGGTTTTCAACATGGGTGTAGCGTTCTCGTTCGCCCGCTTGACCGTCCACACGCACGACCTGACGCAGCTGTTGCCGGTCATCAACCGTTTCTTCTTCTTCACATCGGGTGTTCTGTTCTCTGTCGAGAGCATCTTTGAACAATACCCTTCCGTGGTCGCCGTGTACGACTACCATCCGATCTACCAGGTTCTGACGATTGCCCGTGGCCTAGTCCTGGGTGGAAGCCACACGTATGACCCGATGGCCTGGGTTGTCGTGTCCTGCTGGGCCGTGGGCTTGTTCCTGATTGGCACCATTTTCTTCTGGCGAGCGGAGGAACTGTATGGCCGAGTCTCCTAATCAAGACAAGCAAGACGTGCCTGAGGTTGTACCGCCAACGCGGGAAGAACAGCTCCGCATCGCCCCTGACCGCCAGCCGGTCGTGATCGTGGACGACCTGCACGTCAAGTACAAGGCGTTCTCTTCCGGGCGCTCCGCGGGAGCTACTGCACGCGGCGGCATCTTCAAGAAGGGGATGCGCGGAGTACGCGAAGTTCACGCGCTCAAGGGCGTCAGCTTTGTTGCGTACAAGAACGAGTCCGTCGGCATCATCGGCTCTAACGGATCAGGTAAGTCGACGCTTCTGCGCGCCATCACTGGTCTTACGCCGCCTGCGGCTGGCGCTACGTATGCGGCAACCCGCCCTAACCTCTTGGGTGTCGGGGCCGCTCTGATTCCAAGCGTTTCCGGCGACGAGAACATCACTCTGGGTTGCTTGGCACTCGGCTTCTCGATGGATGAGATCGAAGAGCTGCGCCCCAAGATTGTTGAGTTCGCTGGCCTTGAGGACTTCATTGACCTTCCGATGCGCACATACTCTTCGGGTATGCAGGCGCGGTTGAAGTTCTCGATCGCGGCGTCGAAGTTCCACGACATCCTCATTGTCGATGAGGCATTGTCGGTCGGTGACGCCGCATTCCGCAAGCGTTCTGAGAAACGGATCCGTGAAATCCGTGATCAGGCCGGTACGGTCTTTTTGGTGTCTCACTCGATGAAGTCGATTCAGGACACGTGCAGCAGAACTATTTGGATTGAGAAAGGCGTTTTGATGATGGACGGGGACACCCCGGAAGTTGTGAAGGCGTATCAGAGGTCCCGAGGCTAATGACGAACAATGGGTTGCCCGAGCTTAAAGCGAATCCAACGGTTGCGTATGTGATACCTGTTTTGAACGGCGCTGCCTACATCGCGGAAGCAGTAGCCTCGGTTCTCGCTCAAGACTATGAGGGGACCAAGAAAGTGGCGGTGGCCGTGGGCCCCAGCCACGACGGCACAGAAGAGATCGTACAGGGACTTGCGGCTAAGGATTCCAGGGTTTTGTTCGTCGAAAACCCTGCAGGGAATACTCCGTCTGGCCTGAACAGAGCTATTGAAGCGGTCGACGCGGATGTCATCATTCGTGTGGATGGCCACTCGGTTTTGAGCAAGGGGTATACGCGCATCGCGATTGAGACGTTGCGGCAGACCGGCGCAGCGGACGTCGGCGGAATCATGGATGCTCAGGGCACTAATCCGGTTCAGCGCGCGGTCGCCGCTGCGTACAAGTCTCCTTTTGGCTTGGGTAACGCGCCGTACCATACCGGCGCTCAAGCTGGTCCAGCGGATTCGGCATATTTGGGTGTTTTCCGGCGCGAGATTTTTGACCTCGTTGGCCTCTACGACGAAACGATGATCCGCGCCCAAGACTGGGAACTGTGCAAACGAATCCGTGAGGCCGGGTATACGGTGTGGTTCGATCCTCAGCTGCGTGTCCGTTACTATCCGAGAGATAACTTCGGAGCCCTAGCCCGGCAAACCTTTGCTTCAGGCGTGTGGCGTGGGGAACTGGGCCGGCGCGGCCGCGGTGGCGCCCGCATCAAGCACTATGCTCCTCCTGCCGGGTTGATAGCGTTCAGCGCGGGCGTGCTCGGTGTGCTGATCCGCCCGTTCACGTCGAAAGGCTCGGCGGTCCGCAAAGCCACTAACGTAGCGGCTGTCGCTCCGATCGGTTACGGCATCGGGATCCTGGGCGCCGCATGGCATGCAGGACGTGAGCTTCCATTGAAGGAAAAGGGTTTGCTCGCGCGGGTCTTGCCAACCATGCACGGAACGTGGGCGGCAGGTTTTATTCGCGGTCGCATCCTCGGAGCAGGCGACGTCAAGGACACATCGAGAGTCAAATGAGTCAAAACTATCCATCGAATCTTCAGGTTTCTGCCGACGGTACGGTTCCTGTTGGCCCGGATGGTTTGATTCGGCCTCATAACCCGACGCTGAGCCAGTTGCGTGCGGTGTGCCAGCCGCCGCATGTGCGGGCACGAAAGAACGCTGAACACTGGACGGCGGAGCTTTATCTTCGCCACATTTCGATCTACTTCACGCGTCTGCTCATCAAGACACCGATCACCGCGAACCAGGTGACCACAATCATGATGATCACCGGTTGGTTTATGGGTGCTGCGATGCTGATCCCTGGGATCTGGGGTCCGCTGATTGCTGTTATTTTGTCGCAGGTTCAGCTCTATCTCGATTGCTGCGACGGCGAGATCGCGCGGTGGCGTGGGGTCCGGGGCCCGAAGGGCATTTTCATCGATATGATCGCACACCACTCGACCGAGGCGGCTGTTGCTGTCGGTGTTGGCGTGCGTGTTGCGATGGGCATCTCGCCGGACGCCTTCACTGCTGCTGGGTGGGCGGCCGCATGGGCAGGCTCAACATTGGGCGTGCTGTTGTTGATGAACCGTTCGCAGTCGATCATGATGCACGCTTCGCGGGCGTTCGCCGGCGTTGAGAAGCTCCCGGACACGCGGGAAGCGCGTGCGATGCCGCCGGCTTCGCTCATCGGACGGTTGCGCCGCTTGGCTCGTTTCGTTCCGTTCCATCGCTTGCTGCATGCGGTCGAGTTGAGCCTGATTTTCCTAGCTGCATCGATTGTCTCGGCTGTGATCGGCAAGCCAGTCATCGCTGAGGCGTGGGTCATGTGGATCCTGCTCGTTGCGACGTTGGGTGTGAACATCGGGCATTTCTGTGCCCAGGTCTTTTCTGCTCGCTTGGCGCCTCTTTCAACTGGATGGGAATACAAGCGTCCTGAGGATGTCGATGTCCAGCCGGCAGAATTGCTGAGTAGCCAGGCCGATAACTCAGGTGAGCGGCACGGTGAGCGCTGATGTTCTCTTCTCTCAAACGTCGAGTCTCGAACCGCCGCTCGCGTATCCGGCGCCAACCGCATCTGCAGGTTGAAGGCACGCCTACGGTGGGTGTCGTTGTCCTGACGATGGGGCAGAGGCCTGCCGAGCTCGACCGTGCCTTGCGCTCGCTGTTGCGTCAGAAGGACGTCAACATCAACATCGCCGTGGTAGGCAACGGGTGGGAACCTGTGGGTTTGCCGCCCGGGGTTAAGGGCGTCAAGCTCGAGGAGAACCTGGGTATCCCTGCGGGACGTAACGCGGGTGTTGAACACGTGCATGGGGAGTACCTCATGTTCTTGGACGACGATTCATGGTTGCTTGATAAGGATTTTGTGGCTGAAGCGGTCGAGCGTTTCCGCCGCTATCCGTCGATGGGCTTGTTGCAGCCGCAGATTGTGGACCCTGCCAAACCGGATCAATCGCCGCGCCGGTGGACGCCGCGTATCTGGAAGCGGACCCCGGACGTTTCAAGCAACGTTTTTCATGTGGGCGAAACGTGCTTGGTTATGCCTCGTCATTTATTCGATGAAACAGGTGGCTGGGCTGGCGGCTTTTGGTATGCGCACGAAGGCATTGAGCTCGCGTGGCGCATTTGGGATACGGGGCATCGTGTCTGGTATGCGGGTGATATGCGTGTGGGGCATCCAGTTGTTGACGCCCGTAGGCACAAAGAGTTCTACCGTTTGAATGCCCGGAACCGCGTGTGGCTCGCTCGACGTAATTTGCGGCCACCTTTCCGGTGGATCTATCCGATGGTTTGGGCTCTTGGGCAGACGTTGCGGATGCGTAAAGATCCGCGTGGTTTGCAACGGTATTGGGAGGGGTACCGGTCCGGTTGGGAAGGGTCTCCGTGGTACCACCAGCCGCGGCCACCGTTGAAATGGTCAACGCATCTGCGGATGGCGCTATATGGGCGTCCACCGTTCGTGTAAATGGATCATGTTGAGCCTGTGAGATGATAGACGGAGTTAACCTTGCGTCCATCTTCTGTTTGGGCGCTTTCGTTTTGTAGTTTTCGAGCCTTTCAGTAGTCAACCGGAGGACCTGTGGCACGCACCATCATCACCTATGGAACCTTCGACCTTTTCCACATCGGTCACCTGAACATCTTGCGTCGTCTCAAAGAGCAGTGCGACCGCCTCATCGTGGGTGTTTCGACCGATGAGTTCAACGAAATGAAGGGCAAGAAGCCCATCGTTCCTTTTGAACAACGTATCGAGATCGTGCGCGCGATCCGTTATGTCGACGAGGCGATCCCGGAAGAGAACTGGGAACAGAAGCGTACCGACATCGAGAAGCACGGTGTTGACGCCTTCGCGATCGGTGAGGACTGGAAGGGTAAGTTCGATGACCTTGAGGACATCGTAGAGGTCATTTACCTGCCGCGAACCGACGGTATCTCCACGACGGAGCTCAAGCGCATCTTGTCCGGTTTTGATAAGCGTAAGGTCACCGAGCTTAAGGATTCTCTCGATACGCTCTCGCGAATTGTTGAGGAGCTCGGCTAATGCCTCTTGGCGTTTCGCCTCTCGATGCGATGCGGAAAATGCGCCGCGTTGTTGCGAGAAGTGTGACTTTGGGCAACGCTGGTGTGCGTGCGCTGAACGACCGAGTCGCCAAACGCGTTGCCGCGCGGGGGTTCGCTTCTGACAACGAAGCCGAGTACTCGGTTGCGCTCGTTCACGCAGGTGGACCGCTGACGACGTATCAATTGCGTCAGTGGGTGCGTCCCCTCAATGACCTCGATGAATACCTGCGCGGTCGCGGACTTCCTGGCGCCGCCATCGTCGTTCGCGATCCGAGGGTCATGCGTGAATGCAGTGACATCGCGAAGGTACCCGTCGTGCTGGCGTGGGGGATGGCCGAGGTCATTGAGGCCCTCAGCCGGCCGAGCGTTCGGGTCGCTTTGTACGCGAACAACAACACGTTGAACTTCCAGGCGATGGCTGCGCAGCTTCCGGCGCACGTGCACGTGGGCCATGGTGAGTCTGATAAGGCGTCGATGGTCTCGAATCAGTTGCGGGCTTATGATGCAGCGTTGATCGCGGGTCAGGGGGCACGTGATCGCCTGAATGCCCGGCTTGTGGGTCTGGATCGGGTTGCGCTGTATGAGGTCGGACGGCCGCAGATGGACTTCCCGGACCCGCCTCCGGCGCATGTTCCGGCGACATCGAAGCGGACTGTTTTCTATGCACCCACGTGGGAAGGGGACAGGCCGGAAATGTCATACTCTTCGGTCGCCTCATGTGGAGCTCAGGTTGTCACCGATCTTGTCGCAGCCGGCTACCGGGTTATGTATCGACCGCACCCGCAGACGGGACGGAACTCTGCACTCCATGCGGCTGCTGATCGGACGATCCGCCGTATTCTTCAACAAGCTGGATCGGAGCATCTGGTCGATGACCGTCCAGGCCTAGGTTGGCAGTGGGGAGTGTCCGACGCCGCGGTGCTCGATGTGTCCGCGATGGCGTTTGATGCGTTGGCAGCCGACCTGCCGACCGTGGTGATCGCTCCTGAACACGAGAAAGCTGAGCGGGTTAGTGGAGGAATCCTCGAGTCACTCGTCGTTATGGAACCTGCCGGGACTGGAACTCACGGTGCAGGGCTAGCTGAAGGTGCAGGCATCTGTGATCTTCTGAAACTTGCTGAGCGTGAGGAAGCGGTTGCCGAACGGCGTAGGTGCGCGTCGTATTATTTTGGCGATGTCAGCCCGGGTGCTCAGCGTCAGAGGTTCATCGATGCGTGCTGGGACATTCTTGTGAAGCGTGACCAGGCCCTCGCGGATGAGTTGGGGATTGCGTCTGTTCTTCCGTCATCCAGCTGACCGTCATCTTGTGCGGGGCCTAGACGAACTGTACTGACGTCTTAGAATTAACGCGTCAGCTCGACCGTTGCAGAACATGACCGCGCCACGCCATGTGGTGCTGATTGGAGACGCGCCGTTGAATCAGCTAAGATGGAATGTCGCATGTGTTCTGCTCGTAGAAGGAGTTAGGTAGATGACCACTGAGGCGTTGAACGCGCCTTCGGCATCAGCCTGGGTCTTCGACGTGCATGAGATCGCCCGCAAGGTCGGTTCGATGCACGAAGAGCAGAAGACGCTTCCAGCGCCTGAAGGTCTATCGGTTCCGTTGATTGGCGTAGAGCCCGGCTCGCGCGTTCCAGTGGAACTCAGGTTCGAAGGCGTGCACGAAGGTGTATTGGTGACCGGACAAGCATCCTTGTCAATCAATGGCGAGTGTTGCCGTTGTCTGGACCCCATTTCCTACACGTACGATGCGCACTTCCAGGAGCTGTTTTTCCACCCGGAACAGCAGCTTGACTCGGAAGACGATACGGAAACTTCCGTGATCGTTGACGACAAGGTCAACCTGGAACCGTTGCTTCGCACCGCAGTGGTTGGCGAATTGCCGTTTCAACCGTTGTGTAACGAAGACTGCATGGGTTTGTGTGACCAGTGTGGGGTTCGACTCGACGATGAGCCGGAGCACCACCACGACATCGTGGACCCCCGTTGGGAAGCACTGCGTGGTTTGAGCACCTTGGGTGAGGAAGCGCCCCAGGAGCACAACAAAGGCTAAGCCCAGCCCGGGAGAACCGGGACAGGCTGAACCAACATAGATTTTCACTCTGGGTATTCATTACCTAGAACTGACCAGCAACTAGGAAGAGAGACAAGCCGTGGCTGTTCCAAAGCGGAAGATGTCCCGTGCGAATACACGCAACCGCCGCGCTCAGTGGAAGGCCACTGCGCCAACTCTGGTGAAGACCGTTGAAAACGGTCGCGTGACGTACAGCCTGCCTCACCAGGCAAAGATGGTCACCGACTCGGCTGGCACCGAGCTGTTCCTTGAGTACAAGGGACGTAAGGTAGCCGACGCCTAAGTTGTCCGTGGCTAAAGCAACTGAGCTTACGAAGCGTCTCGGGGTCTCTTTAGACCCCGAGACGCTTCGTTTAGCGTTGACCCACCGTTCGTGGGCTTATGAGCACGACGGTGAACACAACGAGCGCCTCGAGTTCCTAGGGGACTCGGTGCTCGGGTTTTGCGTGACCACATTCATTTTTGACCAGTATCCGAGCGTTGCCGAGAGCCAGATGACGGCTCTGCGCGCCCGTTTGGTTTCGACCCAGACGCTCGCGCATGTCGCACGGAATCTTGGGGTTGGTCCGCACATCCGGCTCGGTAAAGGTGAGCAGCAGTCCAACGGCCAGGATAAAGATTCGATCCTCGCGGACACCATGGAAGCCCTTCTGGGGGCTGTCTATCTGACTCACGGCCTCGATGCCGTCAAATCGATCATCGCGGAGAATGTGCTCCCGCTGATTGACGACGAGGAAACGATTCGCCGCAGCACGGACTGGAAAACGCTCATCCGGCAGATTGCCGGCCAACACGATCTAGGTGAGGTCGTGTACGACGTCACGGGCGAAGGCCCGGATCACGCCCACACGTACACGGCGCGGTTGTTGATCGGCGAGAAGCGGTACGGACAAGGCACTGCTACCTCTAAGAAGGACGCGGAGAAGCTCGCTGCGGGTGCGTCGTGGAAGACGCTCGTCGGCGATTTGATGGCGATGGGCGTGATCGATGAGGATCCGCTCTCGCCTGGGCACAAGACCTCCAACTGATGCCTGAACTGCCCGAAGTTGAGGTTGTCCGCCGCGGCCTCGTTGACTGGGTTGTGGGGCGGCGGATCGAACACGTCGAGGTCCACGATTCGCGTTCGGTGCGCCGGCAGGTTGGCGGCCCCGAAGCTTTTCTAGCGGCAACCTCCTCGATGGTCATTACCTCCGCGGCGCGTCGCGGTAAGTTCTTGTGGCTCACGCTTGCGCCTGAAACAGCGTCTGATGCCGGAAACGACTCTGGCGCGGAGCCGCGCTTTGCGCTCATGGCTCATTTGGGCATGTCAGGGCAAATGCTCGTTGAAGACGCCGAACAGCCGTGGGAGAAGCATCTCAAAGTGCGTTTTGTTCTTTCGGAACGTGACGGCGCACCTGCGGAGCTGCGCTTCATCGACCAACGGATCTTCGGCGGGATGTGGATCTCGGAGCTCACCCCAACACCGGACCACGGGCCTGGCGGGGTAGGAGACCAAGCCCACGTGATTCCGGAAGCCGCCAGCCACATCGGGCGCGATGTCCTTGACCCCATGACCAACGCCAAAGCACTGCGGAAGCAGTGGCGCAACAAGCGCACCGGGATCAAGAACGCGCTCATGGATCAGAGCGTGATCTCCGGGGTCGGGAACATTTATGCCGACGAGGCGCTCTGGAGGGTGAGAAGGCACTATGACACGCCGGTCTCGCGGCTGTCCTTGCGCGAAATCGGGGAGCTACTTGAGGCGCTGCGAGCAGTCATGAACAGTGCGCTGGACGCCGGCGGCACGAGCTTTGACTCGCTCTACGTCAACGTCAACGGTGCCTCGGGTTATTTTGACCGCTCGCTTAATGCCTATGGCCGCGCCGGGGAGCCGTGCCCGCGGTGCGAACGCGAAGGCAAGCCAGGGCTCATCGTTCGAGAGCCGTGGGGCGGCCGCTCATCGTATCGGTGTAGTTGGTGTCAGCGCCGTCCACGCGGGCTTTAGGGACATAATAGAGAACACCATGTATTTGAAATCCCTCACGGTCCGCGGCTTTAAGTCTTTTGCTTCCGCGACCAGTTTCGACTTTGAACCCGGTATCACGGCCGTGGTGGGCCCGAACGGGTCCGGTAAGTCGAACGTCGTGGACGCGCTTGCGTGGGTCATGGGTGAGCAGGGCGCTAAAACGTTGCGTGGCGGAAGCATGGAAGACGTGATTTTCGCGGGCACGAGTTCCCGCCAAGCGTTGGGGCGCGCGCACGTCACCTTGACGATCGACAACTCGGACGGCGCGTTGCCGATCGAGTACACCGAGGTCACGATCTCCCGTACGCTGTTCCGTTCGGGCGGGTCTGAGTATGCGATCAACGGTTCTCCGGTGCGGTTGCTCGATATTCAGGAGCTGCTCTCGGATTCCGGCTTGGGCCGTGAGATGCACGTGATCGTTGGGCAGGGGCAGCTCGATAAGATCCTGCGGGCGAGCGCGGAGGAGCGCCGCGGTTTTATCGAGGAAGCCGCGGGCATTCTGAAGCATCGGCGCCGTAAAGAGAAGACTCTGCGGAAGCTTGATTCGACGCAGGCGAATCTGAACCGGCTTGAGGACCTCGTCAAGGAGATTGCTCGCCAGCTGAAGCCTTTGGGGCGGCAGGCTGATACTGCGCGGCGTGCTCGGAGCGTGCAAGCGCGGTTGCGGGACGCGAAGTCGCGTTTGCTTGCCGACGATGTTGTGGCTCTGATGAACGAGGCCGAGTCGGCGGCGGCTCGCAAGGCTGATCTTGATGAGGCGCAGAAGCAGGCGCGTGAGTCTGTGGATGCTGCTGGCCGGTTGGTTTCTGAGGCTGAGGTTGGTGCGTCGAAGGCGGTGCCAGCGGCGGCTTCGGCACGTGAGACGTGGTATGAGCTTTCCCAGCTGAGTGAGCGTTATGCGGGTCTTCTGCGTGTTGCTGAGGAACGGCAGCGGCTTTTAGGGCAACCGCTGGAGCGCTCGAATGTGGGCGAAGACCCGGATGTTTTGGAGCAGCGGGCGCAAGCGACTGATGCAGAGGCCGATGAGGCTGATGCGGCGGTGGTTTCCGCGCGGGAGGCGCTTGATGCTACCGGTGAGGAACGGGCTGAAGCTGAGGCGAAGCAGCGGGCCGAGAATGATCGTTTGACCGCGTTGCTTCGAGCGGTTGCGGACCGTCGTGAGGGTTTGGCGCGGCTTGCTGGCCAGGTCGGTACGGCTCGTCAGCGGCTCGAGTCTGCGGCGGGTGAGCGTGAGCGCGCGGTTGAGGCGCGTGATGCGGCGCAGGCTCGTAGCGCCGAGGCCAAAGGCCACCTGGACGAGGCGCAGGCCGCAGCCGATGAAGCTCGCGAGGCCACGGTTGAGCCTTTGGCTCGTGTGCCTGAAGCGCAGAAGGCGCTGAGTGAGGCTAAGGCCGCGTTGCAGTCGGCTCGTAATGCGTTGAACACGGCGCGTCAACGCAGGGCTGGTCTTGAGGCGCGGGTTGCTGTTTTGGCTGAGACGACGCAGTCGCAGGCCGGTGCGGGAGCGTTGCTTGAAGGGCATGAGGACGCTCTGCTGGATGTTTTAAGCGACCGCTTGACGGTTGAGCCGGGCTTTGAGGCAGCCGTTAAGGCTGCGTTGCAGGGCGCTGATGAGGGCTTGGTTGCCGCGGCTGCTGTGACGCTCGAGCAGGTCGCGGATGCCGCCGCCGCCGGCACCGAGGGTTCGGTGACGTTGCTACATACCGTGGGGGAGCATCGTGCTGTGTCCCTGCCTTCGGGTGTTCGTAGCGTCGCCGACGTCGTGGGTGCCAAGCCGGGGGATGAGCGGCTTGTGCAGGCCCTGTTGGGTTCGGTTGCCCTGGTGGATACGGATGCTGAAGCTCGCTGCGTTGTGTCTGAGTGCGGTTGCATCGCGGTCACGGTTGCGGGGCATCGGTGGTCGCGTGCGGGTGTCGTAATTGGCGCTGGCGATGGTGCCGGTGCGTTGGCGCGGGTGCGTTCGTTGGAAACGGCGCGGGCTGAACTTGGCGAGGCTGAAGTGGTGTGTGAATCGGCTGAGGCTGAGGTCGAGAGGGCGCAGCCGGTGGTGCAGAAGGCGCAAACAGAGCTGTCAACGGCGCAGGAAGCGGCCCGCCAAGCGACTGATGCTTCGCGCACTGCGGCTTCGCGTGTTGAGCGCTTGACGTCGTTAGCGGCGCAGGCCGATGCGGATGTTGAGCGGCACGCGGACGCGTATGTCGCTGCTGATGCCGCGGTTGAGAAGGCTCGGGTTGCGCTTGCAGAGCTGAATGACCGTTTGACTGTTGCGCAGGATGTTCCAGAGGAAGCTGAGCCGTCCACGGCTGAGCGTGACCGACTAGCTGAGGCGGCGTCGCAGGCTCGTGAGGCTGAGACGCAGGCGCGCTTGGCGGTGCGCGAGGCCGAGGAGTTTGCGCGGAAGCTTCGGGACCGAGCTCATTCGCAGCGCCGTGCGGCGCGGGCTGAGCGGGCTGCACGCGAGGAAGCGCAACGCCGGGCGGCGCGGCGCGCGGCCCAAGCTAAGAAAGCTGAGACGGTGGCCCAGCGGGTGCGGACCGCGCAGGGGCTCTTGGCCCATTCAGTTGAGGCCGCGCGGTTGCGTGTCGAGGAAGCCGAGGAGGCCGTGCGCCGCTGTAACGCTCAGCTTGAGACAGCCCGCGGGTCTCTTGCGAAGGCGCAGGATCGGTTGTCCGAATTGCGGGATGAATCGCACAAGACCGAGATTGATCAAGCTGAACGTCAGGCGCGGTTTGAGGCGCTTGAAGAAAAGGCGTTGTCCGAGGTTTCGATGACCCCGGATCACCTCGTCGAGCACTTTGGCCCGCATCTTCCGGTGCCTTCGGACTTCTCCGACTCGTCAGACCCGTGGGCCGAGCTGCGGCAAGAGGTTGATGAGGACGGTAACCCGGTTGATGGTGAACCGTTTGACCGTGAGGTTCAGCTGAAGCGCTTGAAGCAGGCAGAACGGGACTTGCAGGCTCTGGGCAAGGTCAATCCGTTGGCTTTGGAAGAGTTCGCGGCGCTTGAAGAGCGGCATCAGTATTTGGTGGGGCAAGTCCAGGACTTGACGAACACCCGCGCCGAGCTGTTGAAGCTCATCGACGAGGTTGACCAGCACGTGCAGACGGTCTTCGCTGATGCGTTCGCTGATACCGCGAAAGAGTTCACCGCGATCTTCAGCCGTTTGTTCCCGGGTGGTGAGGGCAAACTGACGCTCACGGACCCTTCGGACATGCTGACGACGGGCATCGAGGTGGAAGCGCGGCCGGCAGGAAAGAAGGTTAAGCGCCTTTCGCTGTTGTCCGGCGGCGAGCGATCGCTGACCGCTCTTGCGATGTTGATTGCTATTTTCAAGGCGCGCCCGTCGCCGTTCTATGTCATGGACGAGGTCGAGGCGGCGCTTGATGAGCGGAACTTGCTACGGCTACTCGAGGTGTTCAAAGACCTCCAGGAGGCCTCGCAGCTGATCATCATCACGCACCAGAAGCACACGATGGACATCGCGGATGCGCTCTATGGCGTTTCGATGCGTGGAGACGGCGTGAGCCACGTGGTTTCGCAGCGCATCGCCGCTGGCAGCATGGATTCCGCCGACGAGGCGTAGGCGCGGCCCAGTCCTTGCTTAGCTTTAGGGCGCCTTGTGTGGTGTGACTTCGGTGTGGTCGATGCTTTGCCGTGGAACCACCAGGATCCATGCGATGACCCCGATGCCCATAATGACGCCTGAGAGCATGAACGCCCAGCTGAATCCGAAGTGATCTGCGACCCATCCTGCAATGAGTGGAGCGATCATCGCCGGGAGGTCGGCCGCCATCTGGAACATCGACATCACGCGGCCTGCGTGATGTTCCGGCCCCACGATGTCGGCTACCGCGGCTTGCTGCGCGGGGTTGAAGATACCGGTTCCGAAACCCGAGAGTAGGGACAGCACAATAAGCAACGCGAGATGAGGGGAGAGGCCGATGGTTGCAGAACACACAGCGGCTAGGCTCAGCCCGATGATGATGGGGCGGCGGCGCCCTACGCGGTCGGACCAGCGGCCGCTGAAAGTCAGGGCGGCCGCGTTACCTGCCGCGAAGCATGTCATGACAAGCCCAACGGCGAGAGGATCGAGCCCGAGCACTTGGGCAGCGAAGAGCGGAACGATCGCTACACGCACGCCGAACGACATCCAACCGTTACCGAAGTTGGAGAGCAACGCGGCACGGTACTTCGGGTTGGCGAGGGCGTCCGCGAGGCTGTACGGGGGCAGGTTGTGGCGCTCGCGTGGCTGTCCTTGGCGTCCGCGGGAGCTGACGAGGAAGTAGAAAACGACGAGTGACGCCGCGATGAGTGAGCCGCCGTAGATGAAGAACGGCACGCGGTAGCCCAGTGGGGCGAGCAGGCCGCCAACGAGTGGTCCGCACACGTTACCGATGAGGAAAGCGCCACCGTACAGTCCAGCGATGCGTCCGCGGATATCTGGCGGTGAGGTGCGGGCAATAAAGCTCGAAGCCGCGACCGTGAACGTAACTGAGCCGATGCCGCCGATACCTCGCACCACGATCAAGGTCCAGTAGTTGGGTGCTAGTCCACACGCGATGGTTGAGAGCGCCACGATCAAGACACCGAGCACGTACGCGCCAGGTTCGCCGAGCTTCTCAGAGACCCCGCCCGCGAATGGCGCGAAACCTAAGCGCGTGAAAGCGAACACGGAGACGATGGCCGCGGCCATCATGTGGTTGACATCGAAGCTTGAGGCGTATTGCGGCAGGATCGGGGCGATCAGACCGAAACCCAGCGCGATCAGAAGCGCGCCGGCAATAAGAACTTTAATCTCGTTGGGAACCGGCGTTGACGGCTGGGGGGTTGAAGATCGAGGTGTGACGGTGCGGGCCATGATGTTTCGATCGTAGATCATGCCTACGGCAACGGGACCATAACGATTCCTGAAAGTTGTGTATCAATGCGGTATCAACGCCTGTTAATGGCGTGGGAAGCATCGCGTGCTTTGTATCGTGGATTAGCTCGTGTTGAGCGTCGACCCCTATTGAGCGTCGAAAGGTATGTCAAGTGAGCCAAGTCATCAGCGTTGAACCCCGTGAGCCTTCTCGCGGTTTCGGGGCGCCGGGGCGCACTGCTAGCGGCCATCAGCGCAATTTTGTGCTGGACGCTATGCGCGCCCTCGCTGTGCTCTTGGTTATCGCCTATCACGTGGCTCCTGCCTCGGTTCCGGCAGGCTACCTCGGCGTGGACTTGTTCTTCGTTTTGTCGGGTTACCTGATTACGTCGAGCTTGTTGCGCCGCACATCGCACCTGCACGTCGAGTCGGGCACCTGGCGTGCTCGTTTGAAAGGGTTCTTCGGCAAGTTCTATCTGGGGCGTTTGCGGCGTTTGGTGCCCGCGGCGGTCTTGATGTTGATCGTGATCCTCCCTTTGACGCTTATGTCTCACCCGGACGTGCGTCTGCATTTGGGGCGGCAGGTTGCTGGCGCTCTGACGGCTACGGCGAACTGGGTCCAGCTGGCCGCGGGTGTTTCGTATTTTGATCAGGATCAGCCGCAGCTGCTGAACCACATGTGGTCGCTCGCGATCGAGGAGCAGTTCTACCTTTTCTGGCCGATCATCATTATCGGTTTGTCCTACATCGGCGTACATACTGCGTCGAAGCGTGTTTCGCTTCATCGTTTGGTAGGGGTTGTGGCGGTCATCGTCGCGGTCTTGTCTGGTATTTCGATGGCCGTGACGTACTCGCTGACCCAGAATTTCGACCAGGCGTACCTCAACACGCTGACGCACTGCTTCGGGTTGTTGCTCGGTGCGGTGGTTGCGTGTGTTCCGCGGGATCTTCAGCTGGGCGGTGGACTTCGTGTGGCTGTGACCGCGGGCTCGTGGGCTCTGTTGGCCGTGGGTGTCGTGGTTCTGAAGGAGCAGACCGCTATCACCCAGTTGGGTGGCATGTTCGTCTTTTCGGTCGCGGCGGCCGGCGCTGTTCTGATGGGTACGACGGGCAAGCAGGCTCACTGGCAACCGCGCGGCTTGGTAGCGTCTGGTTTGCGGTGGACTGCTGAGCGCTCGTATGCGATGTATCTGTGGCACTGGCCGATGGTGGTGCTGGTGGCTTCGTGGATGCCTGACCCTAATGGTGGCGAAGTTGAGCTTCCGCTGTTGCTTGCTCGCGCATCGTTGGTTGTTGTTGTGACGTTTGCGTTGTCTGCGGCTTCCTACCGGTGGGTTGAGCAGCCGATTCTGAAGAGGGGGTACCGTGCGTACGCTGCTGGCCTGAAGGCTCGTGTCTCGCGGAGGGCCGCGTGGCTGTGGGCTAGCTTCGTCTCCGTGTTGGTGATTCTTGCTTTGGTTGCGGTTGCTACGGCCCCAGCTAAGACGGAGCAGCAGAAACGTCTTGAAGCGCTGGCTGCGCAGGCGCAGGCTTTGGATCCTGAAGGGCCGGGCATGGACGATGCGCCGGCTGACGAGGAACCGAAGCCGGGCTCTGATGAGGATCAAGAAAAGCCAGCCGACAAGGACAAGCCAGCCGACAAGGACAAGCCGGCAGAATCTGACAAGCCTGGGGAATCCGAAAAACCGGCAGAGTCTGATAAGCCTGACGATAAGGACAAACAGAGCTCGGGTGAGAAGCTTAAGCCGGCTGTTTCGTCGCAGAAGGTCACGTTCATCGGTGACTCGGTGACGCTCGCATCGGTGCCGGCGATCCGACAGGTCTACCCGAAGTCTCCGGTGCAGGCGACTGTCGGTATGCATATTTGGGATGCTCCGGATGTGGTTCGGAAGCTCAAGGCTCAGGGCAAACTCGGCGAGTATGTTGTTTTGGGTTTGGGTACGAACTCGACGTTCACCCCGGCGCAGCTCGGTGAGATTCTCAATATTGCGGGAAAGAACACCAAGCTCATTGTGGTGATGCCATACGGTGATCGCGAGTGGATTCCGCAGGCGCGTAAGAGCATCGCCGCGTTCGCTAAGGACAATCCAGAGAGGGTGCGCGTAGCGCACTGGGATCAGGTTGCCGTCAACGCTACCGATATCGCTTCGGACGGTATTCACCCTGGCCCTGAGTCAGCCAAGATGTGGGTCAACGAGGTCACCAAGGCGTTGAACTCCTTTTAGCTTGAGGCATTCGGTCCGCGGTCTGTGAGAAGCTAATGCTGTGAATAATGAACAGACTGTGTGGATCATCATCGGCATCGCGGCTGTGGTGCTCATCGCGGCGATCGTCATCGCTGTGGTGGTGCGCTCCCGCAAGACGCGTGTACCGCAGGCGCCTAGGACCTCTCATGCTCCGGTTCGAGGGGCAGGTTCGGGCCCATCGGGGTCTGCCGATGTTGATAGTCCGCGGGCTCATTCGCCCCCGGGTGCCGGCGTAGCGGTTGAAGATGCGCCTGTTGGGGAAGCGGCCGAGCCGGCTCCAGCATTTGACACCCCAGCTCCTGCCCAGGGTCGTTTAGCGCGTCTGCGTGCGCGTCTGGTTCGCTCGAACAACGTTTTTGGTAAGGGTCTCTTGGCCCTGCTGTCCTCCGACAAGATCGACGAGGACGTGTGGGACGAGGTCGAGATGACTCTCTTGGCTGCGGACCTCGGCACTGAGGCGACGGATGAGCTCATCGCTAGCTTGCGTGAACGCGTCAAGATCGAAGGTTCCCGTTCTCCTGAACGCGTGCGTCAGATTCTGCATGAAGAGCTTTTGAAGATCGTTGACCCGACGATGGACCGCGCGCTTGATACCGAGCGCAAGGACGGCAAGCCGTCGGTCATTCTGGTGGTCGGCGTCAACGGTGTGGGTAAGACCACGACGATCGGTAAGATCGCCCGCGTTTTGGTCGCGGAAGACAAGGATGTTCTGCTGGGTGCTGCCGACACGTTCCGTGCCGCGGCCGCTGATCAGCTGCAGACCTGGGGTTCCCGCGTGGGTGTGCCGACGGTGCGTTCGGATAAGGACGGCGCGGATCCCGCATCGGTAGCTTTCGATGCGGTGGATAAGGGCATCGAGGCCGAGGTCGACACGGTATTGGTGGATACCGCGGGACGCCTCCAGAACCGCTCGAACCTCATGGATGAGCTCGGCAAGATCAAGCGCGTTATCAACAAGCGTGCGGAGGTGCGTGAGGTTTTGCTGGTTCTGGATGCGACAACGGGTCAGAACGGTTTGAGCCAGGCCAAGGTGTTCTCTGAGGTCGTAGACGTCACCGGCATCGTCCTGACCAAGCTTGACGGCACAGCGAAGGGCGGCATCGTTGTTGCTATCCAGCGTCAGCTGGGCGTTCCGGTCAAGCTGGTAGGCCTGGGCGAGGGTCCTGACGACTTGGCGCCGTTCGAGCCGGAAGCGTTTGTGGAAGCGATTCTCGATTGACATGACCACGCCGTCGCGGGCTCAGGCAGACGCTGTGCCCCGAACGGGATAAAATGGTAGGTCGACATGTAAACGTGTAGGCCTTCACCTACAGAAGTTCAACCAGATAAGCGAGCAGGACAACGTGTTCAATTCTCTAACAGAGCGCCTCACCTCGACGTTCCGGAATCTGCGGGGTAAGGGCCGTCTTTCGGAAGCCGATGTTGACGGTACCGTCCGTGAGATCCGGCGTGCACTGCTGGACGCGGACGTCGCCGTCTCGGTTGCGCGCGAGTTCGCGGCCAACGTTAAGGAGCGCGCGCTTTCGGCTGAGGTTTCTGAGGCGCTGAACCCTGCCCAGCAGGTCGTGAAGATCGTCAACGAGCAGCTCGTTGAGGTTTTGGGTGGCCAGACTCGCCGTCTTGAGTTCGCGAAGACCGGCCCGACCATCATCATGTTGGCTGGTTTGCAGGGTGCCGGTAAGACGACGTTGGCCGGTAAGTTGGCCAAGTGGCTTGCGTCTGAGGGGCACACTCCGTTGCTTGTGGCCGCTGACTTGCAGCGACCGAACGCGGTGACCCAGCTTCAGGTTGTTGGTCAGCGTGCGGGTGTTCCTGTTTACGCTCCGCACCCTGGTGTGCAGTCGGAGTTCGAAGAGGTTACGGGTGACCCGGTTGTGGTTGCGCGTAACGGTGTTTCTGAGGCTCGTCAGAAGCAGCACGATGTGGTGATCGTCGATACCGCGGGTCGCCTTGGTGTTGATGCCGAGCTGATGCAGCAGGCCCGCAATATTCGTGACGCGATCTCGCCGAACGAAGTCCTGTTTGTGATCGATGCGATGATCGGTCAGGACGCCGTGGCTACTGCACAGGCGTTCAACGAGGGCGTTGACTTCACCGGTGTCGTTTTGTCGAAGCTTGATGGCGATGCGCGTGGTGGCGCCGCACTGTCTGTTGCTTCGGTGACGGGTAAGCCGATCATGTTCGCGTCGACGGGTGAGAACGTCGGCGACTTCGAGGTTTTCCACCCTGACCGTATGGCTTCGCGCATCCTGGATATGGGCGACGTCATGACCCTGATCGAGCAGGCCGAGCGCACGTGGGATAAGGCTGAGGCCGAGCGCATGGCTAAGAAGTTCGCCGATCAGGAGGACTTCACGCTCGATGACTTCTTGGCTCAGATGCAGCAGATCAAGAAGATGGGCTCGATGAAGAAGATGCTGGCGTTGATGCCGAACATGGGTATCGATAAGCGTCAGCTTGAGCAGTTCGATGATTCGCAGGCGGATCGCGTCGAGGCGATTGTTCGTTCGATGACTCCGCATGAGCGCGCTGCTCCTAAGATCATCAACGGTTCGCGTCGTGCACGTATCGCCCGTGGTTCGGGCGTTTCGGTGTCTGAGGTGAACCAGTTGCTTGAGCGTTTCACTCAGGCTCAGAAGATGATGAAGCGTATGGCCGCTCAGGGCGCGATGCCGGGTATTCCTGGTGGTCGTGCTGCACGCCGCAAGGGGGCGGCGAACAAGAAGCGCGGTAAGAAGTACGGCAACCCGGCACGCGCGGCCGCTGCTGCGCGTGGCGAGAAGGTTCAAGGCCATAAGCAGTCTGGGGCTTCGTTCGCTAAGAATCAGGAACTCAAGCCTGAGGATTTGAAGCTCCCTAAGGGCTTCGAGAAGTTTTTGCGGTGAGTCTGTGAGCGAGCGTACATTCTCGGATTCTGCTGACGGTCCCGCGGGGGAGCTCGCGGGCCGTGACGCGGGTGCGTCGCAGTACGGCGTGTCATTGCTGGGCCCTGCGGTTTTGACGGGTGTGGATACGCCTGAAATGGGCGGTCCTGGCACCCGTTGGCTTGAAGATGCGGTTTTGCTTGACTCGCCCTCGGCGGGTTCACGCTCTGTCTTCTCGGGGTCGCGGGCGATGATGCTGCTTTCGGCTTATCCTGCTGATACCCGAGAAGCTGAAACCGGCATCGTCGTCTCTTTGCGCTTGTGGGCTGCTGGATCCCAGGATGTAGCGGGTGAGGCGAAGCCAATGGTTGAGTGGGATAGCGCATCTAATGCGCGCCTGAAGGCCGTTGCTGGACTTGCTGATTCAGTGGGTGTGGAAGCTATAACCCAAGCGGAGGAGTATCTCAGCGAGGTTGCAGAGTTAGCTTCGGCGGCGGCTGATGCACCGAGCGGTCGGGCAGCAGAGCTTGTGCGAGCACCTCTCGAGGAAGCCCTGACGTTGCTGGGCCAGGACCCGAAGTGGGTTGCGCTCGCGCTCGGGCTTTCCGCTCCACACGGCGTTCATGTTGTTGAAGCCGCTAAAGAGAACGCTCATCAACGAGCGAGCCGAGAAGCCTTGAACGAGGCGCGTGAAAGCGTGGCTGAGGCGTCGCGCGGAGCTTCGGTTGCAGCTCCGGGTGCCGAGACTTGGCGTAGCCGCCACCCGATTCCGGCGATCCTGTTGTCCGTCTTGTGGATCGCGTTGGCCGTCGTCGTGTTGATGTTTAGACCGTTGACGCTTGTGTGGCTCAATTACGTTGTCGCTTTCGCGTTAGGGCTCGACGCGGTGGTCGGCTTGATCGCGGCGTTTGCGGGCCTGAAAGCTAAGAAAGCGCGCGCTCAGCAAGGATCTGACGGCCCCCTAGGGAAAGGTCATGTGAAGTGATCGCCACAAACAATGCCCAGGAATCTGAACGCCAAACCGTGTGGCGCGTTACTGTCGCTTGGCCGGAAACAGATCCGGTAGGCCAGCAGGAACGCGTTGATGGGCTCATGCAGATTTTGACGCACCGTAAGATCGTAGGCCTCATGGGGCCTGGGCGTCCGACCCGCCGAGGTGTCGCGGTTGAACTCGTGCTTCCAATGCGTGAAACGCGCGTTTTAACCGCTACGTTCGAAGGCGATGTTGAGCCGGGGCTCGGTGGCGAGGAATTTGCTCGCGAGCTACATGCGAGCACGGGTGCGGTCATCGTCAATGGCGACCCCGCATCGGGGGACTTCGCTGTATTGGCTGCCTCCGAGGATTTCGGAGATCGTCAGATCGCCGGCGTCCTGGAGGAGCGGATCACGTCGGTTCTTCTGCTCGATACGGTTCGTCCAAGTGCGGTCGAAGACGCCTTGGATCGCAGTGAGGTTTCGGGTTGGATGGCTGAAGGTGAGCGCACGGTTGTTGCGTTGAATTCGGTGCCGGCTGACCCGACGATGCTCATCATGCCTGGCTCAGATAAGATTTCGTGCTCGATTCGGGAGCGCGCTGGTCGCGTTGACGTTGCGTTGTGGGGGCCGGCTGAGTCTCGGCAGCAACCCGTTACGCGTCGTCGTCGTGCGGCTCAGTTCACGCCGCTCATCAATACGCATGCTGGCGCCCGCTGCCGCCCGATTGTTCTTCCGGAAATGTACCGCCCGGCAGGCTCGCAAGTGGCCTCGCTGCTGCTGCGGCTCGAAGAAGATTTCGCTCCACTTTCTGAGAACGACATTAAGACGTTGGCTTCGATGCTTCCGCCTAAGCGCGTTGACGCGTTGGTTTCGGCGATCAACGATGCACCTGTTCGGGGTGTTGATCCAGAAGCGGGCGCGTTGGCTGTCCTCGAAGACGGCCTGATGCCGGGTGAAGAGGTCGAAGATACCTCTGACCAGGAGCAGGAACAGGCGTACGCGGCTACTCGCGCGATGCTTGAAGCGCTAGGGGAGGACACCGCATGGATCGGCCTGTTTGAAGGCAGGTCACCCGTTGGCGGTTCGGTACGTCCAGTCGGTGTTCCTGGACATGACCAGTTCGAAACGGATGCGGCTGAAACGGAAGCCACCGAACCGGACGCCGCTGTCGAGCAAGAAGCTGTCGACTACGCAGCTGATGTACCGGTCGCTGACGATGGACTCGTGCCTGTTTCTGAGGCGGGGGCTGCGTCGGCAGAAGCTCAGCCTGAACACGATGAGCCAGGGGAGATCGAAGCATCACAAGGCGGCTTCGAGTCTCAGCTTGCAGACGCGACGAGCTCTAAATCGGAGCCGAGTTTCAGTGAGATTCTCGGGTTGCAGTCAGGCGCGAACGACCCAGCGGTTGTCCAGCCAGGCTCGGACTATCCGCAACCAACGCCAGCAGGGCAGACTACGGTTGCTACGGAGACCGAGTTGGGGACTGCTCCTCGCCGTGTGGCTCACATCGTGTGGTTGGTCGTTGGCATTGTGGGGCTCATTGTTGGGGCCTTCTTGGTTCTGCGCGGGATGGATGTCATCTCGTTCCCCGAGGTCGCGTTCCAAGCACGTTCGACGTTGGCCGTCATCGGCGGCATCGTAGCGCTCGTCGGCGGTGCATGCATGCTTCTGGCCGCATCGATGTGGCCGCGCCAACGTAAATAGCCACTGCGTTATCGAAGGTGCCTTGCGTGTGTGGTGACACACGCATCGTGAGTGTGCGTTGAACCGCAACGCATGGCATAATGGACCGAGTACTCGGCGTGCGTGGCCCCCTCTCTCTGCGTTCGTCGGACATTTGGGACGTTTATCGCTGCTTTACCCCAGAGCTTGGCGGACTCGTCCCGTTCAACAGAAACAGGAGTGACCACTAACGTGGCCGTTAAGATTCGCCTGAAGCGGATGGGCAAAATCCGCCAGCCTCACTACCGCATCGTCGTCATCGATGGTCGCGCAAAGCGCGACGGCCGTCCGATCGAGGAAATCGGTACGTACAACCCAATGACCAACCCATCGACCATCAAGGTTGAGTCTGAGCGTGCTCAGTACTGGCTCGGCGTTGGTGCACAGCCATCGGATCGTGTTCTCTCGATCCTCAAGCTGACCGGTGACTGGCAGAAGTTCAAGGGCATCGAGGGTCAGGAAGGCTCGGTCAAGTACCCAGAGCCTAAGCCTGAGTTCGTTGCACCAGACAAGGGTTCGGTCATCCTCCCGGAGGCAACCACCCCTAAGAAGTCGAAGGCAGACGCTGAAGAAGCTCCAGCTGAGGAAGCAGCGGAGGCTGCTGAAGAGCCAGCTGAGACTGAAGAAGCCTGAGGCTCAGTTTGATGCTTGAAGACGCACTTGATCACTTGGTGTCCGGGATTGTAGACAACCCGGATGACGTCGATGTCCGCCGTCGCTCAGGCCGCCGACACGACGTGTTGCAGGTACGTGTTAACCCAGAGGACCTTGGTCGTGTGATCGGCCGGCAGGGACGCACCGCGAAAGCGTTGCGCGCTGTTATCGGTGCTTTGCCAGGTGGCGATGAGGTCCGAGTGGACGTCGTAGACACCGACCGACAACGCTAACCACGCCTGTTCTAACCAAGTCTGATCGGCGTCGATCACGTTGTGACGAAAGCGGCCCTAGCCACCCTCAGTCGGCTAGGGCCGCTTTCGTATCCCGTTGAAGTATCTGCATTTCTGTTTTGAGCAAAAGAGGCCACGCATGGACGTAAAAGTTGCGCGCATCGGCAAGCCGCATGGTATTCGCGGTGAGGTTACAGTTCACGTTCTTACTGACGACCCGGAAACGCGTTTCGCGCGGGGAGCTCGCTTGCTGACGGATCCGGAATCGAACGGCCCACTCACCGTGAAATCAGCCCGGTGGAACAAACGCATCCTGTTGCTTGGATTTGATGAAGTCTCCGACCGCAACCGTGCCGAAGAGCTTCGCGGGACCATGCTTTACGTCGAAGCGGAAGAATCCAGCGACGACGCGTGGTTTGAACACGACCTCGTTGGTCTTAGTGTTGTCGTCGAGGGCGAGACCATCGGCAAGGTGTCGGCATTGCACACCGGGCCTGCGCAGGATTTGCTTGAGGTCACGCTCAACGACGGCTCTGAGGCTCTGCTACCGCTCGTTGAGGACATCATCCCGGAGATCGATCTCGACGCGGCAACGGTGATCGCGACCCCGCCTCCTGGCCTGCTTGAGCTTGACAGCGGCGACCAGTAACGAGACAAGACTTAGGTTTTCATGCGCATCGACATCATCACGATCTTCCCCGAGTTCTTCGAAACTCTCGACATTTCACTGATCGGCAAAGCCAAGCAGCGCGGTCTCATTGACGTCCATGTTCACGACCTCCGGTCATACACATACGACCGACACAGGACAGTCGATGACACCCCGTACGGCGGAGGTGCGGGCATGGTTATGAAGCCTGAACCGTGGGGAGAGGCGCTGACTCACGTCCTTGATGACGCTGGCGTTGAAGCAAGCAATCCGCCTTTGTTGCTCGTGCCGTCACCCGCGGGGCAAGTCTTCGGCCAACCAACTGCACACGCCTGGGCTGAAGAGCCCCACATCGTGTTCGCATGCGGGCGCTACGAAGGCATCGATGAGCGCGTCATCGAATGGGCGCGTGAACGCTTCCGTGTGGTTCCGTTCTCGTTGGGCGACTACGTACTCAACGGCGGGGAAGTAGCGACAATGGCGGTGATCGAAGCCGTCGTGCGTCTAGTTCCCGGGATGGTGGGCAACCCGGAATCGCTCATTGAGGAAAGCCACTCGGTCGCAGGCGATGCGCTGCTCGAATACCCGGTCTACACTAAGCCTGCGGTGTGGGAGGGGCGCGAAGCCCCAACAGTATTGCTGAGCGGGGACCACGCCAAGGTAGCGAGGGCTCGTCGCGACTGGCAGCTTGAACGTACAAGCGAACGTCGACCAGACCTCATCGAGAGGCTCACCACCGATGCTCTGGACAAACAAGACAAAGCAACACTCGCATCGTTGGGGTGGAATCTTGAAGGAAACCACCCGACTCGCTCAGAAAACTGACATAGCGTATTAACTGCGTTAGAATAGCTAAGTTGTTACCCACCGCATGCATGACTGCCGCAGGGGTCATGTGTGAAAACGGTCGGGTCCGGCTCGCTTGAGCGGGCCGGGAATATCGGCGAACTCCATGAGAGAGTAGCGCCCGTATACATCATGGCTCACGGACCTGCGGCCGGTTCCATGTGGAGAAAAGAATGAATCTTCTTGATTCTCTCGATGCCAAGAGCCTTCGTAACGACATCCCGGATTTCGCGCCGGGTGACACCGTCAAGGTTCACGTAAACATCATCGAAGGTAAGAACTCCCGTGTTCAGGTTTTCCAGGGCTACGTTCTGGCTCGCCAGGGTGGCGGCGTTCGCGAAACCTTCAAGGTTCGCAAGGTTTCCTTCGGCGTAGGTGTTGAGCGTACCTTCCCGGTTCACTCCCCAGTCATCGACAAGATTGAGGTCGTGTCCCGTGGTGACGTTCGCCGCGCCAAGCTGTACTACATGCGCGACCGCCACGGTAAGGCAGCTCGTATCCGCGAGAAGCGCGAGGGCGCAAAGTAAGCCCGGCTTACTGACTTCCGTGCTCCCTTGTGAGCACATGGCAGGCGCCACCCCGACACTTCGAATGGGGTGGCGCCTGCTTCATGTCATACGAGATGCTTTGAGGAACGTTCGTGAAGAGATTCAGTGACGAAGAACCCCAGGTCGACCTCGACGAGAACGAGGGTGAGGTGCGCGAGCATAAGAAGCGTGGCGTCTGGGGTTCTGTCCGGGAGATCCTCCTCACCGTCGTGATCGCGCTCGCGGTCTCGATTGTGATTAAGACGTTCCTATTCAGGGCCTTTGTCATCCCATCAACGTCGATGCAGAACACGTTACTGGTTAACGACCGCGTGTTTGTGAATCAGCTGTTCCCTCAGCCGTTCGATCTTGAACGCGGTAACGTCATTGTTTTCAAAGATGATGAGAAGTGGTTGCCGGAGCTTCCACAAGCGGCGCAGCCGAACGCTTTCGAGAAGGCGTTGACTTTCGTGGGCCTGCGGCCAGTTGACGGTACGCAACACCTCATTAAGCGCATCATCGGGCTTCCGGGTGACACGGTCGAGTGTTGTACGGCTAGCGGAAAGATTTCCGTCAATGGGGTCGAGATTACCGAGCCGTACTTGTACCCGGGGGACAAGCCTTCCGAGGTGCCATTCAAGGTCACGGTTCCGAAGGATCATCTGTGGGTCTTGGGCGATCACCGCTCGGATTCCGGGGATTCGCGCTATCACACCGATAAAAACAACGGCATGGTTTCGATGGACTCCGTGGTGGGGCGCGCAGATTTCATTGCGTGGCCGTTGGACCGTTGGGGCGGGGTAGCGAACCCGGAAGGCGCCTTCGACGCAGTTCCTGACCGCGAGCCGAAAGAGTAGGTTCGTGCCTGACCTCGAGGTAGAAAAAGGCTTGGTGGCGCCTTGCCAGTTGATTGTGGCAGTCGACGAGGTGGGCAGGGGCGCGCTTGCAGGCCCGGTTACTGTGGGGCTCACGTTCGTAGCGCCACACGAATGTGGCCCGCATCCCGAAGGGCTCGGGGACTCGAAAGACGTTACTCCCGCTCGGCGTGAGGCACTCGTACCGTTGATCCGGGATTGGGTCGCGGCGTGGGGCGTCGGCAGTGCAAGCCCAGAAGAGATTGACCGTTTCGGGATCGTGGCGGCACTGAGGCTCGCTGGACAGCGAGCCTACATTGAGGCACTGCAACAGCTCGCTGACGATCCAGCGGCGGGTGAGGCCCCCATCGTTATTTTGCTTGACGGGGTGCATGACTGGCTCAGCACACCAGAACCCGACCTGTTTAGCGACCTTGCAACGGACGCGGAGTCCGACTCGGCTTCTGAGGCTGATGCGCTGGACGGCTTGGACCTGCCGCCCGTGATCACGCGGGCTAAAGCGGACCGCGATTGCGCATCGGTGTCTGCAGCGAGCATCCTCGCAAAGACGCATCGCGATAGTGTCATGGTAGAACTATCGAAGGCTCATCCTCAGTATGGATGGGATACAAACAAGGGATACGGGTCAGCGAAACACCGAGCCGCGATCCTGGAACATGGAGCGACCGACAACCATCGGCGCACATGGAAGTTGTTATGACATGGAAGTTGTTGTGACACGGAAACTGTTGTGAGCAGGAAGTCATTACGAGCAGGAAGGGGGAACAGATCCCATGAGCGATGAAGAGATCGAAAAGTTTGAGACCCAAGCGGAGCTGAACCTCTACCGCGAATACCGCGACGTTGTGGGCCTGTTTTCCTATGTCGTGGAGACGGAACGTAGGTTCTATCTAGCGAACCACGTCGAGCTCGAGACCCTGACTTCCAACGGTGAAATCTATTTCGCGATAACGCTGACCGACGCGTGGGTGTGGGACGTGTACCGGCCGCAAAGGTTCGTGAAATCGGTCAAAGTCATCACGTTCAAGGACGTGAACGTCGAAGAGCTTTCTAAACCGGATCTATTCAAAGGCGAAGAGCTTCCTGGGACGCAGGGCGAATCCTAAATAGGCCCAGCACGGGCGAGTGAGCAGGCGGTTTCTGTATTCACAGGCCGTAGATGTCAGCGTTCTATCCACATTCTTTTCGATCTCGGTATGTGTGAGTGTTTTCCACGCTGAGATGAAGCTACAAGCTCATCCAGTGGAGGAAACATGGCATCGAGGCAGGCTGACAATCACAGCGCCCAAGACCGCGCCCAACTGGACTCAGTGCAACGGGACACCACGCAACTGGAAATAGCCCAGCTGCGTACTGAGTTGGGGCGGCGCGGTGAAGAGTTCGCGGCGGGCTGGTGTCACGAAAACGGGATCATCGTGCTCGATCGTAACTGGCGTGGGAGTCACGGCGAACTGGACATCGTGGGTTATGACCCTGCTGCGCAACAGTTGGTCGCGCTTGAGGTCAAGACTCGCTCGGGGACCGGGTATGGCCTACCCGCTGAAGCCGTGACGTTACCCAAGTTTGAACGTCTGCAAAGGCTTATTTGGGAGTATGCCCAAGGTAGGGAATACGTCGAGGCTATCGGCACGGCACAAGGCGGAACTCGGGTCGATGTCTTGGGCATCGTCTGGCCACGAAAAGCATCAGCCCCTGCTTCAGTCGAGTACTACCGAGAGGTGACTGGAGCATGAACGCGGTAACGGCACCTCAAGGCACACTGCGAGCATCGCGGGCGAAAATGCACCGGGCCCAGGAACGGGGACTGGGTTCGTGTCTCAGCATCGCTTTGGTGGGTTTGAAAGGCCACAAGGTTGAGGTCCAAGCCGACATCGGTAACGGCTTGCCAGGTATGACTCTTCTCGGACTTCCCGACGCGAGCCTCAACGAAGCGCGCGATCGTGTCCGGTCAGCGGCCCGCAACGTCGGCATCCCGCTGAGTGCGCGCCGCATCGTGATCAACCTGATCCCAGCGGGCTTACCCAAGAAAGGCCCGGGTTTCGATGTAGCGATCCTGGTCGCAGCGATGGCTGCAGACGGACGTATCTCATCGCCTGCGGATACCGCATACATCGGTGAACTGGGGCTTGACGGCTCGCTCAGGCCATTCGTCGGAATGTTGCCCGCGGTGCTTCAGGCCCGTGAACTAGGGATCAAACGCATCGTCGTCCCTGCCGCCAACGCAGAAGAAGCCCGTCTGGTCCCGGGCATTGAAGTCTGCAGCTACAACCATGTCAGTGCTCTGCTGGCGGACTTGGGTGCTGACGTGCGGCACATCGTGAGGCCGAGCAAGCAAGTGGACAGCGTGTCAGAGCCTAACGAGCGGGGCCAGCATCAGACTGTCGAAGGAAGCGGTAGCGTTTCTGAGGTTCCGGATATGGCTGATGTCCGTGGTCAAGCGACTGGGCGATGGGCGCTTGAAGTTGCCGCTGCAGGCGGACACCACCTCTTGCTGACGGGGCCTCCGGGCGCAGGTAAAACGATGCTTGCGGAGAGGCTACCCGGTATTCTTCCGCCGTTGACAGACGAGGAAGCCATGCTCACCACGAGCGTGCATTCGCTGTCTGGAGAGACCGTTTCAGGCTTGATGAAGGTTGCGCCGTTCCAGGCCCCGCACCACACTTCGAGTGCGGCCGCGCTGGTGGGCGGAGGGTCAGGCATACCTCGTCCAGGGGCGGCGTCCCGGGCACACGGTGGAGTCTTGTTCTTGGATGAAGCGCCAGAATTTCAGGCCCGCACTCTCGATGCTCTGCGTGAACCCCTTGAGTCAGGAGTTATTACCTTGCATCGTTCGGCCGGGGTAGCGACGTATCCGGCACGTTTCCAGCTCATCATGGCGGCTAATCCTTGCCCATGCGGGAAGGAAGGTTCTGCTTGCGAATGCCCGGCGCTCACGAAACGACGGTACTGGGCCCGCATGTCGGGGCCGCTGCTAGACCGAGTGGATATTCGCGTCAACGTTCCTGCCGCGCGCTTGGCATCCCTTCTAGCGAACGATGCAGAGGAAAGCTCAGCGTGCATAAGGCAACGAGTCGAAAGAGCCAGAGCCTCTGCGCGCAAAAGGTGGCGGAGCGTGATGGATAAGGCGGATCACCCAGCATCGCACGCTACCGGATCTCTAACCAACGCATCTGTGCCTGCCTCGGTTTTGAGGTCTCACAAGTTTCGACCTTCAGGTGCAGCGGCAAAAGAGCTCTTAGCTATCAGCATGCATAGTGGGCTGACTGGCCGAGGACTGGACCGCGTACTCAGGATTTCGTGGACACTCGCTGACCTCGCAGGAAGGGACCTACCCAGTCCAGATGATATTGCAGCGGCCGTACACCTGCGAGGCACACCGGAGGCATTCAACTGATTATGGTGACCACCAAAGCTAGTTTTGAACCGGAACGTCAGGCGCGGGCAGGCCTCTCTCGTGTCACTGAAGCCGACGACTATCCAGCGCGGCTTGGAGTGGCTGTTTTCGGCGCCGTGCGGTTGTGGGAACTCATCTCAGGTTCCGTCCCCTCGGTGGAAGAGCGAGAACGGTTTAGTGCCTCTGTTCGCGAAGCCTACGGAGGAACACGTCAACACCAGCGCCACGTAACGCTGGAACATGCTCTAGACCGTTGGGAAAGCCGCCGAGAACAGAGCGCCCCTGAACGCGACCTCGCATACATCACTTCACAAGGTGGAGGCTTCGTCATCCCGGGAGATCCCGGATGGCCGGAAGCCCTGAACGATCTCGGCCAATCAACCCCATACGGACTCTGGTGGCGCGGTGCTCAGAGCATTCCTACCAACACGAATGAATGCGTTGCGGTCGTCGGTACGCGTGATCCCACACCATACGGAGAACATGTGACCCGTGAATACACGGCTGAGATGGCTGAGCGTGGTGCAACGATCGTATCGGGAGGCGCACTCGGAGTAGACGCCTTGGCACACCACACGGCACTTGAACATTCAACCGCTCCGCTCGCAACAGCCGTGGTTTTAGCCGGGGGAGTAGATCGTCTCTACCCGGCCGCGAATCGAGCGCTGCTGGAACGAATCGGGAAAGAACACGTCATCATTTCCGAAGCGGCGCCGGGGGCATCGCCCATGCGGTGGAGGTTCTTGGCTCGCAACCGCATCATCGCAGCACTGAGCCGTGGAATCCTCGTGACCGAAGGTCGTCATCGTTCAGGTGCGATTTCAACAGCAGTACATGGTCTGGAGATAGGCCGCTGGGTTGGAGCGGTACCAGGGCCCGTGACATCGGCAACCTCAGCCGGTCCGCACCGGCTCATCCGTGACTACCCTGTGGAGCTCGTTAGTTCTGGAGCCGAACTGTGCAACTCGCTAGGGTTCAACAACCAAACCCAGCCAATGCTCATTCCAGACGCAACGGCCGGCCCGCAACGTTTGACTGACGGTCTTAACCCCATCGAACAACGAATCGTAGAAGCACTGTCGCCACGCACCTACCGCAACCTGGATGAGGTCTTCGCGATAGCTGGTCTGTCAGTGCCTGAAGCGATGCCCGTTCTAAGCCAACTACACCGACGTGGTCTGGCCGTTCAAAGAGGGCACGCATGGAAACGCGGCAAAGCGCCAGCCTGATGGAACCAACGCGGGGCATGTGTAAGCTGGCACTGAGTCAAGGAGGGACTATGGGCGAATCACTGAGCGACGTCATTGATTCGTTTGCCCGCCACCTCCGGTACGAACGGGGCCGATCCGAACACACGATCCGCGCCTATACCTCCGACGTCACTGCACTGTGCGAGCACGCAGGGCTCGAGGTCGAGGCAGACAAGGCCGATGCGCTGCGCCGCATCACGATTGCTGAACTACGAGCATGGCTCGCCCAAGCGGCCCATGACGGTAGAGCTCCAGCTACTCTTGCCCGACAAGCCGCATCAGCCCGTACATTCCTCGCTTGGGCGCTACGCGAAGGGCTCATCGAATCGGACCCATCAAACCGACTCAAAGCCCCAAAACGGAATAAGCATCTCCCGCAGGTTCTGAGGAACCAGCAAGCGGAACGCTTGCTGAGCCATTCAGCCCAACCCGTCGATTCCGCACCGGAAGCGCCGCAGCAACGCGCAGTACGCCTGCGAAACCAGGCGGCCCTCGAGCTTCTCTACGCGAGTGGCATCCGCGTATCCGAACTCGAAGGACTCAACCTGGAAGACATCGACCTCGACCAGCGGACCGCGAAAGTCCTCGGCAAAGGAAACAAGGAACGTGTTGTCCCGTTCGGTGTTCCTGCCGAAGCTGCGATCCGAGAATGGCTCAACGAAGGCCGACCTCATTTGCTCAAGGCGTCTGCGCATTCGAACAGCGGTGCGGAGCAGAACAGCGCTACGGAGAAGAACAACAATCAAGGTAATGCTCGGGACGATGCCTTGTTCCTTGGTGTGAGAGGCGGACGGTGGGGAAGCCGCCAGATCCGCGAAGCAGTCAACACTGAACTTGAAAAGCTCGGCGACACATCCGCTCGTGGCCCACACGCCCTACGACATTCAGCCGCAACCCATCTGCTCGACGGCGGTGCGGACTTACGTAGTGTTCAAGAGCTACTCGGACACTCATCCCTGGCTACAACCCAGCTCTATACACACGTTTCAGTCGAACGGCTCAGGAAGGCTTACCAACAAGGACACCCGCGAGCATAAACACCGTCGGGAGGGCCTTGAAACGCAATATATGAAGCAGTTGTGACCAGTGTGACTCAAGTGATAGGCCGCTTGTGAACCGGCCTAGTACTTGACAGAATAGACCCACCGTTCTAATTCAGCATCGGTCGTAGGGGAAGACGTACCGAAGCAGTGAAGAAGGAGCGGCATGTCACAACCAATGACAAGGGGCGCCTTGTATATCCACTCGGCCCCTGCAGCGCTGTGCCCTCATATCGAGTGGGCTATCGGCTCAGTGGTTGAGCGCCACACAACACTTGAGTGGGTTCCGCAGCCTGCCTCGCCCGGAATGCTCCGGGCCGAAATGGCCTGGGCCGGTCCACAAGGCACGGGCGCAGTTTTGACGTCCACCCTGCGCGGGTGGGCGCATTTGCGCTACGAAATTACGGAAGAAGCCTCACGTGGCGTTGATGCAGGCCGCTGGTCGCACACCCCTGAACTTGGCATCTTCCACGCAACCACAGACGTCGCTGGAAATATCCTCGTGTCCGAAGACCGCATCCGTTACGCCTACGAACAAGGCCGAGGAAACCCAGCTGCGGTCTACCACGAACTCTCGATCGCCCTCGGCGAAGCCTGGGACGAGGAACTCGAGCCATTCCGAGCGGCATCCGACGGCGCACCGATCCGCTGGCTCCACCACGTCGGCTAAAGCTCTGCCTATCTAGATCAAACTTCACTGCTTAAAGGTTGGTGCCCCACACAGCGTGTGGGGCACCAACCTTTAATGTTTATGAACGTTATGAGTAGCTGCGGAATGCAGCGACAGCGTTGTGTCCGCCGAAACCAAACGAGTTCGAAACTGCGACGCCAGGCTTCAGATCACGCGGTGTACCGGTGACAACATCAAGCGGGATCTGTGGATCCTGCTGATCAAGGTTGATTGTCACTGGGGCCTTGCCGTGGTGCAGAGCCAGGACAGTCAAGACGCCTTCAACAGCGCCGGCGCCACCCAACAGGTGGCCCGTCATCGACTTCGTTGCCGATACAGCAACGTTGTCGAGTGCGTCACCGAACGCGGCACGCATCGCGGTGTATTCAGGGATGTCACCCACCGGGGTAGAGGTCGCGTGAGCGTTGACGTGAACCACGTCTTCAGGGCTGAACTCGCCGTCAGCCATCGCGGCCTTAAGGGCGCGCATCGCGCCATTGCCGGACTCGTCTGGTGCGGTGATGTGGAATGCGTCAGCGGTGATTCCGGTTCCTGCGAGCTCAGCGTAGATCTTCGCGCCGCGTGCCTTAGCGTGCTCTTCCGATTCGAGGATCAGCGCGCCAGCGCCTTCACCCATGACGAAGCCATCGCGGTCGACGTCGTACGGGCGGGACGCGGACTGTGGGTCATCGTTGCGGCGAGACAGCGCCTGCATAGAGGAGAACGCGGCGATCGTAATCGGGTGGATAGCTGCCTCGCAGCCACCCGTGATCACAACGTCAGCGTGGCCATCGCGGATCATCTGCTGTGCTACGGCGAGAGCTTCGGTGCCCGATGCGCATGCAGAGACCGGCGTGCGGGCCGCGGCCTTAGCGCCGAAAGCAAGCGAGAGCGCGCCAGACGCGGCGTTCGGCATCAACATCGGCACCGTCATCGGAAGAACGCGGCGTGGGCCCTTGTCGCGCAGGGTGTCCCATGCATCCAGAAGAGTGTTGACACCGCCGATACCGGTTGCGTACGCGACGCCCAAGCGTTCGTGGTCAATCCCAGCCTCTTCCAGCTGTGCATCCGCCCACGCTTCCCGTGCTGAAACCAGGGCGAGCTGGGTTGACGGGTCATTGCGTTTAATTTCGGCGCGGGACAACACTTCAGATGCCGGAACAGCTACCCGTGCGGCGATGTTCACCGGCAAGCTGTACTGTTCGACCCAGTCCTCATTGAGGTGCCCGACACCCGAGGTGCCAGCCAGAGCCGCCTCCCACGTCGTAGGGACGTCACCACCGATCGGCGTCGTGGCGCCAAGGCCAGTCACGACAACTTTCTGAGCCATAGAACATCCTTTAGTCACGGGCCGCTGAGGGCTTCGTATAGTCAAGATCTGATAGGGGAGCGCGCAACCACGCTGATGCTACGGAAACCGTAGACAACGCTGGATGGACGCGACACTTACCCTGAAAGGGTGGAAATACGGTGTGCGGCCGAACACCGGCCGCGCAAGCTACCTGGAAATCGGCCGCACACCGTTTAAGCCTTGAACAGGCTAGCTAAGACTAGGCCTGAGCCTTCTCGATGTAGTCAACGGCGTCGCCAACAGTCTTGAGGTTCTTTACTTCCTCATCTGGAATCTTGACGTCGAACTTGGACTCAGCTTCAACAACGATGGTCATCATCGAGATCGAGTCGATGTCGAGGTCCTCGGTGAAGGACTTCTCGAGCTGGATCTCTTCAACGTCGATGTCGGTCTCTTCGTTGACGATCTCTGCCAGGCCGGCGAGAATCTCTTCCTTGCTTGCTGCCATGTGTGGCTCCTTCATTGTTTGTACCTGCCCGTGGGTGGCCAGGTTGTGGTGTTCTCCGCCAAAACTGGATTGACGGTCTGAACTAAGCCTATGTGGTTGCGGGACAGAGTTCAGTATTACGGGGCTACTTCTGTGAAGATGGTGACCCCGTGAAAGCTGTGGTTAGTTACCGGAATGCTCTCTGATGAAGGCGCGTGCTTCTTCGAGCTGATCCGGTGTCTTGAGGGCGAATGTTTTGACGCCTTTGAGCCCACGACGGGCCAGGCCGGTTAGCGTGCCGGCTGGCGTGAGCTCGATGAGGCCGGTGACGCCCAGGTCTTTCATGGTTTCCTGGCAGGACTCCCAGTCCACAGGGCGTGTCACCTGGTCTACAAGAAGCCGAAGCATGTGGGTTCCCGTGTCTACTTCGGAACCGCCAGCGTTTGTCAGTAGCGTCCCTCGTGGATCCCTTGCGGTGATAGATGCCGCCAGTTCGCGCAGAGGGTCTACAGCTGGGGCCATGTATTCGGTGTGGAATGCCCCAGCAACCTTCAGTGGGATGACCCGGGCCTTGGCTGGAGGGTTTTCTCCGAGCTTCTCGAGGCTTTCGAGGCTACCTGCGGCAACGATCTGCCCGCCGCCGTTCATGTTCGCGGGGGCAGTGCCTGCGGCCTCGATGGCTGCGATGACCTCCGCGTGGTCACCGCCCAAGACGGCCGCCATGCCGGTTGGCTGTGCGTTCGATGCCTTCGCCATCTCATCCGCGCGCAAAGCGACAAAGCGGAGTGCATCCTCGTAGCTCATGACGCCGGTAATGGCGGATGCGGTGATCTCACCGACAGAGTGGCCCGCGTAAACCGCATCAGCTGGGGCGCCGTCGTCGCCGAACAGCGCATCGGCTGCCAGCAGTCCAGCGGCAACGATGAGGCGCTGTGCATGCGCCGTATCCTTGATGGTTTCCTCGTCGGCTTCGGTGCCGAGCCAAGCGAGATCCTTGCCCGCTGCGTCAGACAGCTCAGCCAAACGCGAGGCGAGAGCAGGCTCTTCGAGCCAGCTTGTCAAGAAACCGGGAGTCTGCGAACCCTGTCCAGGGCAAACTATTGCTAACACGTGTTCCACTCTTCCAAAATTTGACGGACTCTGGCTGGCATGCGAGAGACCAAGGTCACGGATGACTTTTGTAGACATCCTACAAAGCGGTGCGTGCGGTTCGGCGAAAACTCGGCGCCGAGGTGTCGTCTTCATTGGTTGAATAGCACAACGCATCTCGTGAAGGGCCTCGCAGCTTCAAGAGCTGGATGAGGTGCTTATCGAGCTTAGGCAGACGCATTCGCGCCGTGAATCCGGCCAACAATCAGAGCAACGTGCAAAACAAGTGCATCGCGCGGTAGCAAAGGATCCCAGCCGGTCAGCTCCGTGACCCGGCGCAAGCGGTAGCGCACCGTATTGGCGTGGACATAAAGCTCACGAGCTGTGCCTTCGAGGGAACGCCCACCAGCAACGTAAGTCGATAAGGTCTGCGCAAGCACCGCATCGGAGTGCGCGATGGGTTCATAGACCCGTTCAATCAGCTCGGCGATGGCCAGCTCGTCTCCTGCAAGAGCACGTTCTGGCCACAAATCCTCAGCTCGGATGACTCGCGGCGCATCCGGCCAAGCGGACGCTGCAGCCAAACCGGCCAGAGCCTGTCGCGCTGAGTTATGGAAATCCTCGATCGCATCGACCACAGGTCCGATCACAACGTGCTCGCCGCCAAACTGACTCGCAAGTGGTTCGAACGCCTCAGAGGCTTCATTGACTCCACCCAGCAAGACCAGCAAACGGTTTCCCTGGATCCCGATCACCGCATCCTTGCCAGCTCGCATCGCAGCGCGCCGGATATCGGCAACATTGTTCGCCGTGGATTCATCAGCAGTGTGGCCCACAACGACGCAGAATGAGTCCAGCGAACGCCAGCCAACCGCAGACAACCGTGAACGCAACGCGTCAGCGCCCTCGCCGCGTAGCACCGCATCCACCACGAGCGCTTCCAAACGTGAGTCCCACGCGCCGCGATGTTCAGCCGCACGCGCGTAAACATCTGCTGCCGCGAACGCGATCTCTCGCGAATAGAGCAATACAGCTTCTCGCAACGCGGCTTGTTCGGAGGCATCCGCGAGTGCCGGTACCTCATCTTCAACTACCCCCACGACGGTGCGGATCAGCTGGAGAGCGCGCTGCAGAGAAACCGTGCGAGACAGCTCGCTCGGGGCCGAGCCAAACACATCTGCCAGAACCCAGGCGGGCGTATCGGGGTCTTGACACCACTGAACAAAATGCGAGATTCCTCGCTGGGCAACCAAACCCAGCGCCGAACGCTGGTCCGGTAGCAAAGATCGGTACCACGGGAGCTGTTGATCGAGCGCATTGAGCGCCAGGGTTGATAGCTGTCCGACGTGGGTTTTGAGCCGCTCCATCGCAACAGGAGCCTGCGACACCGCCTCTGAAAGACGCAAAGAACGTTGCGACGGGACGGAGGTTCCTGCTTGCTGCGGTGCTTGGTGGAGGGCCTCGGCGTTGGCTGCTTCGGCGAGTGCACCGTCTTCTGGCGGCATGTTCAGCACGCGGGCCCTCCTGACGATTCTGTTCCTGGCGGTTCTTATAGGGGTTGATGGGGTTCATATGCTCGTGAGGCGGCCTACGCACGGGGTGCGCAAGCCGCCTCACGAGCAGGGTGGCTTTACCGTTAGGGCTTAGGCGTCGCCGCCACCGCCGCCGGTAGTGCCAGCGTTGACGTTCAGCAGGTCGTACTTCTTGACGGCCTTGGCTGGGATGTCCTTGTCGATGTCACCGCGGTCAGCAAGCTGCTGGAGCGCACGTACTGCGATCGACTCGGCGTCGATGTGGAAGTAGCGGCGGGCTGCTGGACGGGTGTCAGCGAAACCGAAGTTGTCGCCGCCCAGGGTCGTGTAGTCGCCTGGGATGAAGCGACGGATCATGTCCGGCACGTGGTGCTGGTAGTCGGTTACGGCAAGGAACGGACCTTCGGCATCCTTGAGCTTCTCGGTCACGTAAGGGACCGGTGCCTCGGACTCAGGGTGCAGGAAGCGCTGCTTTTCTGCACGCAGGCCGTCACGACGCAGCTCGGACCACGACGTCACCGACCACAGGTCAGCGTTGACGCCCCAGTCCTCAGCGAGCAGCTCCTGGGCCTTGAAGATCCATGGAACAGCAACGCCGGAGGCGAGCAACTGAACCGTTGGGCCGTCGGCTTCGCCCTTGGACACCTGGTGGATACCCTTCACGATGCCTTCGACGTCGACGTTTTCAGGCTCTGCCGGCTGCTTGATTGGCTCGTTGTAGACGGTGAGGTAGTAGATCACGTTTGGATCTGGGTGCTCGCCGCCGTACATGCGCTCAAGGCCGTCTTGGACGATGTGGCCGATTTCGTAACCGTAGGCAGGGTCGTAGGAGACGACGCCAGGGTTGGTTGCGGCCAGAACGAGCGAGTGGCCATCCATGTGCTGCGTGCCTTCACCGGTCAGAGTCGTGAGACCGGCGGTTGCGCCGATCATGAAGCCACGTGCCAACTGGTCGGCTGCAGCCCAGATGCTGTCGCCGGTGCGCTGGAAGCCGAACATCGAGTAGAAGATGTAGACCGGGATCATCGGCTCGAGGTGGGTCGAGTACGAAGAACCAGCCGCGGTGAGTGCAGCCACGGAGCCGGCTTCGTTGATGCCAGTGTGCAGAATCTTGCCCTGTGGGGACTCCTTGTATGCGAGCATCAGGTCGCGGTCCACGGAGACGTAGTTCTGGCCCTGTGGGTTGTAAATCTTCGCGGTAGGGAAGAACGAGTCCATACCGAAAGTGCGTGCCTCGTCCGGGATGATCGGCACGATGCGGTGGCCGAAGTCCTTGTCACGCATGAGGTCGCGCAGAAGTCGCACGAACGCCATCGTGGTTGCTGCTTCCTGGCGGCCTGAACCACGTTTGGTGCCGCGGTATGCGGTCTTGTCTGGAAGCGCGATCGGGGAGGTGCGTTCGCGGCGTTCCGGCACGAAACCGCCGAGTGCCTGGCGACGTGTGATCATGTAGCGGATCGCTTCGTCGTCCATGCCTGGGTGGTAGTACGGCGGGCGTGCTGGGTCTTTCTCGAGCTCTTCGTCCGAGATTGGGATGCGCAGGTGGTCACGGAAGTCCTTGAGGTCCTGCAGGGTGAGCTTCTTCATCTGGTGGGTCGCGTTGCGTCCCTCGAAGTGGGTTCCGAGACCGTAGCCCTTGACCGTCTGAGCGAGGATCACGGTCGGCTGGCCCTTGTGCTCAACGGCGGCCTTGTATGCGGCGTAGACCTTGTTGTAGTCGTGGCCACCCCGCTTGAGCTGCCAGATTTCCTGGTCGGTCATGTCCTCGACCATCGCCTTGGTCTGTGGGGACTTGCCGAAGAAGTGCTCACGGACGAACGCGCCGGACTCAGCCTTGTAGGTCTGGTAGTCACCGTCCGGGGTTTCGTTCATGATGTTGACGAGCGAACCGTCGTGGTCCTTCTCGAGCAGGGCATCCCATTCACGGCCCCACACGACCTTGATGACGTTCCAGCCTGCTCCGCGGAAGTAGGCTTCGAGTTCCTGCATGATCTTGCCGTTACCGCGGACCGGGCCGTCAAGGCGCTGCAGGTTGCAGTTGATGACGAAGGTCAGGTTATCGAGGCCTTCGTTGGCTGCGTGCTGCAGGAAGCCGCGCGATTCTGGCTCATCCATCTCACCGTCGCCGAGGAATGCCCAGACGTGCTGCTGGGAGGTGTCCTTGATGCCGCGGTTGTGCAGGTAGCGGTTGAACTGTGCCTGGTAGATCGCGTTCGCTGGGCCAAGGCCCATCGAGACGGTTGGGAACTGCCAGAACTCAGGCATCATGCGTGGGTGCGGGTAGGAAGGCAGGCCGTTGGGGGCCTTCGACTTTTCTTGACGGAAGGAGTCGAGCTGCTCGTCGGTCAGTCGTCCTTCGAGGAACGCACGCGCGTACATGCCCGGGGAAGCGTGGCCCTGGAAGAAGACCTGGTCACCGCCACCGTCGTGGCCTGGGCCGCGGAAGAAGTGGTTGAAACCGACCTCGTAGAGGGTTGCTGCGCCGGCGTAGGTCGAGATGTGGCCACCAACGGACAGGCCTGGTGCCTGGGCGCGGTGGACCATGACGGCTGCATTCCAGCGGATCCAGCGGCGGTATGCGCGCTCGAGTTCCTCGGTACCCGGGAAGTCAGGTTCTTGGTCCACCGGGATCGTGTTGACGTAGTCGGTGGTGGTAACCATCGGGACGGCTACGGACTTGGCGCCTGCGCGCTGTAGCAGCGAACGCACGATGTATTCGGCGCGTTCGGTTCCCTGCGTTTCAACGAGCCCGTCGAAGGATTCAAGCCATTCTTTGGTTTCTTCGGGGTCGGTGTCAGACAGATGTTTCACCAATCCGCTGCGGATATCGGTGATGTGATGGTCCTGTTGGGCCACGGCCGTTCCCTTTCTAGTGCTGACAAATCTCGTTCTTGATTCTCTCCCGTTTTCAACGGTTGAGCGAACTGTCTTGTTCCCATCGTAGTAGGGGACGGCGGGGAGTTTTGGCGCGTTCAGTTGTTTTGAGCGTTGAAAACGTGTTTTGTTAGACGTGTAGCCCTGATCACGGGGTGAGTTTTCGTTGTTCTATGGAAAAGGATTTGTGACGTGAGCGTTCGGACGGCGCCGTATGAGGGTGCTGCTCAGCGGATGGGGATCTCTGGAGATCATCTTGTTCAAGAGCTCGGTTATGACGAGGATGTCGATTTTGAGCTTCGTGACGTGATCGAGGAGGTCACTGGCGAGCCGATTCTGGACGAGGACGAGCACGAGGTTGTTGACGCCGTTTTGCTCTGGTGGCGTGACGGCGACGGTGACCTTGTTGATGCGATGGTTGATTCCCTCACGGATCTTGATGATGGCGGCGTTGTGTGGCTTTTGACCCCCAAGCTGGGGGAGGAGGGCCATGTGTCTCCTGTTGAGATTCAGGAAGCTGCACCGACGGCTGGCTTGCACACGACGAGCACTGTTGATGTTTCTGAGCTGTGGTCCGCTGTGTGTCTGCAGCAGCGGAAGCGTCACTGAATGGTGGTAGATCCTTCCGATGCGGCGCCTGGGTTGGCGTCGCTTTCGGTTCCGTTGGTGAACCAGCATGGTGAGCGGGTTGTGCTCGCTGACCGTGTTGGTCAGGTGACGGTTTTGAGTTTTTTCCCGTTGAGTTTCACTCCGGTGTGTCATTCGGAGTTGGGCGGGCTTGCTCAGGTTGCCGGTGCGTGGGCTGAGGCTGGCGTGTATGTTGCGGCGTGTTCGGTGGATTCGCGGTATACGTTGCGTACGGTTTCGGATCAGCTGGGTTTGTGCTTTGACGTGCTGAGTGATTTTTGGCCGCATGGGGCTCTTGCGCAAGCGTTGGACGCGTTCGATGCGGGGCGCGGCCACGCTACGCGTACCGCTTTCGTATGGGATGCTTCAGGGCGGCTGGTTTCGAGGATCGAAGCTGATCGCACCGCGAGCAGACCTCTGGACGCCTACGTTGAGGCATTGCAGACGGCGGGGGTTGAACTATAGATTCGCCCATTTAAGTCGCGGTGATTCTTTAGAGGAGTTTTAGCGTCTAACACCGTCGACTCGTTGAACTCCCCAGCCGTTGTCTTTGCGCTTCAATAGGAGCGTCCTTGCGTCAGTAGGGCCGGCCACCGTGGTTTCTGCTGTTTTGCCCGGCCGGGCCTAAAGAAAATGCGCTCCTCTTCTCGCGCCGTACATGTCACGCAGTAATTTCCGTTATGGAGTTTCTTGTTGGGCGCGTGAATATTCTCAAAGTGGTTATATCCTTCGACAATCCATGTGTTTGGTTTCACGACATCGTTCACCCCTAACCACCCCAACCCACTCACAGATGTGCCACGACACCCTGCCAACCATCTGTCACGACATCGTTCACCCGTCTGTCACGACATCGTTCCGCATAAGGTGGGGTGAGTCGGCATGCTGAGGTATGACATACACACGCAACAGAGCGATCGTGCTAGCCATCACTGACGGTGGGATGAGCGTTAAAGACGCAGCCGCACATTTTGGTGTCAGCACCCGTTGGATCAGGACCTTGCTCAAACGCTTCCGTATCGGCGGGCTTGAAGCACTCCACCCACACTCCAAACGCCCGCACACCAACCCCAACCAGACACCAGAAAAACTACGCGAAACTATCCTCGCGCTACGCCACCAACTCCTTCGAGACGGCCTAGACGCTAGTGCTGAAACGATCTATGACCTGCTACCAGAGAACACTCGCCCCTCAACCAGCACCATCTTCCGGATCCTGAAAACAGCCGGGACAATCCAACCTCAACCACAAAAACGGCCCCGCTCCTCATGGCAACGATTCCAAGCCCCCGCCCCCAACAGCCTCTGGCAGTCCGACTTCACCCACTGGCCGCTAGCCGATGGCACCGACACCGAAATCATCTCCTGGCTCGATGACCACTCCCGCTACCTCACCCACATCAGCGTCTACCCCAGAATCACCGGCCGCATAGTAGTCAACACCTTCCTAGAAGCCACCGAGACACACGGACTCCCAGCAGCAACCCTGACCGATAACGGACTCGTTTACACCACACGCCTAGCCGGAGGCCGCACCACCAATAAACAACCCAACCCCTTCGAACAACTCCTCACCGATCTCAACATCGAACAAAAGAACGGCCGCCCCGGAAAACCCACCACCCAAGGAAAAATCGAACGCTTCCACCGCACCCTGAAAACATGGCTCAAAGCCCAACCACCAGCCCAAACCCACCAAGACCTACAACAACAACTCCACGACTTCCAGACCCTCTATAACACCCAACGAAAACACCGAGCCATCAACAGACGAACACCCCACCAGGCCTACACCGCCACACCTAAAGATCAACCCACCATCACACTCGGCAACAGCTGCTGGCGAGTCCGTTACGACCGCGTAGACAGCCACGGCAAAATCACCCTCCGCTACGCCGGAAAACTCCGCCACCTCGGCATCGGCCACGCCCACAACAGACAACGCATCATCCTGCTCGTCAACGGCCCCGAAGCCCTCGCTATCAACAAAACAACAGGAGAAATCATTGGCGCCTACACCATCGACCCCACCAAAAACTACCAACCCAAAAAACGGAACGATGTCCTGACACATCCACCAAAAAAGCGGAACGATGACGCGACACATCACCACCCCAGGACATAAAAAATGTCGGGACATCGTATGAACGATGTCCCGACACATAACAATGGTGGGTCCAGAGGGACTCGAACCCCCGACCCTCTCGGTGTAAACGAGATGCTCTAGCCAACTGAGCTATAGACCCAACTGTTTGTTCTCAGTTCACTTTCGATCCCTGAGCACGAACATTCACCTTACCCTAATTTTTCTGATTTACCCAACTGGGGCGTTCGATGTGGCAATCACCACATCGAACGCCCCAGTTTAAAGCTCAGCTTGAGGCCCCTAGATCCACATCGCCGGGTCGACGTATTCGCCCGGGTCGACCGCCGGCTTGCGCTCGTCCGGTTTAGCCGCGCGCGCCCTGCCGGGAACGCCGGTGATGATTGAGCCCGGATCGGCGTCCTTGACCACAACCGCGTTAGCGCCGATCTGTGAATCATCACCGATGACAACCGGACCCAGAACCTTCGCGCCAGCGCCGATAGTGACGCGGTCACCGATGGTCGGGTGGCGTTTGATCTTCGCAAGCGACCGCCCGCCAAGGGTCACGCCGTGGTAGAGCATGACGTCGTCACCGATTTCCGCGGTCTCGCCGATCACGACACCCATGCCGTGGTCGATGAAGAAGCGGCGGCCGATGCGCGCGCCAGGGTGGATCTCGATGCCGGTTGCAAAGCGGGTTAGCTGCGAAAGGGCCCGGGCCGGGAGCCTCAGCAACGGTGAAGCGTTCCACATGCGGTGTGCTAGCCGGTGCATCCAGATGGCATGCAGGCCTGAATAAACGATCGCGATTTCGGCGCCTGAGCGCGCCGCTGGATCGTGGTCCCGCGCGTTCTTGATGTCTTCCCGGAACGTGGAGATGAATCCCACAGAGGGTCCTTTCGGGCTAAAAGAGTGCTAGCTGGTTTCAGCCGCGGATGTCATCGTAGAGCATCGTGGAGATGTAGCGCTCACCGAAGTCCGGAACAACCGCAACGATGAGCTTGTCACGGTTTTCTTCGCGCTTAGCTACCTCAAGCGCTGCCCACACAGAAGCGCCCGAGGAGATACCGCCGAGGATGCCTTCCTTTGCGCCAAGGGCGCGTGCAGTTTCTATGGAAGCGTCGAGCGGAGCGTCGATGACTTCGTCGTAGATCTCGCGGTCGAGGACCTCTGGAACGAAGTTCGCGCCGAGGCCCTGGATCTTGTGTGGGCCCGCGGTGCCTTCGCTCAGCAGTGGGGAATCGGCTGGCTCGACTGCAACAACCTTCACGCCGCTCTTCTGCTTCTTGAGGTAGCGGCCGGCACCCGTGATGGTTCCGCCGGTGCCAACGCCGCCGACGAGGATGTCAACCGCGCCATCGGTGTCGTTCCAAATTTCTGGGCCGGTCGTGGCCTCGTGGATCTCTGGGTTGGCCTGGTTGCTGAACTGGCTAGCGAGGATCGCGTTGTCGGTTTCCTGGACGATCTGCTGTGCCTTTTCAACTGCACCGCGCATGCCATCTGCGCCGGAAGTCAAAACGATCTCGGCACCGAATGCGCGAAGAATCACGCGGCGTTCGCTCGACATGGTCTCAGGCATCGTGAGGATCACACGGTAGCCGCGTGCAGCGCCAACCATCGCAAGCGCGATGCCGGTGTTGCCGGAGGTGCCCTCGACGATGGTTCCGCCTGGCTTCAGTTCGCCGGACTTCTCAGCGGCGTCGATAATCGCGCGGCCGATGCGATCCTTAACGGAGTTCGCTGGGTTGTAGAACTCGAGCTTGACGGCGACGTTGCCTGGAAGGTCAGCGTCGAGCTTGTTGAGACGAACGAGTGGCGTGTTGCCGATTGCTTCAGTGACGTTGTTCAGGATTGGCACGGTCTGCTCCTTTTCCTTGAATGGTCTGTAACGCTTATGTGCCCAGACAGCGTGATTGGCTATGAGCTGCTGCCCGGTTTCGGTGCTCAGCTTATGGAATTGCTTGTTGGAATGTCGGCTTCAAGAAACTTAACGAAACGTGATCTTGCAGCGCTGAGCTTCGGGTCGATGATGACCTGGCAGTAGCCCGCCTGCGGATTCCGTTGGTAGTAGTCCTGGTGCTCGATCTCTGCCGTGTACCAAGGGCCCAGGGGCTCGATGGTGGTGACGATCTGGTCGGTCCAGTTGGCTTGGTTGCGTTCAATGGCGGCTTCGAAGACTTCAGTCTGCTCCTGGCTGTTAGTGAACAGTGCAGAACGGTATTGCGTTCCGACGTCGTAGCCTTGCCGGTTCAGTGTTGTCGGGTTGTGCATCGTGAAGAACATGTCCAACACCACATCCTCACTGATGAGAGAAGGGTCGAAAGTTACTGCCACAGCTTCGGCATGGCCCGTGGTCCCTGTACACACGCTGTCGTAGTCGGCGGGTGCATCGCCGCCTCCGGTGTAACCGGATTTGACGTGGGTGACACCGCGGACCATGCGGAACCAGGCGTCGAGGCACCAGAAGCACCCGCCGGCCATCACGATCGTGCGTACACTTTGTTGATTCATCAATTGGTTCAACACTTCGCGAGCCGGGAGTGTTCCCGAGACCGGTTTCACGGGTAGCTTAATGAGTATGAGTTCTACTGCATCGGAGAATCGGGTCCCAACTCTCAGCACGGTTTGGGAACATATCAACCGTTTGTGGCCGGAGACGTTGGCTGAGTCGTGGGACGCTGTTGGCCCCGTAACTGGACGTCCAGATCAGCTGGTTCACCGCATCGTGTTTGCGGTTGATCCGACTGAGGAGGTCGCTGTCGATGCGATTGAACGCGGCGCGGACCTCTTGTTGACTCACCACCCTTTGATGTTGCGGGCAGTGAACTCAGTTGCTGGTGATCGTTTCAAGGGCCGTGTTGTGCACACGCTGATTGAAGCGGGTTGTGCCCTCTACACGGCTCACACGTCGGCTGATTCGGCTCTGGGCGGTGTCTCTGACGTCATCATTCGTGGCTTAGGTGTTGAGCAGTCTGAGCCGCTGGCTCCGGTGGACCGTGGCGTTGAAGGTGAAGGGATCGGCCGCGTCGGCGATCTTGCTGAGGAGTGCACGCTCGCGGAGTTCGCTGAGCGCGTCTACAGCATCATTCCGGCGGTTGCCGGTGGGGTGCGGGTCGCTGGAAACCCTGAAGGCAGCGTCAAACGTGTAGCTGTGTGCGGCGGGGCGGGGGATTCGCTGTTCGATGCGGTTCGTGCCTCTAAAGCGGATGTGTACGTGACGGCGGACCTGAGACACCACCCCGCATCGGAGGCCCGCGAAGCTGCGGTCAATGACCGCCCGTTCCTCATTGATGTTTCGCACTTCGCGTCGGAATGGCTGTGGTTACCCGCCGCGGCTGATGCGCTGAGCCGCTCGCTGCACGACGATGGCTATGACGTCGTGTGCCAGGTGAGCCAAGTGAACACTGACCCATGGGATTTTATTTTGACGCCGTGATGGGCTCCCGCAGAATGGCCAGCGTGACGCCGTAATGGCTTAGCCGCTTGGCGTGGGAGACAATAGAGGTACGCAGTGAGGCCTCGGATACGAAAGTAGGGATCGTCGTGATTACCGCAACACGTGAGCATCAGGAGCTTCTCCTGGAGATTCAGGCTCTGATCTCCTCGGTTGAGCAGCGGCGCCGCGAACACGATGCGGTTGCGACGGCCAAGCGTGTGCGTCAGGCGCGCGCGGATGCGATCCAGGCACGTGCCGAGCGTGACGATGAAGTGCGGCAGGTTGAGGTTTTGAACCGTGCGGTCGCTGATCTAGAGAAAGCCATCGTTGAGCTGGCATCCGATATTGAGGCCAAGGAAGAGCAACTCCTCGCCGGCGTCGAGCCGCAGAGCGAAGCTGATCGTTTGGCACGGATGCTCGATATTCTGCGTGAACGCCGTGTTTCGCTCGAGGAGACGTTGATCGAGACGGTTGAGGAGCGTGACGAAAAGCGTGCCGATGCCGAGGAAGCTGAGCGGGTTTTGACTGCTGCGGTCGCAGAGAATCACGCCGCTCAGGTGTACGTGAGGGACCAGCGTGAGTCCCTTGTTGCGCAGATTAACGATGCTGAAACGCAGCGTCAGGAGCTCAGATCTCGCCTGGATGCGGAGCTGCGTGAGCTTTTTGAGAAGCTCGTTGCAGAACACGGCGTTGGAGCTGCCCGACTCGACAACGGTACGTGTTCAGCGACCGGATTGCCGTTGTCGCCGAAAGAGCTTGCCGCCATCGCGGAGCTTGGTGAAGAGGAGCTCGCGTTCTGCCCTCACACCGGGATTATTCTCGTGCGTGAGAGCGGCTTCTAAACCGGCTCAGCGAGGCTAGTTTTCGTCGAGCACGACGGTGAGTTGCCCGGCCTTTCGTGGTGTCGTCTCGATGAGTTCTGTTTGCGGCCAGTGTTTCTGCATCGAGGTGAGCAGGGCTTGTGGTGTTTGAGGGCCGTCGCCGCGGGTTTGCATGAGGAGCCGCGCAACTTCGCCTCGGGTGTGTTTGGCGTGGTGTGAGACCACTTTGCGTTTCCCGTCCTTAACTTGCACGACGTTGACGGTCACGGTTTGTTCCGGCGGTGGAACGAAAGCCGCTTGATACGCGGAGGACCGGCAATCGATGATGAGTTCGCCTTCAACGCGTTCAGCTAGGGCCTCGGCAAGGCGTGGTTTCCAGTAGGTAGCGAGTTTGCCAAGGCCAGGAAGCTTGACGTGCATCGACAGTCGGTACGCCGGGATGTGATCACCGAGCCCAACGGCACCCCACAGCGCCGAGATCACGAGGATGCGCTCGTTGGCTTTCTTTTTCTGGGTGGTAGTCATGCCCGCGTAATCAAGCGCATCGTAGAGCACGCCTGTATAGATCTCGTGTGCGGGAGCTGCAGGCGCATCGAAGATGTCGATGTTTCGCTCGATCTCGTGAGCGACAGCCTTGCCAACACCTAAGACTTCCGGCGCATCGGTCGCCACTGAAACCTCCTCAAGACGCTGCGCAACCTCGCGGCGCGCATCGGCGAGCTCCGGGCACACGAGTGCCTCCAGATCCACGCTCTTTCCGTGGGTTGCGGGCGTCTTACCTTCAGAAGGCGGCAAAAGAATAATCACGATGGTCATCATAGTCGCGCAGAAACCTGCGCGGGCCGCATGCATGGGTAGGATGTAAGGCGCGGAAGGAGACGGACAGACGATCGCGGCGCCGTGGGCGCCGAGGAAAGTCCGGACTCCACAGGACAGGGTGGTGGATAACGTCCACTCAGGGTGACCTGCAGGAAAGTGCAACAGAGAGAAGACCGCCGTGGCCCTTTCGAGGATGCACACGGTAAGGGTGAAAGGGTGGTGTAAGAGACCACCGGCGCGTCAGGTGACTGCCGCGGCCAGGAAAACCCCACCCGGAGCAAGACCGAGCAGACTACGCTCTAAGGCGGTCCGCTGAAGTAGTCGGGTTGGTTGCTTGAAGCCACGAGTAATCGTGGCTCTAGATAGATGGTCGTCATGCGTGAGGCGGTAACGCCTTACACATACAGAATCCGGCTTATGGCCGTCTTCTTCCGCTCAAACTGCGTAGCGCTGATTCTCTGGAAGTGTGTGACGCCACTCAAAGCGGCGTGAACCCCGTGAGGTCTGGCACGTCCTTAGGTAGAATGGGGAGCGGTTTAGCACGCTCACCGGGCAGGTGTTGCGCGCTCCACACTCGTCTAGGCCAGTGAACGCTCACATCATGAAGGGCTGCTGGCTGAATCCAATCAACCAGGAGTTGTCAGTGACCCAGCAGACTGAAGCTGTATACGCAGACTGGAAGAACCGTGAGGCTCTAGCGGAAAAGATGATTCCGCTGATCGGTCGCCTGTACCGCGAAAACAACGTGGTGACCTCGATCTACGGTCGCAAACTGATCAATGTTTCAGTAGTCGACATCCTCAAGGCTCACCGCGTCGTCCGCCGCATCGAGGGCAAGGAACTCGATCCGCAGCGCACTTACGATCTGCTGGTGAAGCTCAACGAACTCAACCCAGGCAACGTATCGATCGACCTCGGTCGTCTGAACCGTGCACTCGAAGAAAAGGGTGCAGACGACGCGGATGCGTTCCTCGCTGAGCTCTACGCGGACGTCCTGGGTCAGAAGGCTGACGCAAGCGGTGCCCGCGACGTCGTCCTCTACGGTTTCGGCCGGATCGGCCGCCTCTTGGCTCGTATCCTCATCGAACGCGGCGGCGTGGGCCTGCGCCTGCGTGGCGTCGTCGTCCGTAAGGGCGCAGATAACGACCTGCAGAAGCGCGCGTCCCTGTTGCGCCGTGACTCGGTTCACGGTGCATTCGACGGCACGATCGTTGTTGACGAAGAGAACAACACGATCACCGCGAACGGCACTCAGATCCAGTTCATCTACGCGAACGACCCATCCCAGGTCGACTATACGCAGTACGGCATCGAGAACGCCATCGTGGTTGACAACACCGGCCGCTGGCGCGATGAAGAAGGCCTCGGCCAGCACATCAAGGCTAAGGGCACCAGCGCGGCCCTGCTGACCGCGCCAGGTAAGGGAGACATCAAGAACATCGTGTTCGGTGTCAACGACGGCGACATCACCGAGGACGACACGATCCTCTCCGCAGCATCCTGCACGACCAACGCGATCACCCCAGTCCTGAAGGCTGTCAATGATCGCTACGGCGTTGTCCAGGGCCACGTTGAGACGGTTCACGCGTTCACGAACGACCAGAACCTCATCGACAACTTCCACAAGGGCGAGCGCCGCGGCCGTTCCGCAGTCTTGAACATGGTGCTCACCGAGACCGGCGCCGCTAAGGCTGTCGCGAAGGCTCTTCCTGAGCTTGAAGGTAAGCTGACCGGTAACGCTGTGCGCGTTCCAACTCCGGACGTTTCCATGGCGATCCTCAACCTGACCCTCGAGAAGGAAACCTCGGTCGAGGACATCAACAACTTCCTGCGTGAAACCTCTCTTTCGGGCGAACTGCACAAGCAGATCGACTACACCGACTCGCCAGAGGTCGTATCGACTGACTTCGTTGGCTCCCGCCGCGCAGGCATCGTCGACGGCCGCGCAACCATCGTTGGTGCAGACAAGAAGCACGTTGTGCTCTACGTCTGGTACGACAACGAGTTCGGCTACTCGTGCCAGGTTGTCCGCATCATCGAGAAGATGGCAGGCAGCCACCCGGTTGCGATCCCAGCCGTCAAGTAAGACTGCTGATACAGCATCCGTTACGGTGTAAATAGCGAAAGCTTTGGCCTCGAGGTAAACACCTCGGGGCCAAGGCTTTTAACAGTGTTTGTTCACTGCTGTGCCGGATTACCGCGTGGGACGCGGTATTTAGTGACCGAACGGGTCGGGGTCGACTCCCGGCATCCATGTGAGCCCCGGCTCGGTCATTCCAGACTTCTTCCGTTCCCGTTTCCAGCGGCGGGTCCAGCGCTCATTGAGCATGTCCACGTAGAGTTTGCCTTCAAGGTGCCAGTATTCGTGCTGCAGGATGCGCGCGAACCATCCGGTCGCCTCGAAGTCCACCGGGTTCCCGTCGACGTCGATGCCGGTCAGGTGCGCGTAGTCGGCGCGCTGCAACGGGAAGTTGAGGCCAGGCACAGAAAGGCAGCCTTCGGTGTGACGCTCCGGGTCGGGGTTAGCTCCAGAAACCTTCGACAACGTCAGTTTCGGGTTGATGACGACGCCGCGGGTTGGGGCGTCGTCATCATGTTCGTCGTACTCCCACGTGAAAATCCTCAGACCCACGCCTACCTGCGGCGCGGCGAGACCCACGCCGTTAGCGGCGTCCATGGTTTCGAACATGTCCTCGACCAGGGTGCGGATCTCGTCGTCAATTTCGGTGACTTCGGCGGCACGCTGGTGAAGCACTGGCTCCGTGTAGATCACGATGGGGCGGACGGCCACGTCGGTGAGCTCCTGTCGTCGTTGGGTTGCTGTGAGAGTTAGCGCTTGTTGTAGACGCCCCGGGCCTGGAACTCAGGCTCGGAGGTCACTTGGACGCCGAGGTTACGGAAGATGCCTTCGTCGACGGATCCGAGGATCGTGGTCGTGTGGACATCGCATCCGCGCAGAGCCTGGAGTTGATCCAGAGCTGCTTGTGCGTTCGGGTCGCGTTCCGCGGAGACCGACAGCGCGATGAGCACTTCATCCGTGTGCAGCCGCGGGTTCTGCGAGCCGAGGTGCTCGGTTTTGAGCGACTGGATCGGTCGGATAGACGTCGGCGCGAGCAACTGCACTTCCTTGGGCAATCCAGCAAGGTGCTTGAGCGCGTTCAGCAGGGTAGCGGAGCACGTTCCGAGCAATGCCGAGGTCTTGCCGGTGATGATCGTTCCGTCGTGCAGCTGGATAGCCGATGCCGGGGCATCGGTTTCTTCAGCTAGCTTGAGCGCCGGAGCGACCACCGTGCGGTCTTCCGGAGTGCATCCGACCTTACCCATCACGAGCGAGATACGGCGCGAATAGATCGGGTCGAGACCCTCGCGTCGTTCTTGAACGCGGGCCTTGTACCAGCGGCGAATAATCTCTTGCTTAGCGGCCTCGCGGCACACGTCGTCGTCGATGATCGCGTCAGCAACCATGTTGACGCCCATATCGGTAGGGGACTCATACGGCGAGCCGCCAGCGAGTTCATCGAGCAGGGTCTTCAAGAGCGGGAAGACTTCGACGTCGCGGTTGTAGTTGATCGCTTGCTCACCGTATGCGGCGAGGTGGAATGGGTCGATCACATTGACGTCGTCGAGGTCGGCCGTTGCTGCCTCGTAAGCGAGATTGACCGGGTGGTTCAGCGGCAAGTTCCAGACCGGGAAGGTCTCGAACTTGGCATAACCCGACTTAGTTCCGCGCTGGTAGTCGTGATAGATCTGCGAAAGGCACGTTGCAAGCTTTCCGGAACCCGGACCTGGAGCCGTGACCACGATGAGGTCGCGCGTCGTTTCGACGTACTCGTTTCGGCCCAGGCCATCGGAAGATACGACCTGGTCGGTGTCATCTGGGTAGCCGGGAATAGTCCGGTGCACGGCGACCTTGAGGCCGAGCTTGATGAGGCGGGCCTTGAAACGCTCGGCGGCCTCGTTGGATTCGTCGAATCGCGTCAAAACGACGTGCTCAACGAGGAAACCCATATTACGGAACGCATCGATCAGACGGAGAGCGTCTTCTTCGTAAGGGATGTTCAGGTCGGCCCGGACCTTGTTCCGTTCGAGGTCTTTAGCGTTGAGCGTGACCAGGATCTCGAGTTCGTCGGTCAGCGTCTGAAGCATACGGATCTTGTTGTCAGGGGTGAAGCCTGGCAGCACGCGTGAAGCGTGGAGATCGTCGAAGAGTTTGCCGCCCATCTCCAGGTACAGCTTGCCGCCGATGTGTTCGCGGCGTTCAGCGATGTGTTTGGACTGGAGCTGGATGTAACGGAGGGGGTCGAACCCGACTTTGCGCTGGAACTGCGTGGACATGATGCTGCATCCTCCAAACTGTCGGGGTGATTCGATTGCGGCATAGCCACAAGTTCCGCACCCTCCCAGCAGTCCGCCATTGGATGCGGGCCTGGGCCATACAGAGGAACAGTCTAACCCCGCAAGGGGAGCGTGGGTAGCATTTCTTCAGAATGACGCGTGGCGTTGTGGCCGCTCTGTGCGTGACTCAGGCTCCGCGAGATTCACACTGGCCATAAAACAAATGTCCCGGAAGGTGCGAAACCTTCCGGGACATTCCCTTCTGGGTGAGTGACGGGGCTTGAACCCGCGACCTTCTGGACCACAACCAGACGCTCTACCAGCTGAGCTACACCCACCATATTCAGTTGTTCTCCTCGTTCAGTTCAGTGCAGTTCAGCAGTGAACCGGATTGAGGCAACAGGAGAGACTCTACACGTTAAAGTGTTGGCAACCTAATCCTGAGGGTCTATTCGTGGCGAAGGCAACACAAATGCCCCAGGTGTCGTTGTTTTTCAGGCGTCGTTGCTTTTCATGATAGCGCTGCGGTAGTAGGCGAGCTCATCGATCGATTCCTGGATGTCACCAAGAGCACGGTGGTTTCCAGTCTTAGCCGGTGCCGCATCGAAATCCGTTGGATACCAGCGGCGGGCCAGCTCCTTGATGGAGGACACATCGACGATGCGGTAGTGCAGGTGGTCGATGACCTCCGGCATGTCGCGAGCCAGGAAAAGGCGGTCGTTGCCTACCGAGTTACCGGCCAACAAAGCGATGCCGGCTTCAGGAACGATCTTCTGGATGTAGCCCAGAACGGTGGCTTGCGCTTCCTCCATCGATACACCGCCGTCAATCTCCTCGAGCAGTCCGGAGTTGGTGTGCATCTGAGTCACGAAGTTATCCATCTTCTCAACCGCTCCAGCAGGCGGCTTGATAACGACGCTGATACCGTCATCGACCGGCTGCAACTGCGAGTCAGTGACGATGACAGCGACCTCAATCAGAGCATCGTTGACCGCATCGAGCCCCGTCATTTCACAATCGATCCACACCAACGGCATATCACCGGAGCTAAGCGTGCGCTGTCCCGAGGAAGGAGACGACTGTGAGGCCACGGTTCCGGGCTGAGCAACCTGATCAGACACCACTGCAGAATGAGAACGAGAATCCATACAACTCAGCGTAGCCTTAGGTGAGCACAGTTGTTGAACACGCTGTCTGCAATCGATCTTGACCTCGAGCTGATTGGGGGAGCCCATGCGCGAAGAAACCGATGCGCTTCAAGGCGCGCAGCCTTCCTCTCAGGTGAGGTCCACGCGTTCACTCTTGTCTCGCATGCGCGCTCGGGTTCTCCCGGACGCGCTCAGGCTCAGCACGAGCGTGTGGGTCGGCTTCATCGCGTCTGTTCTCGGTGCACTGTCAGCCTGGGCGATCGGCTTCACCGCCAATGTCCCTGAAGCCACCCTGACCGGTTCAACATTCGTGAATGCTCTTCGCGCATACGACGCCGTGCTCTGGGCGGCAGTCCTCGGCCTAGCAGTAGCAGTGGGTCTAGCTAGCCACGCCTGGATTCAGTTAGCCCGCCGTTTACCGCTTGCCGACGGCCACCACATCCAGACCCGCATCGTTGTCCTGTGGAGCGCGCCGTGGTTCTTTGCGCCACCGATCTTCAGCAACGACATGTACTCCTATCTCGCCCAGGGGCGCCTGCTGACGCTGGGCAAGAATCCCTATACGGACTGGGTATCGCAGGTCCCCGGATGGTTTGGGCAGGGAGCGGCATCTGTCTGGGCTGAGTCGGCTTCGCCTTACGGCCCACTGTTCTTGATCATCGCGGCTGCCGTTGCTCTCGTGTCATGGGGCAACCCGGACATCGCGCTGTTCCTCTTCCGGCTCGTCGCGCTTGTCGGGGTCATCATCTTCATGAAGATCATCCCTAAGCTCAGCCGAGATCACGGCGTAAACCCGGCATGGATTCAGTGGCTCACCGCAGCTTCGCCTCTGTTCTTGTACTCGATGATCGCCTCAGGCCACAATGATGCACTCATGGTGGGGCTCATGTTGTGGGCCTTCGTAGCTATGCGCCGAGGCAAAACTTTTGCCGGACTGCTTCTCGCTTCTGGCGCGATCGCGATCAAACCAATCGTCGTGCTGTGTCTACCGTTCCTCGGCCTCACATGGGCAGGCAAGAACGCACGATGGGGTCGTCGCTGGATGTGCTGGATCGTCACGGGCATCACTGTCACCGTTGTTCTGACGGCACTTGGTGGGCTCACCGGCACGTGGTTCGGATGGATCACCGCGATGGCCGGGCAAGGTATGGCCATCTTCCCGTTTGCGCCATTCGGCCTACTCGGTCTCGGCTTTGGCCACCTCGTCTCGTTGGCAGGAGGAACGCAGGCGGGGCTCATCGCGCAAAGCCTCTTTTATGCGGCCGGCAAACTCATCGCAATCGGACTCGCGGGATGGCTCGCGCTTGCCCGTCCAAAAGTTTCACCGCTCACCTCAGCTGGGCTCGTGCTCATGGCGGCGAGCCTTCTGAATCCTGTCATCCAGCCTTGGTACTTCTACTGGATCCTCCCGTTCCTGCTGTGCCGAAAGGCGTATTTCGGCTTCGTCGAGCAGCTTATTGTTTGGGGCAGCACCCTTCACGTCATCTGGACAACCTCAACCCAAATCTCCCTGCCGCCATGGCAAGAGCTCGGCGGGTTCCAGGCCGTATTCATATTGGTCGCAACAGCCATCAGCGTCACCGCTTTGGCCTTTCCTCGTACGCAGCGAAAACTCATCAAACTGCCGACGTGGACCGACATACGCAAGCCAGCCGACGCGAGCATCGTCATGCCAACACTGGCGCCATGGTCTGTCTCTCAGTTCGCGGCCCTCCGTTACCGGAGCCCGCGCGTCATCGACGAACGAGTTTGGTAATCCACAGCGCCTCACTACCCGCAAGTAGGGAACACCCTTCATGAAACCTTCAGGTTTCGCAGGTACTGTTGATCGGGTGCCACCAACAGCCTGAGCCTGCGCGCCGGACTGTTCAAGGCACATACGTTCAACGAAAGTGCTTGAGCTCGTGAGATCGTTTGGACTCGGGATACCGCTTGAAGGAGCTGGCAGTACTGGTGACGAGAGCATGGAAAGAACTCGATGACCGCCTCCGGGAAAAGGTCGTCGCTTATATCGACGAATACCGCGAAATGCGGCCCGAACTCGAAGTCATCACCGAACAACTCCGAGTGCAGATCAAGCAGATCTTCAACGACACGGACGTGCGTCCGCTTTTCGTCGCGGCCCGCACTAAATCTGTTGAATCGTTTAGGCAGAAGGCCTCCCGCACCGTGTACTCGGGCGAAGAAGGGCAAGAACGGGAACTCGAGTTCCCAGACCCGATCTCGATGATGCACGACATCGTCGGGATCCGTGTCATCGTTCAGTTGCCGCGCCAGGTCAGGGCCGCGGCACAGATCATCAAACGGTGCCGCAACGAGTTCTACATCGAATCAGACCGCGAGAAAGAAACCGGCTCCGTCGAAACCGGAACATACGGCTATTCCTCCAGGCACCTCATCGTGCGGCCCAAAGACAACCAGACCGTCGCCGACTACGAGGCGCGGCACCCGCAACGAGTGCTGCCGTTCGTCTTCGAGATCCAGATCCGCACGATTCTTACCCACGCGTGGAGCGAATTCGAACACGAAATCCGTTTCAAACGACGCAACTCTGAAGCCTGGACACCCTACCTCGACCGCGAATTCACGGGTGCGGCCGCGATGCTCGATTCCGTTGAGCACCTCTTTACCGACATCGACCAGCGGCACCAACGCATCCTCGCGTTCTGGGACGCGAACGGCGTTGGCGGCGAGGAGCTGACCTCCGAACTGATCGGTGAAGTGTGGTCGACGATGTGGCCTCACCTCGAGTACAAAGAAGACTCCGACTGGGAGTGGGCGCGGGAACTACTGGCCTCGCACAACATCACGACCCCTAAGGGTCTCGCTTCTCTGTTGGACGCCGCAACAATCACACACGTGCGTCAAGCGCTTGACCACAGGTTCTCGCCAGGGCCAGACCGTCTTCTCGACGACTTGTTGCTGTGGAAGTTTGGCTATAACCACCTTGACCTCACCGCGCAAGACGACCCACGACGTCGTGCATCGCTTTCGCGGCGCCTGCAGCAGATTCGTACCTACCGCAGGCGAGGGATGCAAGCCGACTAGCGGCTGCAGGCAGACGCTGTTAGCCGCGCGGTAAGTGCTCGCGGGACCAGCTGGCCTTGCGAACCACGGTCGCGGGGAGACCGCGAACCAGCGAGGCCTCAGGGATGGCCTCGTCAACGATCGGGGTCATCTCGAGGATGCTCCCTGCACCGACGTGCGCGCCTGCGCGGAACTGAATGGCCGATCCCGTGACCAGAACACGGTCTTCAATCGTGACGACATTCTCGCTCGAGGCATCGAGTGAGGCAGCCGCATCGGCATCAATCGAAGCCTCCGCACGGAAATAGCATCCTGAACCGATAGCTACACGCGCTTCCGGAACAGTATTGATCGTGAGGGCGCCATCGGTAGCGACGTTCTCACCGATGACCACGTTCGCGTTCTCGGCGACAACAACCTCGATGTTGAGGCTGTGATCGCTCGAACCGATCACAAGCTGGCCGTTATCGCCCAGGAAGTGAGCCTTCAAACCAGTCAGTGGGACCGAGCCGTCGATGACGACGCGGTTGTTGCGGCCCTCAAACGTGAGCACAGCATCGTCAGGAAGCGTGTTGTCGTGGGCAACGAAATTGCCGCGACTGTCCAGGGGTGAGCTGTGGAAGTCATGGTGGTCGTCCGATGCGTTCTCGGACGCGCCACCGTTGAACGAGACGTTATCGCTGTTGTGCTGCTTCATGGTCCCTTCCCTGTCTCATACAGAACCAAAACTGCGGTTAGCGCCCCCGGCGCGACTCGAACGCGCGACCGGCAGATTAGAAGTCTGCTGCTCTATCCAACTGAGCTACGGAGGCCCGATGCCTCAGAGGCTGTTATAGAGGCAACCATCTCAGCATAACGGGTAGATCCATTGTTCACACCGCCCAACTCACTGGGCTTCATCCACATATTCAGACGAGCGCATCTTTCTGAACCGGGTTTTCGCGACGCTGGAACTGCAAGAGCTCATAAACCAGCTGACGAGAATAAGGAGCGCACGATGAGCGATTACGTGACACTACGAGGATTCGTAGCAACCGAGATTCAACTCAAGCACCACGACAACTTCAAGGTCGCCTCTTTCCGCATGGGGTGCCCTGAGTCTCGTTTCAACCGCGAGACCCAGGAATGGGAAGAAACCGGCATCAACTGGTATTCGGTATCTGCATTCCGTGACTTGGGGTCTAACGTGATGTGTTCGCTATCTAAAGGCGACCGCGTCATGGTTTCCGGACGGCTCAAAGTGCGTCAATACACGCGGGAAGACAACAGCACGGGAACCGCTGTAGAAGTCTTAGCGGATGCGGTTGGCCCAGACCTCTTGTTTGGCACAGCGACGTATGTGCGCACCTCTCAAGCAAAGCGCAACGCCGACACCAACAACGGGGAAGATCAAGGCCACTCTCCAAGTGCAGGCGCGGACCCATTCTCCGCTGTAGTCGAAGGTCTCGATGATTTCGGCGCCACGACGCTTGTGGAAGACGACGCGGATGCTGACGCTACGGCACGCCTGACTGCTTGACGCTTTGCGGCGGGAATCCGTCGAAGCGGACCGTAAGGAGCGACGCGGACGCCTCCTAAGGCACGCCTCTAAAGCACAGTGCGACAGGGCCGCAGCTAGGGGACTAGAATGGACCTTGGCCAAACGCGGCCCTGTCCGCGCGCCCAGGATGCGTTTTCTTGTGGCGGAGCAGCAACCGAAAGGAAACATGGCGGAGTTCATCTACACCATGGTCAAAGCCCGTAAAGCGGTGGGCGACAAAGTCATTCTTGACGATGTCAGCATGTCGTTCTACCCGGGCGCAAAGATTGGCGTTGTCGGCCCGAACGGTGCCGGTAAGTCCACGATCCTGAAGATCATGGCGGGCCTTGATCAGCCATCCAACGGCGAAGCCCGCCTGAGCCCCGGCTATACCGTGGGCATTCTGTTGCAGGAACCGCCTCTCAACGAAGAGAAGACGGTTCTGGGTAACGTCCAGGAAGGCGTTGGCGAGATCTACGAGAAGCTTCAGCGCTACAACCAGATCTCTGAAGAGATGACCCAGCCTGACGCTGATTTCGATGCTCTTCTGGAAGAGATGGGCTCGCTCCAGGCAGATATCGATGCGGCTGATGCGTGGGATATTGACTCGCAGCTTGAACAAGCGATGGATGCGCTTCAGCTACCTCCGGCGGATGCTGACGTGACCCATCTATCTGGTGGTGAGCGTCGCCGAGTTGCTCTCTGTAAGCTGCTGCTCCAGAAGCCTGACCTGCTGTTGCTTGACGAGCCGACTAACCACCTCGACGCCGAGTCTGTCCTGTGGCTCGAGCAGCACCTCAAGACTTATCCAGGCGCTGTTCTTGCGGTGACCCACGACCGCTACTTCCTTGACCACGTCGCAGAGTGGATCGCAGAAGTCGACCGCGGCCGCCTGATCCCATATGAAGGCAACTATTCGACGTACCTCGAGAAGAAACGTGAACGCCTCGAGGTCCAGGGTAAGAAGGACGCCAAGCTCGCTAAGCGCCTCCAGGACGAACTCGAATGGGTTCGTACCAACACGAAGGGCCGTCAGTCGAAGCAGAAGGCACGTCTGGCCCGCTATGAAGAGATGGCCGCCGAAGCCGAGAAGATGCGTAAGCTCGACTTCGAAGAGATCCAGATCCCACCTGGCCCACGCCTGGGCACCCTGGTACTCGAAGCCAACGACATCAAGAAGGGCTTCGACGGGCGCACGCTGTTCCACGACCTGTCTTTCACGCTGCCACGCAACGGCATCGTCGGTGTGATCGGCCCGAACGGTGTCGGTAAGTCGACACTGTTCAAGTGCATTGTTGGACTCGAAGAGATCGACGAAGGTTCGCTCAAGGTCGGCGAAACCGTCAAGCTCGCGTACGTTGACCAGAACCGCGCTGGAATCGACCCAGAGAAGTCCGTGTGGGAAGTCGTCTCCGACGGCCGCGACTACATCAACGTTGGTGAAGTCGAGATGCCATCGCGGGCCTACGTATCCGCGTTTGGTTTCAAGGGCCCGGATCAGCAGAAGAAGTCCGGCGTGCTCTCCGGTGGTGAGCGTAACCGCCTCAACCTCGCGCTGACCCTCAAACAGGGCGGTAACCTGTTGCTCCTTGACGAGCCGACCAACGACCTCGACGTCGAAACCCTCGGTTCGCTGGAAAACGCTCTCGAGAACTTCCCTGGCTGTGCAGTGGTCATTTCCCACGACCGGTGGTTCCTCGACCGCGTTGCAACCCACATTCTCGCCTACGAAGGCACCGACGAAGACCCAGCAAACTGGTACTGGTTCGAGGGTAACTTCGAGGACTACGAGAAGAACAAGGTTGAGCGTCTCGGCCCAGAGGCTGCACGTCCAACCCGCGTGACGCACCGTCGCCTCACCCGCGACTAACACGCTCCGCGGCTAACGTCCGCGAAACCTTAAACACTGGCGGGCCCACACTTCACGGTGTGGGCCCGCCAACGTTAATAATTGTCTTGCGAAGAAGCCTGCAACATATTCGTTGTGGCTAGGTCAGCGGATATTCGCTAAGCCAGCGGATATTCCTGATCTTCAGGCAAACGAATCATGGCTTCCTGAACGACCGACGCGACCAACTGACCATCGCGGTTGAAAATAGAAGAACGGATCAAACTACGGCCATCCTGCGCAGTCGTAGCGTGATGGTCAAACAGTAGCCACTCATCCACACGGGCATCGCGATGCCACCACATCGAATGGTCCAGGCTCGCGTACGAAGCCCCAAGACGGTCGAGACCAACCCATGAAACTCCCATGCGACGTAGCGCCGTCTCAACCTGTGTGAAGTCGGAAGCGAAGGCCAAAGCCGCCCGATGCAGTAGCGGATCATCAGGAAGGTCCGCGCGAGTCTTCATCCAGACCAGATGGCGCTCCGGAGGCTCAGCTGGTTGAACATACAAAGAACCGCCCGGATACCGGAGGTCGAAAGGTCGGTACTTAGTAACCATGTCCTTCAACGGATGGTCGATATGTGCGAGCTCCTCATCCAACGTAGGGACGTCCTCAGGAGCTGGAACACCCTCGGGCATCGTGTCCTGGAACAAAGGCCCGGAACCTGGCGTCTGGAAGGAAGCCGACATCGAAAGGATCGGCTTACCATCCTGATACGCATTGACGCGACGCGCGCTGAACGAACGGCCGTCACGTAGCTCTGCAACACCGTAGGTGATGGGCTTCTGAGGATCGCCTGGGCGCAGGAAGTAGCCGTGCAGCGAATGGATCGGCCGGTCATCGGCTACGGTTCGCTGCGCCGCAACAACAGCCTGACCCAAAACCTGACCGCCGTAAACACGCGCCGGCCCCACTTTAGGTGTGTGTCCCACCGAGATAATTTCGTGGGTTTGAGCGCCGGGTTCGGTGAGATCCAGCAAGTTCTTGAGCACATCGGTTGGCGATGTCATGAAATATGACCCTCCATAGTGGTGGTCTTGATGAATTCTGTTGTTCAGATCATAGCCGGAGGCCGTGTGTTCGCGGGCCCTGGCACACTGTGTGTTCGCGGCCCCTGGCACACTAGGAGGGTGGCCAATAGTTTGATCTTGTCTGATGCGACCGACCTTCACGATGTTGATACCTTCCTCAAGAGGTCGGCAGGTATCCGCGATGGCGTGTGCCGGATTGTTGCTCGTGGGCGGGTCGCCGCGTTGCATACGGCGTTCTCGTTCCCATTGATGTTGACGGACCCGGCGCCGGTCATCATCGCCCAGCGTGGTGTGCGGTTGACGCAGCAGACTGAGCTGCTCGATGTTGTGGTTCCGTTGGCTGAGTTGCGTGACCGTATGCCTCGGGCTGTGAACGCTGGGCGGGGTCAGTTGCGGGTTCCGCCACAGCGTGTGAACGCTCCTTGGACGTCGCTGGTTCCGTTGCAGGCGCAGTGGGAATCTGGCGGCACGGTCGTTGATGATGCGGTGTACGACGCGGGGGCTGAGGTTGCGCGGATCGTGAATGATTCGTTGCCTGATCATCCTGGCCAGCCGGTTGTCGTGCAGGCTCGGAACGCTGTGTGGGGTCAGACGTTGGGCGAGTTAGGTGTGGTTCCGCAGGATGATCATTTGGCGCCCATGCTTGCTGGGGCGGCATTTACCGCCCAGGCGTTAGGGTTTGTGGCGCAGGGCCAGCGTTCGCGCGTCTTCACCTCGGGGATGTGGCGTCGGTTGTCGTGCCACGGCGGAACTCTTCTCTACCGTGCTGGGTTGAGCTAATCGGCGGTGTTGAGCATCGCGGTGGCAGCGCGCTCAAAATAGTCCCACATCAACGCATCGATAGCGGGCGGTAAAGAAACTTCATCCATCGCGGCTCGCATGTGTTTGAGCCAGCGTTCGCGGGTGTCTCGGTTGACCTTGAACGCGAAGTGGCGGGCACGCAGTCGCGGGTGGCCGCGGTGTTCCGAGTAGGTGCTGGGGCCGCCGAAGTACTGGATTAGGAACATCCGCAAACGGATCTCTGCCGGCCCCAAGTCTTCTTCGGGGTATTCGGCCCTCAGGACGTCGTCTTGTGCGACCCCACGATAGAAGGCAGCAACGAGGTCTTCGAATTTCTTTTCCCCGAGCTGGTGATACACGCTACCGACCATGGCCTCGGTGCTGTTGAGGCTTGCTGGACGCACGTTTCCCAACAGGATAGCGCCTTTGAATTCTCGCTGTTCAACGCCAGGGGTAGGTTTTTCGTTCATCTGCATAACTGCATTCTCTCAAGTGGTCGCGTCGGCTTCTTCAGAGTACGCGTTGTAGGCCGCCGGTATCGGGCTGGACAGCGATCTCGCACGAGATGCTGTTGGCGATGAAGCACCAGGTGTGCGCTTGCTCGTGGAGTTCAGAGTAGGTTTCCGCGTCGGTTTCTGGATCCTGCCCTGAAATGCTGCTCGCCGGCTGCATCTCGATGAAAGTGAAGCGGCCTGAGCCGTCGGGGGAGAGCGCTAGCTCGCCTCTCACATCGATGGTGGCGTGCGTGACTTCATATCCGCGAACGCCTGCGGCACGCAGGAACGACAGCAGGTGACATTGACCGAGCGCAGCAAGGAGGAGCGTTTCAGGATTCCACTTGCTGGGGTCCCCGAAGAAGGCCTTGGCTGCTGATACCTCGAGTCCCACGCGAGCACCCGCTGAGGAACTGGCTTGGGCCTCGATGCCTGGGGTGGTCGCTACCGAATCACGCGAGAAAGCGCGCAGGGAGGTCGTCGGGTCACCGTCGCCGACCTCCCACGAAACGCTCACCTCGAACGTATGTGGCTTCAGCACGTAGCCTTTGCATGGTTGGCGGCTTCGTCAGCTTTGCGTGCGGCAATGATGCGTTCGAGACCGTCCCGGGCTTCGAGAAGCGGTCGCTTGAGTCCCGGCTTTTCGGCCGCGAGGGTTTCGATCGCGTGGGTAGTAGCCTCGAGCGTTGGGGTGGTTGCTGCGAAGTACGGGTAGAGGCCTGTTACGAGACGCTGGGACATCTCGTAGCTGGCGTCGTCCCACATCGATGCAAGGTTCTCGAAATAAAGCTCAGCGTATGGAGCCAAGAGCTGTTCATCCTGGCAACGGTTGAAGCCCTGAATCACGGCGCGTTGCAGGGTGTTCGTGAGCGATTGCTCGTTGACCATCGCATCCCAAGCTTCCTGCTTGGCCTCAGGTGTTGGTAGCGCGGCTTTGGCGGTGTGTGCGCTGATCGCGCCGTTAGCGGAGGTGTCTTTCTCGTATTCGGCGTCGATGTCAGCTTCGCCGATGCGCCCGCCAGCTGCGAGTGAGATGAGCAGATTCCATGAAAGGTCTTGGTCGATCTCGAGCCCTGATAGCGAGCTTTCGCCGCTCCGGAGGTCTTCGATGATGCCGAGCTGAACATCGCTGTTGGCTAGGCGAGCGAAAACGTTGACAAGCTGGAATTGCATGTCGCTACCGCTGGCAGCTTCCTGCGCGGCGCCCCACAAGACGTTGCCGGCACGCTGAAGCATTGTGTCTGTTTTCGCTGGACGCACGTAGTGCTTGAGCGCGTACTCAAGCTGCCGGAGCAAGAAGTTGGCAAGCGTTGCGTCGGTTTCTGCCGGGAGGTGCGTCAAGACGGTGTCGACGAACGTGGTAGCGGGGAGCACGCCGTCGCGGGTTGCGTCCCACAAGGCTGACCACACAACAACTCGGTCGAGCGGATCTTCCAGACCAGACAAGTGCTGGATAACGGTTTCGAGCGAAGTCGAGTCCAACCTGATTTTCGCGAAGCCCAGGTCGCCATGGTTCAACAGAACAAGGTCCGGAGTTGGCACTCGCTGGGCCTGCTCGACGACCGTTGTCTCGCCGTCGACATCGACGTCGAGGACCAGGTCGCGATTGAGCTTATTCGCCCCGTCGAATGTGTAGAAAGCGACCTTGATATGTTTCTTGCGTAGGTGCGGGTGCTCCTCGCAGGCGGTTTGTGTCACGGTGAAGTCAGTGAGGTAGCCGTCTTCATCGATGTCGTATTCCACGCTGATGGTGTTGACCCCGCACGTCTCCAACCATTGTTGGGACCAGCCGCTCAGGTCACGGCCAGAAGCTTTCTCGAGGTGACCAAGAAGGTCTTTGAGCTCAGCGTTGCCCCACGCGTTTTCCGCGAGGTAACCGCGTACACCTTCCATGAAGGATTCCTGGCCAACCCAGGCGACGAGCTGCCTTAGAACCGCGGCGCCCTTTGCGTATGTGATGCCGTCGAAGTTCGCGTTGACCGCATCGAGATCCACCATATCTGCGGTGATCGGGTGGGTTGTCGGCAACTGATCTTGCGCGTACGCCCACGTCTTCTCCGAGGCGGCGAAGGTCGTCCATGCATGCGGGGACACTCCGGTTTCAACCGCGCACAGGTGCGACATGAACTCTGCGAAGGATTCGTTGAGCCACAGGTCATCCCACCAGCGCATCGTCACGAGGTCCCCGAACCACATGTGAGCCAGCTCGTGGAGGACGGTGATGTCGCGGCGTTCCCTCAGCGCGCCCGTGACCTTGGAACGGAACACGTAGTCTTCGAGGATCGTGACGCAACCGGCGTTCTCCATGGCGCCAGCATTGAAGTCTGGCACGAAGATCTGATCGTATTTGGTGAACGGGTACGGGGTGCCGAACTGTTCTTCGAAGAACTTGAAGCCGGCTTTCGTGGTTGCGAAGAGATTATCGGCATCGACATATTCCGCGAGCGATACGCGGGAGTACACGCCGAGCGGAACGGTACGCCCGTCTTCGGCCCTATAGACGTCGGTGGTTCCTTCATAAGGTCCGGCGACGATCGCCGTGATGTAGGAAGATATGCGTGGCGTGGGCGGGAAGACCCAGCGCGCGACGTCGGTATCGGTTTCTGCACCATGTTCAGCCGGTAGCGGCTCAGGCTTCGGGGTCGGCTGGTTGGAAATGACTGTCCAGTGGGCCGGAGCATCGACTGTGAAGCTGAAGGCTTGTTTGAGGTCAGGCTGTTCGAAAGTAGGGAAGACGCGGCGGGCGTCTGGCACTTCGAACTGGGTATATAGGTAGACCTCGCCATCAACTGGGTCGACGAAACGGTGGAGACCTTCACCGGTTGAGGAATAACGGAAGTCCGCGTCGATCTCCAACACGTTGTCAGACTTAAGCCCTGGCAACTGAATACGGTATTCATCTGCGTGCGTGGCCGGGTCGAGCTGTTGCCCGTTGAGGTTGATGGAGTGGATGCGCTCGGTGATCGCGTCGATAAATGAGGTAGCACCCGGCGTCGCCCGGAATGCGATGGTGGCTTTAGTGCGGAAGGTTTCGCTGCCGGTTGTGAGATCCAGGTGAATGTTTGAGGTCTGGGCCACTAGCTGACGTGAGCGTTCCATCGCTTCGTCGCGGGTGAGATTAATTCCGGGCACAGGTTTCTCCTCTAATCTACGATTCATTCAGCGCTTTGACCATGCAGACTCATGATCTCCATGCATCTGATCTCAAGGCATCTTTGAACAGTTTCCCACTCGAGGCGCATTCTGACCAGGTGTGTAGACGTGTTTCCTGCCTAGAATAAACCGTGGAGACTATCGGACACGTTGCCATGGAGGAATTGTGCGCATCCACATCGCTACAGATCACGCTGGACTCGAATTGAGCCACCACCTGATCAAGGTTCTAGGGGAGGACGGCCATGAAGTCATTGACCACGGTCCACAGGAATACGACCCGCTCGATGACTACCCAGGATTCTGCATCAACGCGGCAGTCGCTGTGGCTGATGACTGGGAGAAGGGCGTGGAGTCGCTGGGGATCGTATTGGGCGGCTCGGGTAACGGCGAGCAGATCGCGGCGAACAAGGTTAAAGGCATTCGTGCGGCGCTCGTCTGGAACGAAGAGACTGCGAAGCTTGCGCGTGAGCACAACAACGCGAACGTGGTTGCTGTTGGTGGCCGTCAGCATTCCGTCGATGAGGCAACGGAGCTGATTCGCACATTCATCGCTGAGCCATTCCCAGGTGACGAGCGTCACGTCCGCCGTATCGGCAAGATCGGCACCTACGAAACCACCGGCGAAATTCAGATGTAGCGATGGAGCACTGCAGATCTGATGTCAGACGATTCTGACCGCAGCTAAAACGATCCGCGGTTAAAAGTATTCGCCCGGAACGCATGTTTGCGTTCCGGGCGAATACTTTTCTTCCAGAGCGGGTGACGAGAATCGAACTCGCGTAACTTGCTTGGAAGGCAAGGGCTTTACCATTAAGCTACACCCGCGTCGTTCGCTTCAGTGAAGCGACCTGAACCACTCTAACAGCGACATCGAGTTCACCAAAATTTTGCACACCTCAGCCGCTGTGTTTCGGATGCGGCCTGATCTAGAAACACACGGTAGGAAACGGACGATTTCGCAAAATCAAAATCGTCGTATACAGTGATCACTGGTCCTGAAGCGGACGGGGGAGCAAGGCTCCTCGGAATCAACTTCAAGGATCATTCGAGAATAGGGTACGATTTCGTTTTGGCGCAGAGATGTGCTTAGATGGATCGGTGCCTGATAACGGGATGTAGCTCAGCTTGGTAGAGCGCGCGCTTTGGGAGCGTGAAGTCGCAGGTTCAAATCCTGTCATCCCGACTCTTTCACTATCTTGTAAGGCCCGCCAGCCGAATCTTCGGACGGCGGGCCTTACTTGAATCACTTTCATAATTGACTAGACGTCAGGAGCATCAGCATAGTGAAAACCTCGCTCGAGCGTGTGACGCCCACTCGGGTCAAGCTGAACATCGAGGTCCCGTTTGTCGACTTCAAGCCGGCTCTGGATGCCTCTTACAAGGAAGTTGCCCAGCAGATCCAGGTTCCTGGCTTCCGCCGCGGCAAGGTTCCTGCAGTGATGATTGATCAGCGCGTTGGCCGCGAATACGTGGTTGAGAACGCTCTGAACAGCCAGCTGGATTCCTATTACCAGCAGGCTCTCGGTGAGACCGGTGTTGTTCCGCTCGCCCGCCCTGAGGTCGAGGTTCAGCAGGCACCGTCGCTCAACGACGCTGACAAGGAAGCTGACGTTTCCCTGACGATCACTGTTGAAGCTCGCCCAGAGATTGAGCTGCCTGACTACAAGGGCATCGAGCTCACTGTTGAGCCACGTGAAGCCAAGGACGAAGACGTTGAGAAGGCTCTCGATGAGCTTCGCGGCCGCTTCGGCACGCTCAAGTCTGTTGATCGTCCAGCTAAGGATGGCGACTTCACGACGATCGACATCTCCGCTTCCATCGACGGTGAGACCGTTGACGAGGCAACGGGCCTGTCTTACGAGATCGGTTCCGGCACGATGCTCGAGGGCATCGACGAGGCTCTGATCGGCCTGTCCGTTGACGAGGATGCTGCACTCGAGACCAAGCTTGCAGGTGGCGAGCACTCTGGTGAGGATGCGACCGTCAAGGTCACCCTGACCGCAGTCAAGGAACGCGAATTGCCTGAGGCAGACGATGAGTTCGCTCAGTTGGCGTCCGAATTCGACACGGTCGAAGAATTGCGTGCATCTCTGCGCAAAGGCGCCGAGAAGGACGCCGTGATGCAGCAGGGTGTTGAAGCACGCGATAAGGCTCTCGACGCACTCCTGGAAAAGGTCGAGGTCGCCCTGCCAGAGAGCGTCATCGAGGAGCAGGTTGAAGCTCACTTCAACTCTCCGAACCAGGACGAAGACCACGATACCGAGGAACACCGTGCGGAAGTTCGAGAGAACACCGAGAAGGCGTTCCGTGCTGAGATTGTCCTCGACAAGATTGCCGACGAAGAAGAGATCGGTGTTGAGCAGAACGAGCTGCTCGAGTACATCTTCCAGACCTCGCAGCAGTACGGTATGGACCCACAGCAGTTCATGCAGATGCTGGGCCAGGGCGGCCAGATCGAGGCGGTCGTAGGTGAGGTACGCCGCCGTAAGGCTCTTGCCAAGGTTCTCGAGGCCGCTAAGGTCAAGGACACTGACGGCAAGGATGTTGACCTCACTGAGTTTGTGACTCCGGAAGGTGAGAAGGACGCCGAGGAAGCTTCCGAGGAGAACTAATTCTCTGTATCCACTGAGTTTGGCCCCGCTAGATCATCTAGCGGGGCCAAACTCATGCTTGGAGGTTAACGGTTTCCAGAACCTGTCCGCTTCTAGCGAGCGTACTCACGCCGTGAGCGAAACACGCCGTTTTCCCGGTAAATAGCAACGACCCCCTATGTAATGTCATTAGCAAGCAATTCACGTGGACCCATTTCAGGTCTGCCTCTGAGGACCTCACAGAGAGGGAGAAATATGACGAGCTCTGAAACGCCGAGCATGTCCTCCGTGGACCCGGCATTGCAGGAAGATTACATCTACAAGCGTTTGCTGAAGGAACGAATCATTTGGCTGGGTAGCCAGGTTGAAGACAAGATCGCGAACACGATCTGCTCCCAGCTGTTGCTTCTCTCAGCAGAGGACCCTGAAGCTGATATCTACCTGTACATCAACTCTCCAGGTGGTTCGATCACTGCGGGCATGGCGATCTACGACACGATGAAGTTCATTCCGAACGACGTCGTGACTGTCGCTACCGGTCTCGCAGCTTCCATGGGTCAGTTCCTGTTGTCCTCCGGAACTAAGGGCAAGCGCTACGCAACCCCGAACGCTCGCATTCTGATGCACCAACCATCGGGCGGCATCGGCGGTACCGCATCGGATATCCGCATTCAGGCTCAGCTGATTCTGCACATGAAGAAGGTCATGAGCGAACTCACGGCGGAGCAGACCGGCCAGCCACTCGAACGCATCCTCAAGGACAACGAGCGCGACTCCTGGTTCACCGCTGAAGAGGGCAAGGAATACGGTTTCTTCGACCACATCGCTGTGAACGCATCGTCCGTGACCGGCACCGGCGGCGTCCAGAACTAAGCCCAACGTCTTCTAAGGAGAACTCATGAACTTTGATCCACAGAACTTCTCTGGGGCAGCGGGCAACCTTCCAGAAAACCGCTACATCCTCCCACAGTTCGAGGAACGTACCCCATACGGCTTCAAGCGCCAGGACCCATACGCGAAGCTGTTCGAAGACCGCATCGTTTTCTTGGGCGCCCAGGTCGATGACGCGTCCGCCGATGACGTGATGGCTCAGCTTTTGGTCCTCGAATCGATGGACCCTGAGCGCGACATCACGATGTACATCAACTCGCCGGGTGGCTCGTTCACCGCGATGACCGCTATCTACGACACGATGCAGTTCATCCGCCCGGAGATTCAGACGGTGTGCCTTGGGCAGGCTGCTTCTGCCGCGGCGGTGCTTCTGGCCGCAGGTACCCCAGGCAAGCGCCTTGCGTTGCCGAACGCTCGCGTTCTGATTCACCAGCCTGCGATGGGCGGCGGCGAACGCGGCACGGCGACTGATCTTCAGATTCAGGCCGATGAGGTCTTGCGTATGCGTCAGTGGCTCGCTGACACGCTTGCAGACCTGTCGAATCAGTCTTCTGAGCAGGTCGACAAGGACATTGAACGCGATCTGTTCATGACTGCGGAGGGTGCTAAGGAATACGGCCTCATTGACGAGGTTGTGACCTCGCGTAAGGTGACGCGTTCATAACTAAGAAACGCATAAGAACCGCCCCAGCATAAGGCGCGTGTTCGCCCAGGTACCCCATAGAATTGGGGATCCGAGGGTGGACACGCGCTTTATGCGCTCATAAGTGTCAGACCCCTGGCCTAGAGTGGGTTGTAGTTAATCCGCGCGCTGGAAGCCAGCATAGGAATGTTCTAAGGAGTTCTCGTGAGCGAAGCTACGGATCTGTTGAAATGCTCTTTCTGTGGGAAGAGCCAGAAGCAGGTTCGCCGTCTCATCGCGGGACCTGGTGTTTACATCTGCAATGACTGCATCGAGGTATGCAACGAGATCATTGAAGAGGAAAGCGTAGAGGTTGAGGAAACCCAGGAAATGGAGTTGCCTCGCCCGCAGGAGATCTATGAGCACCTCGAGAAGTTCGTTGTGGGGCAAGAAGCAGCCAAGCGTGCACTGTCCGTCGCGGTCTACAACCACTACAAGCGCATCAACGGAACCGGTTCAGCTACCCACGAATCCCTCAAGGACTTTGACGAGGTTGAGGTAGCAAAGTCCAACATCATGCTGGTCGGGCCGACCGGCTCTGGTAAAACCTATTTGGCGCAAACACTCGCGCGTCGGTTAAACGTTCCCTTCGCGGTTGCTGACGCGACGAGCCTGACCGAAGCTGGCTACGTTGGCGAAGACGTCGAGAACATTCTGCTGAAGCTTTTGCAGGCTGCGGACTTCGATGTTGAACGCGCCCAGCACGGCATCATCTACATTGACGAGATCGATAAGATCTCCCGGAAATCCGAGAACCCGTCGATTACCCGTGACGTCTCGGGTGAAGGCGTTCAGCAAGCGTTGCTGAAAATCCTGGAAGGCACTGTCGCCTCTGTTCCGCCTCAGGGTGGCCGTAAGCATCCGCATCAGGACTTCCTGCAGATCGACACCACGAACGTTCTTTTCATCGTCGCTGGTGCGTTCGCAGGCCTTGAAGACATTATCGCGTCGCGTGCGGGCCGCAAGGGGATCGGTTTCGGTGCTCCACTGACGACCCTCAAGACTGACGAGGTGTCGTATGCCGACGTTCAGCCAGAGGATCTGCTGAAGTTTGGTCTGATTCCGGAGTTCATTGGTCGCTTGCCGGTTATCACCGCGGTTGAGAATCTAGACCGCGATGCGCTGATTTCTATTCTGACCGAACCGAAGAACGCCCTGATCAAGCAGTATCAGAAGATGTTCATGTTCGACGGCGTGCATCTCACCTTCGAGGAAGGCGCCCTTGGCGCGATCGCTGACCTAGCCCTCGAACGCGGTACGGGTGCGCGCGGCTTGCGTTCGATTCTCGAAGAGTCGCTCGGTTCGATCATGTTCGACGTGCCTGGCCGCCACGACGTCGAAGAGGTCATCGTGACCGAGGACGTCATCACGGACGGTAAAGAACCTCAGCTGATTCTGCGCGAAGGCATCGAAGAACGTAAGTCCGCTTAAGACTTCACATAAAGACTGGTTCTTCTCACTGAATAAATCTTGTGACTAACTGAGCGTTCGACTAACAGAGCTTTCAGCTAACTGAGCCCGCAGGAGGAAACCCGCTATGGCTGAGAAAACGACAGTTGATTTCTATCTCGACCCGTCATGCCCGTTCGCATGGGTCACGTCCCGCTGGATCAAGGAAGTAGCCCAGGTTCGCGACATCGACGTCCGCTGGAAGTTCATCAGCCTCGGTGTTGTGAACGAAGGACGCGACCTGCCTACGGATTACCGCAAGATCATCGACATGTCGTGGGGCGCCATGCGCGTCATGGCAGCGGCCGAACAGCGTGCAGGTGCGGAAGTCCTCGATGACTTGTACACCGAAATCGGTGAACGCTACCACGACCAAGGCCGCGTAGACACGCTCGAGAACCGTCATGAAGCGGTCAAGGAAGCTATCGAAGAACTCGGCCTTGACGCTGATCTCATGGACGCATGGGACGACGAGGCTTTCGACGCTCGCCTCCGTGAATCCACGAAGGAAGCTCAGGACCTCGTAGGCGACGACGTAGGCACCCCGATCGTGGCCCTCAACGGCGTTGGCTTCTTCGGCCCTGTCATCACACGGGTTCCGAAGGGTGAAGAGGCCGGGAAGATCTTCGACGCGGCAGTTACTTTGGGCAACTACCCGCACTTCTTCGAGCTCAAGCGCAGCCGCACCGAATCGCCTAGCACTGCAGAGTAACGCAAGCACTCCCGAATAACGAGAGCCCGTTCAAATAAAGAAACTCTCATAAACTGAGGGGCCCCGCCACACATCTGAGCTGCTCCCCGCTAGTCGGTAACTGAATTTCTCAGTCCAACTTTCGGGGGCTAGTTCAATCTTGAGTGTGGCGGGGCCACTCAGGTGTAGCTGACCGCTAGATCACGCTTCCTCAGCCTGCTCGAGTTCGACACCAGAGACAACCAGCTCGGTTCCGTCAACGACAAGCTCAAGCGAATCTGCAGCAGTTGCGGCGGACAAATCCTCAAGAGCCGCACGGACGCGCTCGATAGTGACTTCCGGAGCCGTGATCGTACCGGAGAGGACACGCGTGCGTTGCTTGACCTTCGCATCGGACTTCGCCTTACGCAAGCCAATGAGCGCCTCACCGACAGCCGGCAGGATGTCAACATCAGCATCCGCAAGACCTGCGCGGATGTCCTCAGCCTTCGGCCATGCCGCACGGTGAACAGAACCAGCACGCCACCACGACCACACCTCTTCGGTAGCGAACGGCTGGAATGGCGCGAGCAAACGAAGCAGAGCGTCGAGGGTCGTGGCCAACGTAGCGCGGACGGAAGCGGTTTCGACTTCCGAACGGCCGCCGTATGCACGGTCCTTGATGAGCTCAACATAGTCGTCGGTGAAGTCCCAGAAGAACGACTCGGTGAGGTCGAGCGCACGAGCATACTCGTAGGACTCGAACGCGGCGGTCGCCTTCTCGATCACATCCGCGAGGCGGGCCAACAGGGAACGGTCCAACGGGTTCGTGACAACCTCAGCAGAGCCGCGCAGGACCTGCGACTCATCAGCGCCAAGGTTCAAAGCGAACTTCGATGCGTTCAGCAGCTTGATAGCAAGGCGACGGCCGATCTTCATCTGGCCGACCTCATATGCGGTGTCCGCGCCGAGGCGAGCAGATGCCGCCCAGTAACGCACCGCATCGGAACCGAACTGGTCCAGAATCTCGGTTGGAACGACCACGTTGCCCTTGGACTTGGACATCTTCTTACGGTCAGGGTCCAGGATCCAACCTGACAGCGCGGCGTTCTTCCACGGTGCAACGCCCTCAAGAGCGTTCGCACGCACCACGGTGGAGAACAGCCAGGTACGGATGATGTCGTGGCCCTGCGGACGCAGATCGAACGGGAAGACGTTGCGGAAACGCTTTTCGTCAACGCCCCAGTTGCCAACGATCTGCGGGGTCAGCGAGGACGTCGCCCACGTGTCGAGCACGTCAGGGTCACCCATGAAGCCGCCCGGCTGATCGCGCTGATCCGCACTGTAGCCTGCAGGGACATCCTCGAGCGGATCAACTGGAAGCTGCGCCTCGTCAGGGATGATCGGGTTGTCGTAGTCCGGTTCGCCGTCCTGAGTGATCGGGTACCAGACAGGGAACGGAACGCCGAAGAAACGCTGACGGGAAACGAGCCAGTCGCCGTTGAGGCCCTCAACCCAGTTCTCGTAGCGGGAACGCATGTGGCCCGGGTGCCATTCGAGTTCGCGGCCACGCTCGATGAGCTCGTCGCGACGTTCGGCGTCACGGCCACCGTTGCGGATGTACCACTGGCGGGAGGTCACAATTTCGAGCGGGCGTTCGCCCTTCTCGAAGAAGTTGACGGCGTGCTTGATCTTAGTTGGCTCCGCGAGCAACAGCTCGGCTTCGCGCAACTGGTTCACCACGGATTCTTTAGCCGAGAAGATGGTCTTACCGGCCATCTGCTCGTATGCGGCGCGGCCAGCCTCGGACGTGATCCACTCCGGGGTTTCGCGCATCAGACGGCCGTCGCGGCCCACAATCGAGCGGGTCGGGAGGTTGAGCTCGCGCCACCAAGTCACGTCGGTTGCGTCACCGAACGTACAGATCATCGCGATGCCCGTACCCTTGTCCGGCTTAGCCAGGGGATGAGGGTGCACCTCAACCTCAACGCCGAACAGCGGCGAGGTCACGGTGGTCCCGAACAGGTCCTGGTAACGCTCGTCGTCCGGATGCGCGACCAAAGCGACACACGCCGGCAAAAGCTCGGGGCGCGTCGTCATGATTTCGATGCCGCGGCCATCCGCTGCTGTGAAGTTGAAGCGGTGCTGTGCGCCATCGACCTCACGGTCTTCAAGCTCGGCCTGGGCTACAGCAGTGCGGAATGTGACGTCCCACATCGTTGGGGCTTCGGCCATGTATGCGTTACCGGCGGCAAGATCGCGCAGGAACGCACGCTGGCTGGTCGCGCGGGAGTGGTCGTCGATCGTGCGGTAGGTGATGTTCCAGTCAACCGACAGGCCCAGGCGGGTGAAGAGTGCTTCAAAGACTTTCTCGTCTTCCTCGGAAAGCTTGAGGCACAGGTCGATGAAGTTGTGGCGGGAGATCGCATCCCAGTCGCGCTGGTTCTTAGCCGGCTGGGCTGGCGGTTGGTAGTCAGGATCGTAGGGTACTGCGGGATCGCAGCGGACGCCGTAGTAGTTCTGTACGCGGCGTTCGGTTGGCAGTCCGTTGTCGTCCCAACCCATCGGGTAGAAGACGTTCTTGCCGTTCATGCGCTGGTAGCGGGCCAGCACGTCGGTCTGTGTGTAGGAGAAAACGTGGCCTACGTGGAGCGAACCAGACGCGGTTGGAGGCGGCGTGTCGATCGAGTAGACGTCGGCGCGGGTCGTGTCTTCGTTGTAGCGGTAGGTGCCTTCTTCGGCCCAGCGTTGATTGAGTTTCTCTTCGAGGCCTTCGAGGCCGGGGCGGTCGGGAACATTAATTTCGGTGGGCGTGTCTGTGCCCTGACGATTCTCAGACATGCCGCCATTGTCCCATGTATTGCGTTGTTACGGCGTGAGGTGGGCTGGGGTTTACGTCACGACGTAAAGTTGGGGCTATGGCTTCTGCGATTTCTGCTTCTAACACTCCTGCATCTACCGCGGCGTCCGCTCGTTGTGCAGTTGTGACTGGTGCTTCGGCTGGTATTGGTCGTGCGACGGTGGTTGCGTTGCGCGAAGCCGGCTGGAATGTTGTGGGTGTTGCGCGTCGTGCCGAGAAGCTGGATGCGCTGGCTACTGAGACCGGTTGCTCAGTGGTCGCAGGCGACATCACGGTGGATGCGGATGTTGAGCGGATCGTGGCCGCGGCGGTCGATGCGGGCGCGGAGACCCTGATCAACATTGCCGGTGGTGCTCGGGGCCAGGAATCGGTGGCTGATGCTGATCTTGAGAACTGGCAGTGGATGTACAACAACAACGTGATCGGTACCCTCAAGGTCACGAAGGCGCTGCTTCCGCATCTGCGCGCTGTGGATGGTGGCGGTACGGTTCTGAACCTCACCTCGACCGCGGGCATCGTCTCGTATGAAGGCGGGGCTGGCTACAACGCGGCGAAGTCCGCTGAGCGTGCCTTGACACAGGTTTTGCGTCTTGAAGAGGCAGAGAACAATGTGCGCGTGATCGAGGTCTTGCCGGGCATGGTGGCCACTGAGGAGTTCTCGCTTCGCCGCTTCGGCGGGGACCAGGAACGGGCCGATGCGGTGTATGAGGGCGTCGAGAAGCCGTTGACTGCTGAGGACGTCGCCTCAGTTGTCGCTTTTGCGGTTAACGCCCCTCACCACGTGAACATCGATGAGGTCGTCATCCGGCCTGTTGCGCAGGCTGCGCAGCATAAAGTGATTCGCGGCACACTCGGCCAGAAGTAGGTCCCGGCTGTGATGGCTTTCGCGGCTGTTTCAGCTAAAATCGTTGACAGACAACTGAGGCATTGACCCGGCAATCACCGGCGAGCCTTCCGGAAGAAAACCAGCCGTAGCATCGGCGGGGGAGTAGAACCGGACGGGACAGCCCGTTACAGCTGAACACGAGTGGCTGGCGTTTCTTGACGCCAGCAATCGGGGTGGTACCGCGGGCCACTGATGCGTCGCATCGGCGGGTTCGTCCCCTTTCCTACGATCATGATCCGGGCAACCCGGGTCTAAGAACTGGAAGGGCGCCAATGAGCAATCCCGGTGAAACCCACTATCCTCGCGTAACTACTGATCCGTCGGGTGAGACCCCGTCGTCCCCGCATTTCCCTTCGATCGAGGAACGGATCCTCGAGTTCTGGGAAAAGGACGGCACGTTCCAAGCGTCGATTGATCAGCGCGCCGGCGGCGACAACGAGTTTGTTTTCTACGATGGCCCTCCGTTCGCTAACGGCCTGCCACACTACGGCCACCTTCTGACCGGCTACGTCAAGGACCTCGTGGCCCGCTATCAGACGCAGCGTGGCCGCCGCGTCGAGCGCCGCTTCGGCTGGGATACGCACGGCCTGCCGGCTGAGCTTGAGGCGATGAAGCAGCTCGGTATGACGGACAAGAACGAGATCCTCGAGATGGGGATCGACAAATTCAACGCGGCCTGCCGTGAGTCGGTGCTCAAGTACACCAAAGAGTGGCAGACGTATGTGACGCGTCAGGCGCGATGGGTCGACTTCGAGAACGACTACAAGACCCTGAACCCGTCCTTCATGGAGTCGGTTTTGTGGGCGTTCAAGACGCTGCACGATAAGGGCCTCACATACGAGGGCTTCCGAGTTCTCCCGTACTGCTGGCGTGATGAGACGCCGCTGTCCAACCATGAGCTACGCATGGATGAGGACGTTTACAAGGACCGCCAGGACCCAACGGTCACGGTCACGTTCCCGATCACCGCTGCCGGCGATAACCCGCTCGCGGATGAGCTCACGGGCGTCGCTGTGCTCGCGTGGACGACGACCCCGTGGACTCTGCCAACGAACCTTTCGCTCGTCGTGGGCCCGGAGATCGAGTACGCGGTGCTCCCTGCCGGCCCTGAGCAACCAAAGACCAACACGGTCGAGGCAGGCGCTCGTTACCTGCTGGCAAAGGATCTGATCGCGGCTCACGCGAAGGACCTCGGCTATGCGGATGCGGATGCGGCGCACGATGCGGTGGTCGCCACCTACGCGGGCGAGCAGTTGGCTGGCTTGCACTATGAACCGTTGTGGTCGGTTCTGGCGGACAACGAGAAGTTCGATACCGCGAATGCGTACCGCATCTTGGTCGATGACTATGTCACGACCACGGACGGTACCGGTGTTGTTCACCAGGCTCCTGCCTATGGTGAGGATGACCAGCGTGTGTGTGAAGCCAACGGGATCCCCGTGATCTTGTCGGTGGATGAGGGCGGCCGCTTCTTGCCGTTCTTCAAGGGCACCGATCTGGATGAGATCGCTGGCGTTCAGGTTTTCGATGCGAACCCGGCGATCATCGCGAACCTCAAGTCGCGTGGCCGGCTGATGCGTCAGGCGACCTACAACCACTCTTATCCTCACTGCTGGCGTTGCCGCACCCCGTTGATCTACCGAGCTATCACGTCGTGGTACGTCAAGGTCACTGATTTCAAGCAGGACATGCTGGACCTCAACCAGCAGATCAACTGGATCCCGTCCAACGTTAAGGACGGCCAGTTCGGTAAGTGGCTTGAGAACGCGCGTGACTGGTCAATCTCCCGTAACCGTTTCTGGGGTTCGCCGATCCCGGTGTGGAAGTGCGACTGTGGCGAGTGCGACCACATCGAGGTTTTCGGTTCCCTCGCTGAGATCGAGGAACGGTTTGGTCGTTTGCCTCGCAACCACGAGGGCGAGGTCGATCTGCACCGTCCGTTCATCGACGAGCTCACGGTCGAGTGCGGAGCCGAATGCTGCGGCGACGGTTGCAACGGCGTGATGCGCCACGTCGAGGACGTTCTGGATGTGTGGTTCGATTCCGGCTCGATGCCGTATGCACAGGTGCACTACCCGTTCAGCAACGAAGAGTGGTTCGATACGCACAACCCGGCTGACTTCATTGTCGAATACATCGGCCAGACCCGCGGCTGGTTCTACACAATGCACATCCTCGCGACCGCGCTCTTTGGCCGCCCTGCGTTCACAAACGTGATCTCGCACGGCATCGTGCTGGGCTCGGATGGCCAGAAGATGTCGAAGTCGCTACGGAACTATCCGGACGTCAACGAAGTCCTGGACCGCGACGGTTCCGACGCGATGCGTTGGTTCCTGATGTCCTCGCCGATTCTGCGTGGCGGTAACTTGATCGTCACGGAGGAGGGTATCCGCGAGGGTGTCCGCCAGGTTCTGTTGCCCCTGTGGAGCACGTGGTACTTCTTCACTCTGTATGCAAACTCTTCGTTTGGCGGCAAGGGCTATGACGCTCAGGAACGCTACGATGCGAAGGATCCGTTGGATCGTTTCTTGCTTGCCGCTACGGGCGACTTGGTCCGCGATGTTCGTGAGTCGATGGACAATTACGAGGTCGCTGGGGCAACCGAGGCGTTGCGTCGCTTCACTGACTTGCTGACCAATTGGTACGTACGTCGTTCGCGTCATCGTTTCTTCGATGAAGACACTGAGGCGATGGACGTTCTGTACACGGTTTTGGAGACGGTGTGCCGTGTTGCCGCTCCGCTGTTGCCGTTGGCGACGGAGGAGATGTGGCGTGGCCTGACGGGTGGCCGCTCCGTGCACCTTACGGATTACCCGGATGCGGATAAGTTCCCGCAGGATCCTCAGCTGGTTGAGCTGATGAACTTGACCCGTTCGATCACGTCCCAGGGCTCGAGCTTGCGTAAGGCGCATCAGTTGCGTGTTCGTTTGCCTCTGGCTGCGATGGATGTTGTGGTCGATGGCGCCGATGCGTTGAAGGGCACGTTTGCCGACATCATCGCGGATGAGCTGAACCTCAAGGAGGTTCGCTTGGCTGATGCTGCCGAGGTCGATGATGCATCGTACGGAATCATGCGCACGCTGGTAGTGAATGCTCGCGCTGCTGGCCCGCGTTTGGGTAAGCAGGTCCAGCAGGCGATCAAGGCGTCGAAGACCGGTGACTGGTCTGTTGCCGAGGACGGCACCGTGACCGTTGGCGGTCTTGCGCTGGAAGAGGGCGAGTACACGCTCTCGACGGTTGTCGATGAGTGTTCGGCCGGCGCTCGCGCGGCAGCGGTTCTGCCGTCGGGTGGCTTCGTGGTCTTGGATACTGAGGTGACCCCTGAGCTTGAAGCCGAGGGCGTTGCCCGTGACGTGATCCGCGTGATCCAGGCCGCCCGTCGTGATTCTGGCCTGAGCGTGGGCCAACGTGCCAAGGTTGTGGTCCGAGCTGAGCAGTCGGTCGTCGATGCGGTTGAGGCTCACCGTGAGCTTGTTGCGGGGGAGACCCTCGCGGTTGAGCTCGTGACTGAGGCGGCCGCGGATGCTGACGCGCCGAGCGCCACGGTTGAAGCGGCTGATGCTGCCGGGCAGGAAGGCTGATCGTTCAGTGTCTAAGAACAACGCACCACCTCTGAAAGATCCGGAGGGAGTGGCTCGGGTGTATGCGCAATTGCTTGCGCGTGCGCCTGAGAACAAGGTTGAGCCGCGCATGAACGCGATGCAACGGGCCATGGATGTTCTGGGTGATCCGCAGAAAGCGGCGCCAGTCATCCACATCACCGGAACCAACGGTAAAACCTCGACTGCTCGCATGATCGAGTCGCTTCTGTTGGCTCACGACATCCGTACGGGCCGCTTCACGAGCCCCCACTTGGTGAGCGTCACGGAGCGGATCGTGATCGACGGCAAGCCTGTTGCGGACACGACGCTGGTGCGGATCTGGGATGAAATCCAGCCGTACCTTGAGATCGTGGACGCCGAGTTGCGTGAGCAGGGCGAGAACCCGATCACGTTTTTCGAGGCCGTCACGATCCTCGCGTTCGCTGTCTTCGCTGATGAACCGGTTGAGGTCGTGGTTCTTGAAGTCGGACTGGGCGGAGCCTGGGATGCGACGAACGTCGCTGACGGACAGGTTGCTGTCATCACTCCGATCGATCTGGATCACACAGATCTTCTCGGCGATACCCTCGAGGACATCGCCTCGGAGAAGGCGGGGATCATCAAGCAGGACGCGATCGTGGTGTCTTCGGTCCAGCAACCGGAAGCTGCTCAGGTTCTGCTCGATGCGGCAAAGGAGGCGGGCGCCCAGTGGCGTTTTGAGGGCGTTGAGTTCGGTACGACCGAGCGTCAGCTTGCTGTCGGCGGTCAGATGCTCACGATTCAGGGTCTGGCCGACCGGTATCCTGACGTTGCTGTTCCACTGCACGGCGAACACCAGGCGCAGAACGCTTCCGTGGCTTTGGCCGCGGTCGAAGCGTTCCTGGGCGGGGGAGATAAGCCGCTCAACATCGATGTTGTGCGCGCTGGCTTCGAAGCTGCCGAAAGCCCCGGCCGTCTTGAGACTGTACGCACATCGCCGACGTTCATTCTGGATGCCGCTCACAACCCTGCGGGCGTGAGTGTCACGGCTAAAGCGCTCAAGGAAGCTTTCGGTTTCTCTCGCCTCGTGTTGGTCCTCGGTGTCCTTCAGGAGAAGGACGCACTCGGCATGCTGATTCGGTGGCGTGAAGAACTCGGGGACTTGGTCCACGACGTAGCTATCACTCAGTCTGATTCGCCGCGTTCCATCCCTGCCGGAGACCTGGCTGCTATGGCCGTGGATGCCGGGTTCGATGAAGAAGATCTCTTCATCACCGAGTCGGTTCCGGACGCCTTGGATTGGGCTGCCGCGAAGACCGATGAGGCCGAGGACATGGGCGGCGGTGTTTTGGTCACAGGATCGATCACCCTGATTGGCCAGGCGCGCGCCTTGTTGAACCCGAAGAAGGAGGTCTGAGTGGCGCAGAAACGCTATACGAAAAAGCAGCTGGCCTGGCGACCAGGTCAGAAGAAACAACAGCGTTCGATCGCCGTGATGTTTGGTTCCTCGACGCTCACACTTGAAGCGCTCGTCGTTATTTTCGCAGGCCTCGCGTTGTTCGGTAAGCATGGGCTGCTCGAAGGCGGCGGCCTGCCGTACTTGCTGACGTGCGTCGTCATCGGCGTTGTGATGGTTTTGACCTGTGCCTTCTTGCGGCAGCCATGGGGCGTCGCTTTGGGGTGGGGTCTCCAGGTTGTCATGATTGCGCTGGGGATCCTCGAGCCGATGATGTACGTGGTCGGCGCGATTTTCGCGTGCATCTGGGCTTACGGAATCATCAAGGGCAAGCAGATGGACCGTGAGAACGTCCTCCGCGCCCAGGAACAAGCTGAATGGGAAGCCGAGAACGGCTGACACCGGGTGACGCTGAGCCGGAGCACATTCACTGCGCCGGATCAGATACCGGGCGCCGCAACACGTTCGCTTAGGTGCTCACCCTCGCCTCGTATACGCTGAATATCAGAAGTTTCTCAACGTTCTAAGGACTCATTTTTATGGAATCCACTCTTGTATTGGTGAAGCCAGATGGTGTTGAACGCGGTTTGATGGGCCAGATAATGGCCCGCATCGAAGCCAAGGGCTACGTCATCACTAAGGTCAAGCTTGAAACCCCGTCCCGTGAACTGCTCGAAAACCATTACGAGGAGCACGAGGGTAAACCGTTCTATGAGCCTCTGCTCGAGTTCATGTCTTCGGGGCCGGTGCTTGCGTTGAAGGTTGAAGGCAACCGTGTCATCGAAGGTTTCCGTTCGCTGGCCGGAGCAACCGACCCAACGGTCGCCGCCCCTGGCACGATCCGAGGCGATCTTGGCCGAGACTGGGGTGCGAATGTTCAGAAGAACCTCGTGCACGGTTCCGACTCGACTCTTTCCGCTGAGCGTGAGCTCGGCCTGTGGTTCGACTAAAGCAACAGAGTTCAGCTAAAGGAGCAGAGTTCGGCTTAAGCGCTAGAGAGCGAGTAGAACCGACCGGCGCTGCTGGAAGCACCGCAACACGACGGCCGTAATACACAGCGATGGCGTGGTCACCTACCAAGGTGACCACGCCATCGTCATGTGTTGAGGCCTTGAGGTGTTGAGGCCTGCGCGTGAACTAGCCGAAGAACTGATTCGAGAAAACCACCAGGATCGAAGCAGCACACGCAACCAGAAGGATGAAAGACGTCAGCCACGCACCGTGCTGGGCCCATCCGCGAAGCCATCGCGGAGCCGGCAGATCGTTCGTGAGGATGTTCCGGGCCAGGTGAACTGGTAACAGCAACCCCATGAAGAACCAGCACACCATGCAGTAAAGGCACAGCGAACCGATCTCGTAGACGGCCTGCGTGTAGAGCCACACGAGAAAACCGGTCGCGGCGGCAGTGCCGAGCAAGTTCATGTTCATGAACCAGCGCGGAAGCCGTGTTTCGGTGGTCAACACGACACCGACAACAATCAAAATAGTGAAACCAACCAAGCCAATGAAAGGGTTCGGAGGCCCGAACACAGAAGCCTGCGCCGACTTCATGACAGTGCTACACGAGAACGCGCCACCGACATCGCACGCAGCGATGTGATCAGGGTTGATGTAGAGCTGGATCCGTTCAAGCGTTAGCTCAACGGCACCGTAGAAGGATCCCACGCCGCAAACAAGAAGAACCCACCCGAATCCGCGCGTGCGAGCCCACCACGGAAGGTCCTGGACACGCCCGGGAACATCTTCAGTGAAAGCCTCATCTGATCCTTGTTGACCTGTTGTAGCTAGCGAGTTCATGGAGGGTAATCCTTATACGCAGTAGTAGTAGAGAGAACAATCTACCGTGATGTGAGACAATCAGTGCAGAGAGTCTCCGGACACCACAGACCGGGGCGCTCTACTCACCGACAGTGTGTTTCCTTCCGATAATACGTGTTTTGGTGGGTTTCCAAGGTGGAGACACCGTGCAACGACCACAGGTCGTCAACGGATGTTTCGCACGCGACTATGTGCTTGCTGCTGCACGCGCGCCATAGACCCGCCGCCAGGAAATCCGCATGAATATCGCATGAGCATCTCATGTGTAAACGGGGTGCTAGGACACTCGAACGGCCGTAGGATTGCGCGGCTGGCGCCATCACGAATGATGGTTGAAGAGGACGAGAACATGCGTTGTTGACGTCCAGCGGACGTGGAAGGCGGCTCAACGGTGAGTGCTTCGGTGTGAGAGGCCGAACCGGTTAACGACTTCCGGATCAAGCCGTGACGCACACAGTGCAGGCTGAGATCTGATGACGAGTACGGGCATCTGACTGTGGCAGATACCCGCTGGGAGTAGCCACGTATGGCGAAGAAAAAGGACGCAGACCAGCACGAGTCTGCCGAACATACAGCGTCAGCTGAAAAGGCAACGACGCCTGAACAAGCAAACCATGTCGTGTTCGACCCGTTTGCGATTCCGGACCTGCCGCTGGGTGACCTGTTGCGGACCGATGACCTCGTGAAACAGGAATCAGACTCCGAGGAATCGGAGCAGGGTGGGCGTTCACGCCGCCGCAGGGGAGGCGAGTCTCGCCGCTCACGTGAGTCCCGCCGCTCGGATGAGGCGGAGAGCACGAACCAAGACGACAGCGACAACGACAACGCTGCACAAGACCAAGCCGACGAGCAGACGACGACATCACGCCGTCGTCGTCGCCGTCGTCGTGGTACCGAAGACATGGAGATCGAAGGCGGTAGCCAGGACGATCCACCAGGAACCGTCACCCGTGTGCGTGCACCACGTTCAACGGTAGACAAAGCACCGGATAAGGTGACTGCCGTCCGCGGTTCGACCCGCCTCGAGGCGAAGCGCCAGCGCAGACGCGAATCCCGAGACATGGGACGCCGCCGGCACGGAATTTCTGAAGCAGAGTTCCTCGCACGCCGTGAATCGATGGACCGCAAGATGGTCGTGCGCGAAGACAGCGAGCGGATCCAGATCGGCGTGCTCGAAGACGACATCCTCGTTGAGCACTTCGTATCGCATACAACGCAAGACTCGTTGATCGGCAACGTTTATCTTGGCCGTGTCCAGAACGTGTTGCCATCCATGGAAGCCGCTTTCGTTGACATCGGCCGCGGACGCAACGCTGTCCTGTATGCGGGCGAAGTCAACTGGGACGCCGCACAACTCGACGGCCAGGCTAAGCGAATCGAAAACGCTCTCAAGTCCGGCGACTCGGTCCTCGTGCAGGTCACGAAGGATCCCGTGGGACATAAGGGCGCGCGGCTGACGAGCCAGATCTCCTTGCCTGGACGTTACCTCGTCTACGTTCCAGGTGGATCGATGACCGGCATCTCGCGCAAGCTACCTGAGGTGGAACGTACGCGCCTCAAGCGCATCCTGCGCGAACACACCCCAGACGAGGCCGGCGTGATCGTCCGCACCGCGGCAGAAGGCGCTTCTGAGGAAGAACTCATGAACGACATCAACCGCCTTCGCGTTCAGTGGGAAGCGATCGAAAAAGCGTCCAAGTCCACCAAGACGCGCGCCCCTGAACTTCTGTATGCGGAACCGGACCTGACGATCAAGACGGTCCGTGACGTCTTCAACGAAGACTTCTCGGAACTCGTGGTTCAGGGCGAACACGTGTGGGACACGATCGAAGCGTACGTGACCTACGTTGCTCCGGATCTGTTGGATCGCCTCTCCAAGTGGGAAGGCGAGGAAGACGTATTCGACGCCAAGCGCATCAATGAGACCCTCGCTAAGGCCTTGGACCGCAAGGTCAACCTGCCATCCGGCGGTTCCTTGGTGATCGACCGCACCGAAGCCATGACGGTCATCGACGTCAACACCGGCAAGTTCACCGGCACTGGCGGCAACCTCGAAGAAACCGTCACCAAGAACAACCTCGAAGCTGCTGAAGAGGTCGTGCGTCAGCTACGTTTGCGCGACATCGGCGGCATCATCGTGATTGACTTCATCGACATGGTGCTGGAAGCCAACCGCGACCTCGTGTTGCGTCGCCTCGTCGAGTGCCTCGCGCGCGACCGGACCAAGCATCAAGTGTCCGAGGTGACGAGCCTTGGCCTGGTTCAGATGACCCGCAAACGTGTGGGAACTGGCCTCGTTGAGGTTTTCTCTACCGCATGCGAAGCGTGCTCCGGGCGCGGCATCGTGGTTCACGACGAGCCACTCGTCGGTGGCGGTGGCCGACAGCAGCATGTGCATCGTCCGAGCGACCGTCCAACTCGCTCCGAACGCCGTAAGGCGCGTCAGATGGAACGCGAGGCGCAACGCGATCAGCGTGATGAAGCGAAGGATCAGTCGGATAGCGGATCCAACGCGGAGCCGACGGAGCAGGATCGCGAACGTGAAAAGCGGGCAGCAGCAACTCGTGAGGCTCTGACGAAGATCGCCGCCGCGTCACAGCACGGTGACGATGAGGGCCAGGACGTGCCTGAACAGCACGATGCGGATGCTGGCGATGTTGAGGCCAAGGGCTCCGAAAATACTTCCGAAGATGGCGGCGCTGAAGGCCGGAGCCGTCGTCGCCGGCGCGGGCGTCGCGGCCGTGGGGGACGCGGACGCCAACAGGCTGAGGGCAACAACGAGAAGTCACCGTCAGCTGATTCGTCGGAACCTACAAAGTCAGTGGCTAGCAAACCTGCGAAGTCGGAATCCAGCGAACCTAAGATGTCGCAACCTGCGAAGTCCGAAGGTAGCAACCCTACGAAGCAGGATGAGACGAAGTCGAAGACAGCGTCCGTCGAGAAGTCTCTCGATAAGCCTGAAATATCGGGCCGCCGTCGACGCCGTGCAGCAGGATCTGCGCAAGGGTCTAAGACTGCAGCTACAGTTGAGACGCGAGTGAGCTCGGGCAGTCGAGTGAGCTCGACTCAAACCGCTAGCGACACGCCGAAGCAAAAAGAGACGGAAGTCACGATGCTTGGTGTTGGGGTCTCAGCAGATCAGATTAAGCGTGGCTAATTAGCGGCTTTCGAGCCCTCAGTCCAGGGCGGCTCTCAAGTGAACAGTGAGCGACGCGCCACGCGGGTCATCTCTTATTTGCTTGTAACGCCGTCTGAACGTAAGATGGAATGTCGGTGCGTGTGCCCGGGTCAGTTCTTTGTATTGACCTCAGGATGAACTCCATTAGAGATTCAAAGATTGTTCTGGTCGGGTATTGCACGTTTCGAACGTTCATGTGGATGAGCTGCAACGCAGCAGGGATCCACTTTGCATTGTCCAAAGTCGAGAGAAGTGAGTACCAAGTGGTCTACGCGATTGTTCGCGCTGGTGGGCGCCAGGAGAAGGTCGCTGTTGGCGACATCGTGACCCTCGACCGCGTCCGCGATGAGATCGGTGACACGATCGAGCTCCCCGCGGTGCTGCTGGTCGACGGCGACAACGTGACGTCGGATGCCGACAAGCTTGCCAAGGTTAAGGTTCAGGCTAAGGTCCTGGAGAACCTCCGCGGCAAGAAGATTGTCATCCAGAAGTACAAGAACAAGACCGGCTACAAGAAGCGTCAGGGTTTCCGCGCAGCATTGTCGCGCGTCGAGATCACCTCGATTGCCTGATACCCGGAAACAGTAACCCTCAAGCTCTAAGGTAGGCAGAAATGGCATCAAAGAAGGGCGTTGGCTCGACTCGTAACGGTCGCGACTCCAACCCGCAGTACCTGGGCATCAAGCGCTTTGGCGGCCAGACCGTCAAGGCAGGCGAGATCCTGGTTCGTCAGCGTGGCACCCGCTACCACGCAGGCGCCAACGTTGGCCGCGGTAAGGACGACACGCTGTTCGCACTTGCTGCAGGTTCGGTTGAGTTCGGTACGCGTCGCGGTCGTAAGACCGTCAGCATTGTTGGCGAGTAAACCTCGCAGCATCAATATCTTTCACCGAAAGCGGGGAAGACCTCATGGTCTTCCCCGCTTTCTATTAAGTCGATGTTTTAGTCGACGTGTCGCGTCGGCTCTATCCACAAGGATTTAGCTGACCGTGAAGGTTGTTCACATTCGGGGGCCTTGAGGATGCTGGATGTGGAAGCATAGAAACAACGACCGCGCGGTTCTCCAACGTATCCGTTGCGGTTGCACCGTTTGAACCGGTGAACATATATAAGGGCCCATCGTGGTGGGCAAGGGGAGGTCGAAATGGCAACGTTTGTTGATCGCGTGACTGTTTTCGCGCGCGGTGGAAACGGGGGCCACGGCTGTGTCTCCGTACACCGCGAGAAGTTCAAACCTCTGGGTGGCCCAGACGGTGGTAACGGTGGTCACGGCGGCGATGTGATTGTCCGGGTTGATCCTCAGATCAACACTCTGCTGTCTTTCCACCACGCTCCGCATCAGAAAGCCGAAAACGGTGAGCCAGGCAAGGGTAGCCTGCGTCACGGCAAGCACGGCGAACACCTTGTGCTGCCGGTTCCCGAAGGCACTGTTGTCAAGGACGAATCAGGTGAGATCCTTGCTGATTTGATGCGCCCTGGACAAGAGTTCATCCTGTCTAAAGGCGGCCAGGGAGGGCTCGGTAACGCTGCTCTGGCATCGACCAAGCGTAAGGCTCCAGGGTTTGCGCTACTCGGTACGCAGGCTGAGGAAACGCGCCACGTTCTGGAACTTAAGACGGTTGCTGACATCGCTTTGGTGGGTTTCCCGTCCGCGGGTAAGTCATCCCTGATTGGCGCACTTTCCGCCGCAAAGCCAAAGATCGCTGATTATCCGTTCACTACCTTGGTTCCGAACCTCGGTGTGGTTGCGGCCGGCGACGTGCGCTATACGATCGCTGACGTTCCGGGCCTCATCGAAGGTGCGGCTGAAGGGCGTGGGCTCGGCCTTGAATTCCTGCGGCACGTTGAGCGTTGCGCTGCTCTTGTGCACGTTCTCGACTGTGCGTCCCTTGAGACTGATCGAGACCCGATTTCCGATCTCGACATTATTCTGGGCGAGCTTGAACGCTATAAGGCCGACGCAGACTTTGAGGGTACCGAGTCTGCACCGGTCCCGTTGATCGACCGCCCTGCGATCATCGCATTGAACAAGGTTGATGTTCCTGATGGCCAGGACATGGCTGACATGATGCGTCCAGAGCTCGAAGCCCGCGGTTATAAGGTCTTTGATGTATCGGCTGTGAGCCGTAAAGGCTTGCGTGAGCTTTCGTTTGCGATGGCTGACCTTGTTGAGCAGGCTCGCGCGCAGGTCGTGCATGATGCCGACGTGGTTGAGGTTCCCAAGGTTGTGCGCCCTCGTGCAGTGAACGTCGAAGAGTTCACCATCAAACGTGAGGAACGATCCGGTGAGGCGCTCTATCGAATTCGCGGCGAGAAACCTGAGCGTTGGGTTGAACAAACAGACTTCCGCAACGATGAGGCGATTGGTTACCTCGCGGATCGCCTCGAGAAACTCGGAATCGAGAAGGCGTTGTTCGAAGAAGGCGCCGAGCCCGGTGACGCTGTCGTCATCGGTGGTGAAGGCGGAGTGCTCTTCGACTGGGAACCAACCATGACTACAGGTGCGGAGCTGCTCGGAAACCGAGGCGAGGATCCGCGACTTGACACGAACGAACGCAGGACGACCGCCCAGCGTCGCGCCGCGTATCAGGCACGCAAGGATCGCCGCGCAGCCACCCGCGAAATCATGGACGCCGAGCGCAAATCCGGCCTCTGGACAGACAACGAAGATTTTTCCGCGAGTGTAGAAAGGGATCACTAAGTGGCTTCAGAGCACAGCGAACTATCTAAGGTTCAACAGCGTGCAGACATCCCACACGCTAACCGGATTGTGGTGAAGATTGGATCTTCATCTTTGTCCGACATTCAGGGTGGACTCAACACGCAGGCCGTCGTTGATTTGGTTGATGCTCTGGGTGAAGTGATCCGACGCGGAAACCAGGTGGTTCTGGTTTCATCGGGTGCTATTGCCGCGGGGCTCGCACCGATGGGACTGACGTCGCGGCCCAAGGATCTAGCGACGCAGCAGGCCGCAGCCGCTGTTGGCCAAGTGGTGTTGGCGGCCCAGTATTCCAAGGAATTCGGCCGCTACGGTGAAACAGCCGCGCAGGTCTTGCTCACTGCCGATGATTTGATTCGCCGCGGGCACTACGCGAATGCGTTCCGCTCTTTGTCGCGGCTATTGTCACTGGGCATCGTGCCGATCGTTAACGAAAACGACGCGGTCGCTACGAGTGAAATCCGTTTCGGCGACAACGACCGGCTGGCAGCACTGGTTGCAAACTTGGTCAAAGCGGATGCGGTCGTTCTGCTTTCAGACGTTGACGCAGTTTATACGGCGCACCCTGAACGCGGCGGTGAACCGATCGATACGGTGACGCACCCAAGTGACCTAGCTGACGTCGAGCTGGGTTCCGCAGGAAGCGCGGGCGTGGGCACTGGCGGTATGCAGACGAAGGTTGCAGCAGCCACGATTGCTGCGCAGTCTGGCATCCCAACGCTGGTAACTTCGGCCGCAAATGCGTCGAAAGCACTTGCAGGGGAGGACGTCGGCACGTTCTTTGCTGCCCAGCGTGGGCGTCGTTCCCTCAAACGTCTGTGGCTTGAGCATCTCGCGGAGGGCCGCGGACGCCTTGTGTTGGATGACGGCGCGGTCAAAGCGATCGCAAGCGGAACTAACTCACTTTTGGCCGCCGGAATCATCGATGTCCGGGGCGAGTTCATCGAAGGCGAACCTGTCGACATCACCAACAGTAACGGTGTCGTCATCGCGCGTGGCTTCTCGTCGTTCGCATCTGATGAAATCCCAGACATGCTCGGCCTAACCAGCGACCAGCTACGCGAAGACCTGGGCGACCGTTTCGAGCGACCTGTCGTCCACGCAGACGAACTCGCGGTTTTCGGTTCTGTATTCGCGAAAGCCAATCCAGACGCAATCAATAGCTGATCATCAGACCAAACATCGGCTCAGAAATCGGGATCAGATGGAGGATCACACACGTATGGCAACCGATATTGACGCAACCACTTTGGTAGCTGAACGCGCTGACAAGGCGCGTGAAGCATCACACGTCATGGCGAACCTGCCGCGGGAAGCGAAGGATGCGGCTCTGCGTGACATCGCTTCGGCCATTGACGCTGCCCGCGCCGAGATCCTTGAAGCCAATCAGGCTGATATGAAAGCTGGCGAAGAAAACGGCACGTCAAAGGCAATGCTTGACCGCACCAAGCTCGATGACGCCCGCATCGACGGTCTCATGGCAGCTTTGGAAGAACTAGCCAATCAAGCGGACCCAGTGGGTGAGGTCACCGACGGACGCCAGCTACCCAATGGCATGCGTCTGCGTCAGGTGCGCGTTCCGCTCGGTGTGGTCGGCGTGATCTATGAGGCACGCCCGAACGTCACCGTGGATATCGCAGGCATCGCGATCCGCTCCGGTAACGCTGTTCTGTTGCGCGGCGGTAGTGCGGCGGCGCACACGAACAAGGTGCTCGTGCGCGTTATCCAGGAGGTCCTCGAGAAGAAGGGCCTGCCAGTCGCTGCGGTCCAGTCGGTCGACGACGGTGGGCGTCCCGCCGCGAACGCAATGATGGAAGCTGTGGGCAAGATTGACATCCTCATCCCACGCGGTGGACGCAATCTGATCCAGTCTGTGGTCAATAATGCGAAAGTTCCTGTGATCCAGACGGGCGAAGGCAATGTCCACATTTTCCTTGATGCGAGCGCACCTACCGAGCAGTCGACTGAGATTGTGCTCAACGCCAAGACTCAGCGTCCTTCGGTGTGCAACGCCGTGGAGACTTTGCTGATTCATGCCGACGCGCTCGAAGGGACCGGCAAGACTGTTTTGTCCGCCCTGGTTGCGGCTGGGGTTACGCTGCATGGCGACGAACGCGTAGCCGAGGCAGTGGATGCAGAGGTCGTTCCGGCACAGGAAGAGGACTTCACCGACGAATACCTTGATCTCGATATCGCTGTGAAGATTGTGGATTCGCTGGATGAAGCTCTCGCGCACATCGAGCGTTACAGCACCGGCCACACCGACGCGATCATCACCGAGTCGGTCACGAGCCAGCAGGCGTTCCTTAAGAACGTCAACTCGGCCGTTGTCGTTGTGAATGCGTCCACGCGATTCACCGATGGAGGTGAGTTCGGCCTCGGGGCTGAAGTTGGCATCTCAACCCAGAAGATGCATGCTCGCGGTCCAATGGGAGCCGTGGCGTTGACTTCTTGGAAGTGGATTCTCGAAGGCGACTACAACGTTCGGAGCTAGAAACGCTGGCACGTCACGGCCATGTTTGCGAGACACCGTGGTGGATCAATGTCTGAACTCTGCGCAGTAACGGATAGAATGGCCGTGAACACTCCCGTGTTAACAAATTCATCACGCGTGCGGAACCGCCCACGGAACCGCTAACAACCCTAACGAGTCCAAGGAGAGTCACCCGTGCTGACCCTGGCGAATAACCTCATGTTGCTGGCTGAGAACGCTGCCGAGCACTCGGAGCACAGCCTGTTGATCCCGCTGATCATCGGCGGAAGCATCATGCTGACCTTCCTCATCCTCCTGCTGATCACTGCATCGTTCTCCAACAACCACACCATCGGCAAAGAAGACATCGAGCTGATCGACCCGAACCGCCAGGTAGGTTCCCTCGGAGCAGGCCGCTAAGTCGTGCCGAAGCTGCATTCACAACGTCAACGGATTGGCGTGATGGGCGGGACATTCGACCCGATCCATCATGGCCACCTTGTTGCGGCGAGTGAAGTTGCGGCGAAGTTCAGGCTCGACGAGGTCATTTTCGTTCCCACGGGACGCCCGTGGCAGAAACTTCAGGACCCCAAGGATCACGTCACTGATTCCGAACACCGGTACCTGATGACAGTTGTTGCGACTGCCTCGAACCCACGGTTCACGGTATCCCGCGTCGATATCGACCGCCCCGGATACACGTACACCATCGATACGTTGCGAGACCTCCACGCTCAACACCCTGATGCGGATCTTTTCTTCATCACCGGAGCGGACGCGCTTGCCAAGATCATGACGTGGAAAGACATCGATGAACTGCAGTCGCTCGCCTCATTCATTGGCGTGACCCGCCCGGGGCACGTGCTCGAAGACAACGGCCTAGAACGGCTCGAACTTCTCGAGGTGCCGGCCATGGCTATTTCGTCGACTGATTGTCGCGGACGCGTAGCGCGCGGCGAGCCGGTCTGGTACTTGGTGCCCGATGGTGTTGTTCAGTACATCAACAAGCATGGGCTTTATGTCGACCAACAGACAGTATCGGCGGAGGTGAACGCGCGTGGCTGAAGACCAGATGCCAACATCAGGACGTCCGCTGACGCGGCGTGAACTCCGCGAAATGGAGCGGGCAGCAGCGGAACGCGAATCATCCGCTACAGCCGATGCGCCTATCGAAACCCTGTTCCTGACACTGGCTGACGTAGAGAACGCTGAAGCCGAAGCAGAAAACGCTCAAGCCGAAGCAGAGACATCTCAAGCTGAGCCGCAAGCCAGCGAGGCTGAAACTGGACACGATCAGCCACAGTACGTGAGCCGTCGTGAGCTGCGCCGTGCACAGCACGAACAGGATGCACAAGACCGCGGTCAGGCCAACGAGTCTGACGGCACTCAACCAGAAGAATCCCTAGAGGATCTAACGCGGCAAGCGATTGCAGCTCCGGTTGATTCGGAACTAGAGGGAACCTTCGATGAGGAGGAAGCCCTCGAAGAATATGAACTTCAACGCGTTGAAAAGCTACGCGACGCATTAGGCGACGCCGACGTCGATGCTTTCCCTAGTTTCAACGATGTCCTCGGTATCTCTACCGACGATCATCGGGACGCGCAACGCAAACTAGAGACCACGGGCGTTATAGGTCCCGTGACGCGCAACATCGAAATTGTTGTGCCTGAAACCTCCCCTCCAGATGTAGAAGAGACGCAGAAACCTCCGGCGCCTGCGTCTCCGGATACAGATGGTTATGAACCGAGCTACCGTGAACAGGACGGCGGGCCTGTGTCCGCTAGCACGGCTCACGGCCTCGAACCTATGACCTATCAGGAGGGCGGGGCACGTCAACGACTCATCGCTATGGGTGTTGTCGGTGGTTCCGCGGTCATTGCTGTGGCCGCAGCTCTATTCGCCTTGTTGTCTAGATAGTCGGCAGATCTCACAACTCATCATTTGGAGGACCGTGAACATTCCGGGCATTGTCACAGATCGTCTCAACGCTGCCGCACATGCGGCCAATCTCAAAGGCGGGGAAGAGATCTCCGCGATCTACGTGGGGGAGCGCCTCGGTTTGGCCGATGCGTTCTTGCTTATTTCGGGAGGCTCTGAGCGGCAAGTAGAAGCGATCGCCGAAGCGGTTGAAGACGAGCTGCGTGTCAATCACGAGGATCAGCCTCTGCGCAGGGAAGGGCGCGGTAGCGGCCGTTGGGTCTTGCTGGACTACGGTGACATCGTGATCCATGTTCAACATGTTGAGGATCGTGACTTCTATGGATTGGATCGGATCTGGGCTGACGCTCCGGCAATTGAATTGGCCGAGCTACAGGCTCAGGAATCCGTGTGATGATTTTCTGGTTATCTGACTCATGCGCATAGCGGTTGAAGTGGCGCGTGTAGCTGGATATGTGGGACGGGACGTCGAGTGATCGACGTCCCGTCCTTTTTCAATCTGTCAGGGGGTTAATGCATGGTGAGGCCTGACGATGATTCGATGCGCAACACGCCGGAGGGCAGATGTTTAAAAATTAATTTTCAGCGATTTTCACTGTGCACATCCTTGGGGACTGTTAACCCACACGCTGTGGACAACGAGTTTTGAACCGCGAAATCTCGGCGTTCCAGTAGTGAATATCTCCACATGTGCTGTGGATGAACGATGTTGTAATGACATCGATGTAAGACAGGATATGGTGGTTGTGTCTCTTACTGCACACAATATGTAGTGGTGGGGGGTAGTATGGAACCCATAACCGCTGGAACCGCACAGCTGCGGCTAAGCAACTGAAACATCACGTAGCCCAGCAATACACGTCGTACCCGATGCTGTGACGTTTCTCTGCAGAAACGACTCAGGAAGGAAAAGAAGGATCATGGCCGTAACCGTCTACTCGAAGCCTGCATGCGTTCAGTGCAACGCGACTTACCGTGCCCTCGACAAGAAGGGCATCGAGTACAACGTTGTCGACATGTCGCAGGACGCTGACGCGCTTGAGCGTGTACGTTCCATGGGCTTCATGCAGGCACCAGTTGTCGTGACCGAGTCTGACTCCTGGGCTGGTTTCCGCCCAGACAAGATCAGCGAGCTCGAAAACGCGCTCAAGTCTTCCGTAGCCTAATGACGCCTTCAGCGGGTCTCATATTTCCTCAGCGTGTGGCTAGTGGCTGACCACACGGGCCGGGATGGATCCGTTAGCGACTGGTGTATCTCGTCAGCCTTTGAACACGACGCCTTTGTCGGGAGAGGGAGCATGTCGTCAACAGTGGTCCCGCAGCAGGCAATGCCTGTGCCGGAAAAGGACATAGAAACAACCCGTGAGCGGCTGATTTACTATTCATCCGCTTCAGGGAATACACACCGCTTTATCACCAAGCTCAATCGCCGCGCGGCGCGCATCCCCATGCGTCGCACAGAACCGGATCTCGTAGCTGAGACCGACTATGTGTTGCTCGTGCCGACATACGGCGGCACTAAGGCTGAGCGGTCAATTCTGCCGCAGATCCTCAACTTTCTGAGGGAACCTCAGAACCGGAAATATCTGCGTGGAGTTATGGGGGCTGGGAACTCCAACTTCGGTGCGCAATACAACATCGCAGCTCGCAAGATCGCCGCGAAACTAGACGTACCTCTGCTATACACATTCGAAATCATGGGCACGGAAGAAGACGTAGCCCGCGTTAACGAAGGACTGGACGAGTTTTGGACACACCTCTCGCTGAATCCTCAGTGAAAACCAGCTTTAAGGAAATTCCTGAGCAGTACCAGGGGTTGAGCTACCACGAGCTCAACGCCATGTTGAACCTGTATGGACCTGACGGAAAGATCCAGTTCGACGCTGACCGCTACGCTGCACGTCAGTACTTCCTGGATCACGTCAACAACAACACGGTCTTCTTCCACGACCTCGACGAAAAGCTCAACTACCTCGTCGAGAAGAACTACTACGAGCCAGAGACCCTCGAACAGTACTCGCGCGAGTTCATTAAAGAGCTCTACGACTTTGCCTACTCGAAGAAGTTCCGTTTCGAAACGTTCCTTGGTGCATACAAGTTCTACACCTCATATGCGCTGAAAACGTTCGACGGTGCTCGTTACCTTGAACGCTTCGAAGACCGCGTGTGCATGGTCGCTCTCCACCTTGCACGTGGCGACGAGAAGCTCGCGAAGTCCCTGGTTGAGGAAATCATCGAGGGTCGCTTCCAGCCGGCAACCCCAACCTTCCTGAACTCTGGTAAGGCGCAGCGCGGTGAGCTCGTCTCCTGCTTCCTGCTCCGTGTTGAAGACAACATGGAGTCCATCGCACGCGGCGTGAACTCGTCGCTGCAGCTCTCCAAGCGCGGCGGTGGTGTGGCGCTCAACCTCACCAACCTGCGTGAGCACGGTGCGCCGATCAAGAAGATCGAGAACCAGTCCTCCGGTGTCATCCCAGTCATGAAGCTGCTGGAAGACTCCTTCTCCTACGCGAACCAGCTTGGTGCACGTCAGGGCGCAGGTGCGGTCTACCTGCACGCACACCACCCAGACATTTACCGCTTCCTCGACACGAAACGTGAAAATGCTGACGAGAAGATCCGCATTAAGACGCTGTCGCTCGGCGTCGTGATCCCGGACATCACGTTCCACCTCGCTAAGCGCAACGAAGACATGTACCTGTTCTCGCCTTACGATGTCGAGCGCGTCTACGGTGAGCCGTTCTCTGAAATCAACGTCTCTGAGAAGTACTACGAGATGGTTGATGACAAGCGGATCCGCAAGTACAAGATCAACGCTCGTGAGTTCTTCCAGACCCTGGCAGAGCTGCAGTTCGAATCGGGCTACCCGTACATCGTGTTCGAAGACACGGTCAACAAGGCGAACCCGATCAAGGGCAAGATCACGATGTCCAACCTGTGCTCAGAGATCCTCCAGGTCTCCGAAGCCTCGACCTACAACGCTGACCTCAGCTACGCACACGTCGGCAAGGACATTTCGTGCAACCTCGGTTCGATGAACATCGCTAAGACCATGGACTCCCCGGACTTCGGTAAGTCCGTCGAGGTTGCGATCCGTGCGCTGTCCGCTGTGTCCGAGATGAGCGATATCCAGTCGGTTCCATCGATCGCTAAGGGCAACGCCAAGACCCACGCGATCGGCCTCGGCCAGATGAACCTGCACGGTTACCTCGCCCGCGAACGCATCTTCTACGGCTCGGAAGAAGGGTTGGACTTCACCAACATGTACTTCTACACCGTGCTGTACCACGCGCTTCGCGTGTCGAACCAGCTCGCGATCGAGAAGCAGGAAGCTTTCGACGGCTTCGAGGATTCGAAGTACGCAAGCGGCGAATTCTTCGATAAGTACACTGAGAAGGCATGGGTTCCGGAGACACCCAAGGTCGCCAAGCTGTTCGAAGACGCTCAAGTGCATATTCCAACCCAGCAGGACTGGGAAGATCTCAAGGCTTCCGTTATGGAGCACGGTATCTTCAACCAGAACCTGCAGGCAGTGCCACCAACCGGTTCGATTTCCTACATCAACAACTCGACCAGCTCGATTCACCCGGTCGCATCGCAGATCGAAATCCGTAAGGAAGGCAAGATCGGCCGCGTCTACTACCCAGCTCCGTACCTTACGAACGACAACCGTGAGTACTACGAAGATGCGTACGAGATCGGCTACCAGAAGGTCATCGACACCTACGCCGCTGCTACCCAGCACGTCGACCAGGGACTTTCGCTGACGCTCTTCTTCCGTGACACCGCGACAACCCGCGACGTCAACCGTGCACAGATTTACGCATGGACCAAGGGGATCAAGACCATCTACTACATCCGCCTACGCCAGATGGCGTTGGAAGGAACCGAAGTAGAGGGCTGCGTATCCTGCATGCTCTAAACATGACAGTGCTGCTGGACACACAGCAGTGCTGACAGTGGTGGGGTATCCAGCCGAACATCGTTGGATGTCCCACCACATTCACGCCACTTACGAATTTTCCACCCATGCGATCCTCTGAAAGGGAGAGGTGACATGACCACCGACGCCGGTAACCCGCTTGTCAACGCCATTAACTGGAACCGCATCGAAGACGATAAAGACGTTGAGGTCTGGAACCGTCTGACCAACAACTTCTGGCTCCCGGAGAAGGTCCCGGTATCCAACGACGTACAGTCCTGGGCGACCCTCACCGAAGCCGAGCAGCTCATGACGATGCGTGTCTTCGTCGGCCTCACGTTGCTCGACACCCTGCAGGGCACCGTCGGGGCTGTATCCCTCATCCAGAACGCCCTGACCCCGCACGAAGAAGCGGTGTACACGAACATCGCGTTCATGGAGTCTGTGCACGCTAAGTCGTATTCGCAGATTTTCTCGACACTGGCATCGACCCGCCAGATCGATGACGCGTTCCGTTGGGCTCACGAGAACCCATACCTGCAGAAGAAGGCGCAGATCATCCAGTCGTACTACGACGGCGAGGACCCGCTCAAGCGCATGGTTGCTTCGACCCTGCTTGAGTCGTTCATGTTCTACTCGGGCTTCTACCTGCCGCTCTACTGGTCTGTACACGCCAAGCTCACGAACACTGCAGACATGATTCGCCTCATCATCCGTGACGAGGCAGTCCACGGCTACTACATCGGCTACAAGTACCAGAAGAACCTAGAAAACGAGACCCAGGAACGCCGCGACGAACTCAAGGACTGGGTCTACGAGCTGCTCTTCGAGCTCTATGAGAACGAAGTCGCTTACACCCACGAAATCTATGACGAAGTGGGCCTTGCTGAGGACGTCAAGAAGTTCCTGAACTACAATGCCAACAAGGCGCTCATGAACCTCGGTTACGAAGCAATGTTCCCACGCTCGGTGACCAATGTGAACCCGGCTATCCTCTCCGCGCTCTCACCGAACGCGGATGAAAACCACGACTTCTTCTCCGGCTCCGGTTCCTCCTACGTGATCGGTACCGCAGTCAACACCGAAGACGAAGACTGGGACTTCTAGGGTCCTGGTTTTGCGGGGGTCTACGCGCTTAGCGCGTGGGCTCCCGCTTTTTCGTGTATTGACGTGGTTTTCCCGCGTGATCCTGGAGGTGTGGCCGGGTTTTGGTGGTGTGGTGGCGTGTGGCTGGGTGTGGGGCTGTGGTGGTGTGCGGTAGCCACTAAGTCACCACAGCGCGAAGGGGCGCGGATGTCGTCGTGGTGACGGTGGCGGAGATGTCGCCACGGTGGTGACGTCGTGGTGACACCACAGGCGCGGGGTGGGTCTGGAAAATTTTTAAAGATTTTCCTGTCTCAACTTGCAATACCCCACTCAAGGGGGTATAGTTATAGGTGTAAGGCAGAGAGGGAAACAAAAACCTCAGCCAACCGATCACACCAGGAGCAAACGAAATGACCACCTACACCACCCGCAACGAGGCAATCGAGACCGAGATCCTCGCACCACTCGCAGGACACGAATCCGATTACGACATCGACGCGATCGCAGACGAAGTCATTGGCGACTACGAGAACGGCTACGCGATCCAGGTCACCGAAGACGAATTCTGGGGCATCGTCGCCAAGCACGACCTCACCGCCTAAACCCACACACAACCTGCCCCGGCCAACACCGGCCGGGGCACCCCGATCACATATAGGAGACCCGACATGCACGAGCTACTAGACGACGGCTACGAAGAAATCCTCAGACAATACCAGGCCCAGCGTGAGGAAGAGCGAGACACCCGTACCCTCTACAGCACCCCCGGCGAAATCATCGAATACGTGGTGATCCCATATCTCGGTGACTTCGTCGAAGACTACGACCTCGACGCCATCGAAGATGAGATCGTCGAATGGGTCCAGGAATTCAATGAGGACGGAATCCAGCTAGGTAACACCCAATATCGGATCAAAGAACTCACCGAAGACGAATTCAACGCCGTCCTGATGCGCCACGACACCAGCAGCCGCTAAGAAATGAGCCCGCAAATGACACGTCGAATGACAGCGGCCGAGCTAAAGGCTACCCGAGCCTACCTTGGATACCAGCTACGGGAGCTCGCAGAATACCTAGACACGCCACTAAGCGCCGCCCGCGACTGGGAGCGAGAGCGGTACCTACCGCCACCTGAGGTGACAGAGAGGGTACGTGAGCTCGTAGCCCTGACAGACAAGGCCGTCGCGTACCTGACCCGGCATTACGAGACGCACACTGCTGAGTGGCCGATCAAGGTGCCATATAATCAGGCGGCGGTCGACGCGGGTATCTACGAGGACGTGCAGGCACCCGAGGGAGCGCCGGTAGGGTGGTGGCGCATGGTGCTTGCACGCGTCGCCCACAACATCCCAGACGCCGGAGTCGACTGGACGTGATGGGGCTTTAAACACAAAAGGAGCGCCCAGCAAACCTGGGATAGGCTTGCTGGGCGCTCTCATGACTTTTTAACACTAGAGGTACGAGCCCTCCACACGTTATCCTATTCGGCCTCAGTGTTTACGTCAATATCGTCGATGGTGGGTTCGTCAGCGGCAGAAATAACGCTGCCATCCACAGAAGACACGGCCGTGTTGCCAGCGGCGACCAGGCCGGTCGCGCCCGCCACATACGCTAGGACACCAGTCACACCGGTAACCCACGTCGGGACGCCACCGTCTACGGTCGCATACCAGGTGGAGAGGGCACCAGCCGCGACAGTGAGCACACCTACGACCAGATACAGGACAGCGCGGACACGCGCGGGAATAGCTTCAGTAATATTCATCAGGGTCTCCTACTTCTTGATGTATTTGCGTTGGGTATTGAGGTAGCGGATTTCGGATTGGATCGTGAGTGGGCCGCGGGACCCGTCGACCAGGCCCCGGTAGAGGCCCTTGGCACGCAGGAAAGACTGCAGCGCACGGACACTCATAGGCCCGAATTGCCCGTCAACGATGCCGCGGTAGTATCCGAGCTTGCGGAGCCATTTCTGTAGCGCCGTACCGAGCCGCCGGTCTTTATACCCGACGGAGGCCATGAGCCGCACCCACGCGTTATGGCTGGCGGTGGTGTGGGTCTTAGTGACGGGGAGGTCAGCGGATGGCCACGGCTTACGCTTCGCCGCCTTCTTCTCGACGCGCTTCTGTACCCGTTTAGCCTTCGTCGAGGCCTTAGCGGCCCTGACAGACGCGACCCCGGAGGCGGCTACAGCTGAGCCGCGCATGATAGCGGTAGACCGGGACCGGATCGACGGCAGCTGAGACATATACCGTCCCGGGCATTGTGTCGCGACCACGTCCTGGTGGCCGATCACACCAGACTCAGGGATGCTGTAGGTGCGGCGTAGCTCCGCGACCAGCTCGACCACGGTCGACAGGTCGCCGGCGGTCATACGGGGATTGCATTCGATACCGATCGAGCGTTTATTCATCGTGTAATTACCGGCGTGCCAGGCGACATCCTTAGGGGATACGATGCACGCGACCTGCCCGGCCTCCACGACATAGTGAGCCGAGGTTCCAGCGCGGCGGTTAGTCAGCCACCCTACGACCCCGCCGAAGCTCGGGCGGGTTTTCGGGTCGCCCCACCAGTGGATCACTATCCGATCGATCTGGCCCGCGCCACGCGCACCGGGCGTCCTATTGGGGGATGAATGTTTACGGACATATTTATACGACATAGATAGTCTCCTGCCGAGTAGAAACAACACGACCCCGGACACATAGCCGGGGTCACTGGGATGGGGGATTCTTACTGATGTAGTGGATCATCGCGTCAGACACTGTCGGTGGGGGAGGATATGCACCCCTGCGCACCCACTCGATCACAGCGCTAGCCTCCAGTAGGAGACTGTCCCTGCGTGCGAGATCCAGCATTAGCGCAGAGACTTTCGCGGAGATCTCCTCACGCTCTGCCCGCTCAGCGGACAGGGCCTGCTCTGCGGCGTCGATCCGGTCACGCAGGGACGTGATCGTGTCCGTAGTGATCTCCCACGCGGCGCGGGTCGCGTCAACCTCGGTCGCGGCGTCCTGCGCGGCCTGGTCTGCGCGGGCAGTCCTGATAGTCGCCCACATGGTGAGGCCGCTACCGGCGAGCGCTGAGACGGCCGCGAATATCGCTGTGAGGATGTGGTCACTCACTCACACCACCACCCCCACCTTCGTCAGTGGCGTGCCGGGCGGCCGGGGCGGCACGGATCTGGTCCGCGCTATCAATCGTGTACCGTGACACGGCAGTCACCGCCGCGATAAAAATAACGCTGTAGCCGGTGTAGCTGATAGCGGTGATGTGCCCGCGCGGGGCGTCACCTAAGAGCCATGACAAAAAATATGGGTAGGCGACGAGCAGCGGGGTCGCGGACGCGGCACAGACTCCTAGGATGCGGACCCACCCGTATCGGGCCGCTGGCGCGATCGCGCCGGCGATGGTGATGACCCCGCCGACCGTGAGGAGGAGCGCTACCGCGATATGCGGCCGGTCGCCGCCTAGGATGCCTAGCCCGCGTAGCCGTGACTCTGTAGGGGCCGTGTACCAGGTCGCGCCGATAGCGAGGTACAAGACCGCCTGCACCCACATGATGCGGGGGATGACGCGGTCTCTGAGGGTGGTGAGGGGCTCGGCCATTAGTCGGCCCTCCACGTGAAGTCATGGAAATCGATGTAAGAGGTCGACCCGGTGGGGTAGAGCCGCCACACTTTATCGGTCCCGTCGACCGCGCATTTCACGAACCGCGGGTCACGGTCGCCTGACCCTGCCGCGACTTGCGCGGTGAGTACGGTCTGTGGGCGGTCCTGGTACGGGATCGTATAGACGCCATACCCGGTCGAGGTGGGCTCAAAATTCCGGCCGTCAGCGCGACGCAGTCGCCCGAATAGGCGCCGGTACGGGCCCTCCCGCAGGATGTAGGAATTCGTGCCCCATACGTAGTCGGTGCCGATACCGGAGAGGTTGACGCGCTCCACCGGAGGCTCCAGTGGCTCCCACCGCTCCAACATCCTGGTGTAGACGCGGCCCTCACTTTTGACGACACACGTCGTCCCGTACAAGACACTGTCATGAGCCGGCATCGACACCTTCCGGTGCACATAGATCGTCGGGGCGATACGCGGAGAGTGGCGGATAATCTCAGCATCCGTGAGGAGCTCGTTAGCGCGGCGAGTGATGCTATGCACAATCACCTGGATCGCTCCGGATGGGCGGTCGGGGCCACGGCGGATCAGCTTCAGCATGACCGGGCCGTCCGTGCTGCCGTGTGCCGAGGGATCGTACTCTAGGACGATGTCGTAGGTGACCGTCCCGCTCGATGGCGCCGGGACCTTAAACACCACGTTCTTGTGGAGCTCGTGGTAGTACCCGTTGACGATCGCCGCGGCCGGCCCGTCATTCTCCGGTTTGATCGTCACCGTATTTCGGCTGTTATTGATGTTGATGAGGTCGTACGGGTACCCGCCGCGGTCCAAAATCCCGTTACCGACACCCAAGGTGACGTTGCCCCACATGTCGCTAGTCATCTGCTGACCCTCGACCGGGTAGGAGCGCTGTAGCCCGGTGAAGTCAGCGGCGGGGGATGCTTTGATGAGTTTTTCTAGCGCTGTGACGCGCTCGTCGATGGACGCCATAATAAGGCACCTCCAGTGGGTGTAGTGGGGTGGGGTTATTGGGTGGTGATGGTGGTGAATGCGCGCGCGAGCTTAGCGACGGTGGGGACCCATTCGGCGCCGGCTGGTGCTCCGGGCTTCGCGCCGACATGTAGCCGGATGTCGAGGCCAGTATGGTCGAACCTCAGCTCGGCGGCTTCGAGGGTGTCGGTGATGTCTCCGGCGCTGGTCTGTATGGTGACGGTGTCGCCGATCTGGTAGTCGCGGCCGTACTGTATCCGGTCGGTGTCGGTGACCTGTACGGAGACAGCCGAGGTCGCGGTGCCTTCGGTGAGGGTCTCTTTCCCGGCGGTGTCGAGCTCGGTGGGGTCGTCGGTGTCGCGTCGGTCCTGGAACACATAGACTCGCCGGCCCCACGTCTTACTGTCGCCGGTGATGTGCCGGATCGTGCGGGCTGTGCCTTCGCCCTGCCCGGCGACGATCACGTCCGTGACTTCCGGCGCCGACCGAGTGAGGGTGTAGGAGAGGACCCCGCCGGTGGCTTCGGTGAAGCGGATCGCGCGGGCCAGGTCGCGGCCATGCGCGACAGTGAACGCGACGCGCGGCCGGCTATTGGTGGTCTCCGTGACCTGTGTCGACGCCGTCAAGCCTGGCGAGAGCGCGGCGATACGCTGTAGCTCATCGAGCACGCCTTTGTAGCGCGCCCTGACCTTGACACGCTCCCCGCCAGAGGAGAGACCCGTCACCCAGAGCGGCGACCTATATTCGGCGCGGGCGGCGGCGGTCGACGCTTGGGCCCGCACCATCTGCCCGACCACATTCAGGGCGCTACCGGACAGTTTGTATTCGGCGTCCGTGTCCTGCGCCGTCAACGTACGCGCAGGGTTAGGTACCGTGACGCGGTCACGGAGATACACCATGTGAGAGACGGCCGCGACCCTGAGTTCGGTGACGCCGTGCTCCCAGGACTGCTCAATCTCCACCGGCACACCCGCGACGAGTTGCTGCCCGCGGTGGTAGAGCGCTATATGTGTCGTGGTGTCGAGGCGTGACCAGCCCGGCAGAGTCGGGTCCACCGTGAACTCAAACACACCCACATCGTTACGGAGCAGGTTCACGGTCGCGGTGATGACCGGGAACCGACCCCGCGGCGTCAAATAATTGTCGCTACCGAGGGTGTAAATATGTGCGACAACGTAGTCCGTGTAGACAGTCAGCGCCATGGTGTCGTGTACCTCCCCCGGTACCGGATCGTGACACTGGATGCGCCCTCAGCGCCGGTCATCTGCACGCGGATGTTGTTGCGGCCGGGCTGTAGCGGCGCGAGCTCACTATCGAGCGGGACACGCTCCCACAGCTCGCCACGCGTGGCCCCGTCGCCGGTGATGTCGATACCGGTGCGCGGGTCAGTCGTGATCGTGAGGTTTTCCGGGACTTTCCCGCGTAGCTCTAAAACGCTTTTGCCGACCTGGATGCGGAGATCATTACCTGGACCGGTGATTTCCCATACCGGGTAGACGGGTAGCTCAGAGTCGACCCGGAGAGTGAATCTGCCCTCGATTGATGAGTTGCCGAGCACGACCGGGAGGAAAGGGACAGCCTCACCCGACGCGGGGGCGGTGATGAATGGTTTCATCGGGTCGCCGAGCCTGACGGTCTGGGTTTGTTCGTCGCCGTACCAGTACGGGTCCACATAATCGAAAGTCAGACCGTAGGCGATATAGCCGCGCTCGTAGACGGTGGGGATCTCCATACCCGACCGGTAGAACATTTGTTTAGTGCGGTTGGCGTAGCCAGTGGTGTCGGTTTTGATGACGAGGTCGACCGGCGCCCCATCCACACCCGCCAGGATAGCCAGGTCGTGCGCGTACGCGTGGATCTCACTCTTCATGAATCCCTGGTACCGGATCGGGAGGAAGATCTCGCCCTCTGTCTTCCTGTAGTGTCGGCGGATACCGCCGCCGGCCGCGATCGGGGTGATCGTCGACTCCACCGGCGCCGGACCCAGCCCCTCCACACCCGCCAGCAGCTTGTACCCGTACCCGGACCCGTCATGCTGGAGCACGACGCCCTGGGAGAGGTCTGGCCGGTACAGGCCCGCCTCCAGGTACGGGCCCGGATCAAGTTGGGGAATCCCGCCTATTTTCGCGTGGTACATGTCGATATATTCGCGGTGCGGTGCCTGGATCCATTCTTGGATGGTGCCCCAGTCGCCCCGCACATTTTTCACTACATACTCGTCCATGTGTCCTCCTAGAGTGTCGCGAGCCGTGCGCGGCGGGTCTGCTCCCGCACCACCGCCCGGCCGATCTCAGCCGGGTCGACGGTCGTTACGGGGCCGCTGATCTCGACCTGAGCCCGCGCCGCTTTGTCGACCATCGTCGCGATCTGCTCGAGCGTGCCGCGCGACAGGCTCACAGTCTGTACGCGTGCCGGAATATCGGCGGTAGTAGTACGTGTCGTAGCCAAGGCGCGGAGCGCGGTCACGACATCATGGCCGCCCGCCGCCCGCACTTCACCGGCAGTCCAGACATGCTCACCATGAGATAGGCGTGCGAGGATACTGTCGCTCGTCCCAGTCCCCTTACCGGTGACTGGGCCGCCAGACGCGTATCCGCGGCCACGACCGACCGCCTGCAGCATCCCCTTCACGCCGTACCGGGATTTCGCGTACGCCATCGCCGCGAGCATATTGTCGTAGCCGTTATAGATGTCGCCGTGACCTTTATGTTTGAAGGCATTGAAGGTGGGCGGGATCGTCTGCAGGAGCCCCTGGGCGGGCATCCCCATAATGCTGTTGATGTCGACGATCCCCTGACGGGCCCGAGGGTTGCCGCCGGACTCGGTCTGGATCTGACGGAGCCACGCACCCACATAGTCCGAGGTGGTGGGGAGCCCGTTCGCGGCGAGCGCCCGCCTCACATCGCTAGCCCAGCGTGCCGCACCTCCAGCGACACCAGCGACACCACCCAGTAGCGGCGCCTTATCACCCGCGAGATACGGTGCGGGGTTCACAGCCGCGCCATACCGGCCCTTATGGATCTCGAAATGCAGGTGAGTACCCGTGCTATTACCGGTATTACCTTGCGCGCCGATACGGTCCCGCTGCCTGACCTTGTCGCCGGGCTTAACCTTCACCCCGCCCGGCGGGTTGTGGCCGTAGTAGGTGTAGTATCCGCCACCGTGATCGAGTGCGATACCGATACCGGTGCGGCCGGTGAGGATGTTCCAGCCGGTTTTCATGACGCGGCCAGCGGCGGACGCCCATGTCGGGCCGCCGCCTGGTGCGGCGAAGTCGATGCCGGCGTGAGGGTACCGGCCGCGGGCTTGCCCGTATGGGGCGGTTACTGACCCGATGGTGGGTTTGATGAAGCCACGGCCTGGAGCGAATTCCTCTAGGTCTTTGATCGCTCGCTTCACGGCGGCCGCGGTGACTTTATCGATGATCGACCGGCCCAGCTGGCCGAACCAGCCGGCCCCGGCCTCGCCCTTATGTGTCCCCGCGATGGAGCGGCCGCGGGCGCGGACCTGCGCTGGTGACTGGAATATACCACCGTCAGCGAAACGCTGGGTGATGTTCGGGTCGTCGGTGCCGAGCATCGACCTGACACCCGCCGAGCCGCCCTTACGTGCCGCCGCGTTGACGGAGTGGACCCAGCCCGCACCCAGCGCACGCGTAGCCTCAGGGCGGAGGATCGCCTCACCACCCGACAGCTCTAGCGCCCCGCCGGTAGGGGACATGAATTTATGCACGTCGCGGCCTGGAGTGTAGCCAGGCATGATACCGCCGGTCGCGAGCTTCACCGGCGAGCCCAGCTTCACGCTGTAGTCGCCGTAAGCCTTATTCACGGATGAGCTGAAGCGCTGGAGCACACCGACCAGGCGATTCACGGCGCCCGTGAATCCTGGCTGCGCGGCGCTCATCTGCTCGACCATCCCGGTGCGGAGAGAGCCTGCAGCCGAGACGCCCTTATCTCGCATCGTATTGAATTCTGTGACAGCGCTAGACCGCATAGATGTAGCGTGAGATGCGACACTGCCGCGCATACCGTCAGCGTGGCTAGTGACAGTATTCCGCATCCCTAGCGCGTGCCCCACCACAGTAGTCCGCATACTCTGCGCCTGGGTGGAGGCGGTCTGCCGCATGGACTTAGTATGGGCCGCGACAGAGTCACTCATCCCCTGCGTGTGGGTAGTGACAGTAGCGCGCATCCCCTGCGCCTGAGTCGATGCGACCGCCCGCATGCCTGTAAACGCGGCCTTGGTATCTCCCAGCATCCGGGCTGTAGATGTCTTGACCGCAGTCTGCTGCGCGCGGCCCTGATCCTGGACGGTCTTAGTCTGTGATTTACCCTGCTGTGCCGTCGTAGTCGTGATCGCCGTGAATGCCCGCGTCGTAGTCTGGGTGAGTTCTTCCATCGCGGTCTCCCACGTGTCCGTGAGTGGCCGTTTATCCGGCGCATCTACACCCTCGACCTGCGGCGGCGACACCTTCACGCCTACGCCTGGGCGTCCCCCGCGTGCATATCCTGCGAGTAGCCCCTGGACCCACGGAGCGTCGGCGTTGATCCCAGCCAGTAGCGCATCATACTTGTCGGCCATCTTGCGGCGGATCACCCACTCGCCAGCATCTAGGCGAGCGAGCGGGACACCGGCACGGGTGACACCGACGATACCGTCCGTCACGCGCGTGCCCGGCCCCGTGGTGGGGAGCTTATACCCGCCTGGGCGGCCGCCTGCCGCGTAGCCAGGTATGCGTCCACCGTCAGCGCGGAGGACCCCGAATCCCTTCCCGCTATTAGGGGTGACTACTTTACCGGCCTTAGTCATGTAGCCCTGAGCTTTGGCTAGGACACGCTCGAAGCTATTCCAGTCGGCGGTAGCGCGCGCGATCACGTCCATGTCACGCTGACGGGTCAGCCACTTCGCGTCCGCCTCGAAGTCCTTCTTCCCCATGAGCTTGATCGTCGTCTCGACAGCGTCCGGGGTATCTAGGTACCGGCGGGTGAGTTTCCGGATCTGCTCCTCAGTCAGCCCGGCCTCGCGGAGGGTGTTCTTCAGCTCCTCAGTCTGCCGTGCATATGCGGCGCGCGCCTTATCAGCGGCACCTGCTGAGTCTCCGTCCTGGACGGCCTTATCGTATGCGGCGCGGGTCGCGTCGAGCATCTTCTTGCGGTGATCCGAGAGCACTTGGTTGAGGCGGTCGCCCTCATCGGACTGCTGGATTGTCCCGGTCTTCACGTCGACGAGCTTCCGCCGCCATGCCTCGCCCTTCTCGGCGTTCTCCTGGAAGAACTGGCCGATACTGCGCTGGCTCGCGGCGAGTTTGCGGTTCATCTCCTCCGTCGAGGCAGTGTCCCCACGGAGCAGGTCGAGGGCGTTCGCGAACGCGTCCGTGCGCTCTGCGGCGGTCCGGGTCTCGTCATTGAAGGTCTTGATCTGCTGGGTGAAGGTCTCAGCGGCGCGGTGAGCCTGGGTCTGCGCGGCCTCCAGCTCACGCACAGCATCGGCGTTAGCCTTACCCTTCTCCGCCGCGTCAGCGAGCGTGTCAGCGCCCTTGCTGATCTGCCCCTGAAGATTCTCGGCCTCTAGCGCTGCCTGTGAAGCTCCCTGGTTGAATGGGTCGAAGATCGCGTCACCGATCGTCTCCCAGATATTCTTCGACCGCTGGGCCTCGTCGGTGGAGTCGCTGATCTGCTGCGCGACACGCTCCTGCGCGTCCCCCTGACCTAGTACGGCCTGGGTCGCGTCAGCGAGTGAGACACCGTATTGGGCGAGCTTCTCGGTGCCGATCTCTTCCTGGACGTATTTCGCCGCGACCGCCTCAGCGTTCTCAGTGAGTGCGCCGGTCTGCGCATCCACGGCACCGCGTAGCTCATCGAGGCGGGCCTTAGCGTCGGCGTTTTGCTTAGCGAGATACCCGAGTGCGAGGGTCGCGCCTGTGAGTGCGAGTCCCCACGGGCCACCTAGGGCCCCCATGATCCCGTTCACGGCACCTAGGAAGCCGCGGCCACCGGAGGCGGCGAGGGTCTTACCGACCGCAGTGACTTTCCCGCCGAAAGTGCCTGCCTCAGCCGCGGCGGTGCGGAAAGTGCCCGTCCAGCCGCTGAAAGACCGCACGACGCCCTGGACAGCGCCGCCCGCCTTATTAGGGAGCTCTGCCATATCCTTAGCGAAGACCGGGAAGAATTTCCGGACAGCCATGAGCCCGGCGAGCGCGAGCGCAGCTGACTTCACTGGGCCGGGGAGTTTATCGAAGGCGTCAGTCGCGGCGCCGAGGATACCGGCGACACCCTGGAGGGCTTTACCCGCGATAGCCATACCCTCAGACAGGGTGCCAGCGAATACTGCTCCGATTTCGCCGGCGGCCTTGATGAGTGGCCCGGCCGCGTCGATGAGGTCGGCGAATGCGTCGCGCATCTCTGGGGATGCGGCCGCGGCACCGAGCAGGAGTGTAGGTAGCGGCCCGAGCGCGCCCGTAAGGCTACCGATGATAGGGATGTTCTTCGTCCCCATCGAGAATAGGGCCGCGGACACGCCGGCGATAGCTGGACCGTACCCGGCCAGCTTCGACAGCATGCTATTGAGGTCGCGGATATCGAAATTATTGACGGCGACCCGAGCGTCCTCCATAGCTTTAGAGACACCGATCATCCCCGGTGTGAGCCGCTGGACCAGCATATCCGTGAGTGGCCCGGCCTGCTTCTCCACACCACGCAGTACGTCGGCGAATTGATTCGCCCAGAGGATGGCTTGGCCGCCGCCCTTAGGGTCGATGAGCGGCTTAGCGAGTACGGAGCCGGTGTCACGCCATGCGGCCTTGATACGGTCAGTAGCGCCGACCCACGTTTCTTTCACGGAGGCGGCGGCGCCGCCGAAACGCTTAGTCAGGCCCTTGGTGAGGGGGTCCCAGATCTCCTCAGCTGGGATCCCGCCGGGCTTAGATGCCATCGCGCGGATCTGCTGCGAGGTCAGGCCCATCTCTTCGCCGATGATCGCGGCCGCGTCGATACCGTACTGACCGAGCTGATTCAGCTCCTGGGCGGAGAGTTTGCCCTGGCCTTTCATCTTCGCGAGCGCCTCGGTGATGCCCGCGATGTCCTCGTTAGTGCCGCCGACAGCTGCGACAGCGTCCTGGACTGCGCCTAGGGTAGGGATGACCTTGTCGGCCTCTAGCCCGAAGCCTAGGAGCTGTTGTTGGGCTTTGATGAATACGTCTTTAGCGAAGGGCGAGTTTTTCGCGAAGGCGTCCAGCTTGTCCATCTGGGTATTCGCCTTGCCGGCGTCTTTGAAGATGGTGGTGAGCGCGGCGCGGGAGGATGCCTGGAGGGTGTTGTATGCGACGCCCTGCTTGACGAGCTTAGTCGCCATAGCTCCGGCCGCTGTCGTAGCGCCGGCGAATGCCGTCCCGACACCAGAGAGTACCGAGCTGACGGCCTTGGCGCTCTTCGCCTGTCTCGCATGGGCTTTAGCGGTCTCGTCAGCCTGCTCGCGTTGTTTGCGGGAGTGCTCGCGTGATTTGCGGGAGGTTTCCTCGGTGGCTTTCTGGGCTTCCGCCATGCCACGCATCCAGTCGGATACGTCCAGTAGGAGTTCGCCCTGTATACGCTCTGTGTATGCCACCGAGGCCACCATCCCGTTCTCTATATAGTTGTTCGTTTTAGTCGTTGGATCGTTTCAGGCCGATCACGATATGCCCCGGGACACCGTCCCCGCCGTAGCGTTTCTCGGCGTCTCGGTACCCGGACTCGACGGTCTCGGTGACGTGGCAGACGTCCTCGGTCGTCTCGTACGCGCCGAGCGCGTCTAGGCCGCGGCACTCCCACGTAGGTAGCCCGCATTTCGGGCATTCGTTTTCTTCGAGGTAGGTGAGTGCTAGCGCCATGACCCGGTCGCGGTGGGTCACGGTCCCGTCATCGCGCCTATACCCGAGAAAGACAGTGACGGGGCACTGCCAGTCGCGGGCGGTCTTCACCGCTAGGCGGAGGTGTTCCCATTCGGGGGTCGCGATCGCGTGAGCTATTTTGGGGCGTCGACCTCGACCGTGGTCTCGGTAGCGGTCTGCCACGTCTCCTCGAGCATTTTGATTTGCGGGCCGCCGAGGGTCTTACGCATCTTGCGGATCGCGTCTGCTCCTACGGGGATCCAGTCCCCGCCGCGCTGGGTGGAGACACGGTCACCGAGGATGATGCAGGCGACCTCGTCGGCGATAGCTTGGACGATCGCGGTCGTGCGTGCCGCGGTAATGATCTCCTGCGTGGTTTCTTCGTCGTGGCCGGCGGCGGCGGCGTCTTCACGGGCGATCTCTGCTGCCTGGTCGGCGAGCGCCTGCCGGGCTTCGGGGGTGAGGTTTTTGCGTGCCTGCCGTTCGGCGTCGCGTACCTCGTCCTCGATGGACGCCTCGACGCGGAACCGCATCGCGGACGCGGCTAGTTCAGCGGTGAGCTGGTCGCGCCGTTCACGCGCCGCGGTGAGGTCGCCGTTGATGTTGTCGTTGAGGCCACGGTCACCGGCGGTAGCCTTCACGGTCTTCGCCTGCTCCTCGAGACGGGTGACACGGTCACGGGCCTGCTCTAGCGCGCCGTAGAGGTCTGGGCGGCCATAGAGGGTGACGGTGCGGGACTGGCGGGTCAGGCCTGCCAGCCACGCATCAAAATCGACCGAGCCCACCTGCTCGGTAGTGGTCTGCTCGGTAGTGGTCTTATCGGTAGCCATGATGCTCCTATCGGGTATATCGGGTAAGGATGCCGGGTAAAAAAGGGGGGTCCGGTACCCCCGCGCGGTAGATCATTACTCGACGTGCGGGGGATAGCAGACCGGGCGTGCATGTACCCGACAGACATACACGCCCGGCTATCCACCTCGCGCACCCATATAGCGGGGCACGGGGGTACCGGAGACTATGGCCGCAGGGCTGGTTAGCCTGCGGCGACCTTCGCGCGCTCGTCCACCTGATCCTGGACACGGAAATTCATAGCGAACTTCTCGAAACCGCCGCCCTCAGGGGAGAGGATCTGCGGCGTCGACGTCAGGACCTGGTACACCTGGACCTCGTCGCCCTCTGCCCACTCCTGCTCGAAGGGCTTCACGGACTCGTCTTCGACGGGCTTAGCGCCGCGGCCGATACGCTGGACCAGGTAGCCTGGGAGGCCCTTACGGGTGAAAGTCGCCCACGGCTTATCATCCTTGTCTTCGGTGAGGCGGAAGAAATTCATCGACGCCGCGTAATTCGAGCGGCCTGGCGCGGTCGAGTTCGAGGACGCGCACAGCGCCGGGTCATCGATATCGTCGTCACCGGAGGAGCCGAGCGTGAAGTCAGCTGCGGTCACGAGACATGAGATGTCGATACCGGCCTCGAGCTCTGCGATGGTCGGCTTATGGTAGTCGGCGAGGGTCGGGACGTAGACGAGCTTGCGGTTCGCGTCAGCGAGCATCTTTACAGCCATAATGTTTATTCCTTTCGGGGGTGTCTATCGGTCTGATGGGGCGATCTCTAGGTGAGGGAATTGCGTCACGTAGTGGTAGGGGACGGGGACGGGGAGGATCCGCCCGGATACTGTGTCGTAGGCGCGGACGAGCGTGTCCGGGCCCGGTTTCGGGCGTGGCTTCTTCTTCGGTGGGGTGACGTCTTTGATGTTGGTCATGGGGTGCCTCCTGTGGTGGCGGTCCAGTAGGTGGGGATGTAGTAGTGGGTCGGGGTGATCGTCGTGTCCGCGGTCACGGTTGATGGGCCCGATATGGGGGCGGGTTTCAGGTAGCCGCCGCCCGGTAAAGCTAGCCCGGCAAGTACGGTGCGGACATGCCTAGCCGCTGTGCGGGTGTAGGCGGGTATCGCCGCGGTGACTGTGACGGTGATGTCCCACACGCCTTGCTCGACTGTCCCGAGGTGGGTCAGTGAGCGTTCTTGGGTGTGGTCGCGTGTCTCGCCTGCCCACACGACAGCGTGCGGCCGGTACCAGCCACGATCCGCCGGCACCTTCGCCGGGGTGCCGTCGTGTACACCACCGGTCAGGTAGGGGATACCGCGTAGGGCGGTCAGGACTGTGTCGGTGAGCGTCTGCGTGGTCATCGCTTCACCAGCCCAGCCCGCAACGCCCGCAACAGTTGTTCGTGGTATTTCGGTGCGACGTCTTCCAGGCTTGACGCGACAAACCTGCGCGCCGGCATGCGTGATGTGCCGTGCTCAACCCAGTACGCATAATCCGCGCCATACTCGACCCGCGCCGCCATCACGCCGCTCGACGTGTCGGCCTCCCACGTAGCCGAGTCACGCAGGTGCCCCGTATCGACCGGTGTCCTGGTTTTCGCGGTGTTATACAGCTGGACGGCGGCGACCTCAGTCACGCGCCCCGCAATCTGGTGCGCGTCACGCGGCGACAGCTTCCGAGCCGCCTTATCGAGGCCTTTAGTCTCGATACGCATCCGCATCACGCTTCACCTCCGCCCCTCGGTACCATCTCCGACACGATCAAATCCGTCTCCCATAGGAGCGAGCCGCGCATCACATCCACGACCCGGTACGTGTCACCGGGCTCGGTGATGAGCGTGTCCCCGTAGTCACCGACCCTGACCTTGTCTAGGACGTCGGCGGGGAGTACGGCGAGGTATTGCCGGGTCTGCTCGACCGCATCCGATACTGGTGTGGTGCGGGCTTGCGCGAGGCGTTGGAGCCTGATCCGGCCCTCCCACACCACATCCTCGGCGGGTGCGGTGCCAGGCTCAGGTGGACCCTGCGGGGACCGGACTAGCCGGGCAGGGAGCCCGAGCGTGGCTTCCACGATGGGCCGGTGGTGTTCTACCCATTTGGCTGGGATCACGAACGTGTTTGCTAATGCCATCGGTATTCCTCCGCCTCCCACCGCCCACGCGACCCGCCGCCGGGCACCACGTGGATGAACGCGGACTGATCCTCGACCGGGGTCGCGAGACGGTCCGCCGCATCCCTGAGACGCTTAGCGAGCGCCCTCAGCTCCGCCGACACCGCGGGCCCGTCCGTCTGTAGGTCCTGTGTCCTGATCTTTTTCGAGACCAGCACCTCACTGACGGCGGCCATCTCTAGGAGGTCGGCGGCGGCGTACCGTACTACCGCGCCTGGGGGGATGCCCGCCCCGGTATTGAGTGCGAGCGCATCCGTGACGTCTCCATCACTGAACAGCCGCACCTTCGGGTGGGTGTCGGTGGTGAGTTGGCGTACGAGACGCACCTGAGTCTCCATATCCATGGGCATGCATCCCCTCAAGCTAGCGGTAGTGGGTGGTTGTTACTTGCCGGTGGACGCGTACACGCCCTCACGGAAGCCACGGTCGATGTTGAAGAACGAACGGCCGCGGTACCAGATCGTGTCGTCGTTGAACGAACCCTCATCAGCACCGATCGTGCCGCCCGTGACCGAGGTGCCCTGGTCATTACGGACACGAATATCGATACCCTCAGCACCAGCGAGCCCGGTCTGAATCAGCGACGGCAGAGTCGACGACGCACCCTGCAACAGCGCCCACGCGGTCGCCTGATTATCGCCGAGAGCGACACCGAGCGCACGGGACTCGACCACAGTCACGAGACCCTTGAACGGGTTCGCGATCTCAACCTTCGTGTCCTTGCCGTTCACGTCGCTCGATACGGTGAGGCGGTCGACGCTAACCAGCTCGCGTGCGGTCTCCGCGAGGCCCGGACCAACCACGAGCACCAGGTTCGAGGTTTCGACGAGGTCGCCGCGGTGATCCTCCGTGGACGCGAGCTGAGAGATAGCCGCCTTCAGGTTGTCGGCGTTCAACGGCTTGTTATCGACGGTCTTGAAGAACGCCTTATCCCACGCGCCGTTGGTGACCAGCGCGTTCGCGACAGCCTTGTTCTTCGCGCGGACCTCAGCGTTAGCGAGGAAGGTCGGGAAGTCCGCGAGGCGATCGAAGTTACCGTCGCGGCGGAGCTCGTAGGTGAGACCGTAGGAGCGGCCCCACTTAGCGGTGCTGTGTTTCACGCTGGTGGTGTTGAAGGTGCCTGCACGGTATTCCTCGCCCTCGTGGACGCGCTCGAACTCGTCACCCGACCAGAGATCGACCAGTGGTCGTTCGGTGAAGTCCGGGGCGGTGGTCTTGTAGACGACGCCGTCGAAATCCGGGGTGACGGTCTTCTGCTGCTCTAGTGCCTTCGCAGTGAACGCGGAGGCCAACAGGCGTGGGAAGTCGGACGTGGTGAATGCCTCGGCGAGGGTCGCGACCTGGACGGGGGAGCCGTTGCGGTGGCTCGTGAAATACTGAGCGGCCTCGTAGACACGCTCATCAGCAGTGGTGGCCTTACGCCACCCAGTGTTCTCAAACATGGGTTTCCTTTCTATGGTTTGGGTGGCGGGTTAGGAGTCAGAGCCAGCGGCTGGCTGGTGGATACCGAAAGGGACGATCTCGGCGGTTCCGGCCGCCTGGTCAGCGGTGATCACGACACCGAACGCCGAGCCCGCGCCGACAGCGAGTGTCTTACCCTTCAGGGAGACGACGTCGCCGGTCTTAGGGGTGCCGGTGACTGGGAGACGGTAGGAGCCGTCCAGCCAGACAGTGACGGTCTCGCCTGCCTGGGCGGTGGTCTGTGCGACGCCTGCGAGGCCGCCGATGATGACTGGGTCGCCGGATTCGATAGCGTTTGGCGCGACGACGGCGATGTGGCGCGCCTCAGGGTAGAGCTGATTCATAGCCATAACGTTTAGCCTCTTTCTTAGAGTGCGTTCGCGATGTCTTCGCGAGAAATAGAGCGAGTACCTTCAGTAGCGGTGGTGCCGGTGCCGTGCGGCTCGCCAGCCTCAGCCGCGACCGTGACCCCGTCCAGGGTCTTCGGGTCGAAACCCGCCTCAGAGCGTGCGGCCTCACGTGCCGCCGCGATGATGAATGCGGGCGCGTCATCACCCAGACGCTCACGCACAGCCTTCTCGGCCGCGTCCGCGAGCTCGGTCTCGCGAGCCTCGACCAGCTCAGCCAGCTCCTTCTCAGCGGCCTCGCGTGCCTCGCGTGCTTCCTTCAGGTCTGCCTCCAGTGCGGGGACCCGCTTGGAGGCCTCCGACAGGCGTGCGTGCTCTGTCGCGGTAATGGTCACATCACTCATGTGGCCCTCCTCTTTCTGTGTAGTGGTGTCCCCGGCCGGGCGGGCGGGGGTTTTCTCTGCATCCACAGGGGTTGTGGATGAAATCTCGGTAGCCGCGATATTCGCGGATTCGTATATCTCCATGACCTCGCCACCGCGGCCCGCATAGGTGACGAAGTCGACGCGGTTCATCGGGTGCGGCAGGATACGCTCGACGACGCGTTTCCCGTCCTGCTCGGTGACCTCAGCGCGGGCCTGGATCGACATCCCGATCACGGGGCCATAGTCTTTGACCCACTGCCACCACTTCTCGCCGACCTTCACAGTCGCCTCGATAGCGCCGTCACCCCACACCGCGTCCTCGACCAGGTAGCCGACCAGGTTACGAGCGTCACCGGTCGGCGGCTGGTCCGGGGAGTCATGATTGATGTGGCACTGCGTCCGCGCCGGGAAAGCCTTCTCCTGCACGGCCAGCTGGAGCACGGCTTCGCTGTAGACGCCGGAAGACCCTTCACCAGGGGTGATCACTCGGATGCGGGCGTGCCCGGGGGCGGGGGTGGTGATGTGGGCGGTATGTGTCTCTGTGAGGATCACACTCATAGGGTGCTCCTAGACTTGGTGTTTATGGGTGATAAGGATGAGTTGCGGTGTAGTGCGTGTACGGGCGGCAGGTATAGGCCGCGGGTAACGCTCGGTGCGGGTGGCGGCGCGATCACGGGTGTATGCGACACCTGCGGCGATGTGAGCGTGTTACGTGCCCCGCCACCGGGTTTCTTCGAGCCGGAGCCGGAGATCTACCGGCGGCTAGCTGCGATGATCCAAGCCGAGCGTGAGGGCCGCGACGGTTGGGGTACGCCAGGAGTCCCGCCACCCATCACTGGTAGCGAGCGTCGTGAGATCGGCCCACCCGATACGCCCACTAGCGAGTAGCTCGAACCTTGCGGGCCCTAGGATCCGGCGCTGGGTCTTCTCATCCAGCGACTGCCACCATTCGTCACGGTCCTGCCAGTGCGCGACCGGCTCGGGGGTGCCGTCGAGGTCGATCCCGAGGTCTCGCCACGGCCGTAGCTCCTCTACATAGGTGCACCGGCCGGAGGGGTGGTCGGCTGGCCCGAACGCGTCCGGCGGGTCGACCCGCCCGTGATTCGCTAGGCATGACGGGCAGGTCCGGTCATCGAGGGTGGCGAGCCAACGCCTGCCCGCGATCAAATGTTGGTTGGCTATGGCTTTTTCTTGGGCGGCGTACCGGTACGCGTCGAGCATCTCCGTCCGGGTGATGTTTGTCGCGCGGGCTAGGCCGCCGTTGAAGCCCTGCTCAGCCTTCTGCAGGATACGGCGTGCGACCGTGCGCGGGTGGGTGCCGGTCGTGACACCGGAGACGAGCTGTTGCCGCATGACTGTCACGGTCTCCGCCGGGAGCGGCCGGTAGCGGGAATGGATCTGCTCGCTAGTGCGGGCGACGATCGCGTCGACTGCGCCCGGGTTGATCGCCTCGATGTCGAGCGGGTCAGGGGTGCGGCGGAGCCTGCGGGGGAGTTGTGTCGCGAGCACTGTCGCGAGGCTCCCCTCAGCGACCTCTACAAGGGCGGGAAGCGCGTCCACAGTCGCCGCGCTAGCTTGTGACGTGAGCGCGGTGAGGGTCTCCTGTGTCTGCCCGAGTGCCGCCTGTAGACGGTCTAGCCGCGCGACCTCAGCCCGTGTGACGGGTGTGCCGGTCTCGATACGGGACGCGAGCGTGTCAGCCAAAGCGCGGTATTCGGGCTCTAGGGTCTCCCACGCATCTACCCACGCCCGGACTAGGTCGAGCTCGGTCTCATCCGTGAGGCGCCGGACCGTGGTCTTGACCTGTTCGGCGGCGTGGAGGGTTTCGGGGGTGATAGCCACTAGACACCCCCTCGTGCGTGTTGTTCGGATTATGGCTGCGCTACTCGCCCTCAGGCGGTGGGGCGGTGTGTTGTGTCCGGCCGGCCCGGTACGCGTCGACCATCGCCTGCCCCACACCACCCAACGTCGACAGCGACGGCGGGATGTATTCGCCGTCATCGCCGACCATCGCCCCGATGATCTCCTCCGGGTTCTCGACCCGCAACGCGTGGAGGACGAGCTTCGCCTTCTCGATCGGTGGGATGACGTCGAGGGTGTCGGCGGTAGCGATCGCGTCGAGTACGCGGTCCATGTCCGGTTCGGTGATGTCAGGGAACCGTACCTGCAACGTGATCCGGGTGTCGTCTGTGAATTGCAGGAGTTCGCGGTCACCGTCACGACCAATCGAGCCACGCAACGACCCATATGGGGCCGCTACCTGTTGGCGGAGCATGAACCTGATCGACGCGCGGAGTGCGTCGGCCCAGACTTCGCGGCGGATCGTCATAGCGTTATGCATCGGACGGTCTAGTGTCTCAGCTACAGCCCTAGCGCCGGTGACGCCTGGGTCGGCGAGTAGCACTGTGACGGGGAGGTCGAGCGCGGCCGCTACAGCTGCGGCACCGGACCGGCCACTGTCGGCGTCGATGGTCGCTCCGGTCTTAGGTACAGCCTCGACTTGTACGGTGTCGCCCGCGATAGCGCCACCTACACCGGTCAGGCTCGTGAGTGCCTCAGCGGCGGCCCTAGTGGCTTGGGAGCGGCCGCCCTTGTTCGTGACCTGCCACGCGATACGCGACAGGGCCTTCACCAAGCTGAACCAATCCTGGAGGAAGTCTTGGTATGCGGTCGCGTACGGGAGGGCCGCGGCGCCGTCACCGATACCCCACAACCGGTCACGCCCGACTGGGTTCGGTTTGATGTGCAGGATCGCCGCGCCACCGACCGTCCCCGGCCACATGACCGGGACCCCGTCGAGGGTCTTGAGTTTCTTGGATGGCGCGTAGTCGATGTCCGGGTAGTAGGCTTCACGGTCGACGTACTGTGTCGAGCCCTGGACGCGTTCCCGCCATACACGCTTATAGTAGTGCGGCGTAAACCGGTCATGCGGCGCGGTGACGATCTCGGTGATCTCCGTCATCGGCAACGGCCGGGTCTGTACATGCCCGGTGCGTGGGTCTGCGAAATGAGCCCAGAACACATTCCCGTCGTCGAATAGGTCGCCCTCAGCGGCCTGCATCGCCTGCGCCCCGAATACGGCGTGACGGTTACGGTCGTCGGTCAGGTAGCCCTGGACGACTCGGTCGATGTCCTGCCCGTCCTCATTCTCGGTGGCGGTGACTGAGTAGCCTTGGCCCCAGATGTACCCGACGCGCACCTTCTTACCGCGGACCATGAAAGGGTTCGTGAGGCTGGCGGCGCGGGTCTGGTTCGCGATGGTTAGGAGGCGGTCGCGTCCGATGGTGTCGCCGGTGTCGGTGATCGAGGTCCAGCCGCGGTCCTCATCCCGTAGGCTCGCGAGGCTCTCAGACAGGGTCTCGACTTGGTGGGTGAGGTTTGCGACCTGCGCGTCATAACCAGTGGTGGCGGCGTGCTCTTGTGCCTGGATGATCCGGTTTCCGGTGAGCCAGTCCAGGAACGCCATAGGGCCGCCCTTCCTTATATGAGGTTGAGGTTTACGGGGGTGTAGTCGGGTAGGACATCCTCGGTCGTGAGGCTCCTGCCCTGGGTGAGTGGATGGAGTAGTAGCCGGTTTAGGGCTTGCGTGAGTGCGTCGACGGTGTCGTCGTGTGCCGCGTTAGGGAATCCGTCAGCCTCGCTCATGAGGTCTGCCACGGATGGGAGGAGGTCGACGGTCGGGAGGTGTATGTTCCCTGCCTCCAGGAATGGGGCGACAGCGGACGCCCGCGCAGTCTTCGAGCCTTGAGGCTCTACCGGGACAATCCCGGGCACCTGGTGCCGTAGCGCCTGGATCACCGCGGGGCCGTTCGCTTTATCCTCCACGAACTTCGCGGACGCTTGCGGCCAGCGCGCGGAAAGTGTGCGGATTGCTTGGCATGTCGCCGTGAAATTCATTCGGTCACGCACCATATCGAGCAGCATGACCTTCGCGCCGACACGGAGCCAGACCTGCCCGACGACATAGTCGGAGCCGGTCGTGTCTTTGAATGCGAGGTCCCAGGACTGGACGAGCTCCATGTCGCCGCTGTGGTGTGGGATGGTGCGGCGGCCGTCGTCGTGTTGGACCCATACGGGGGCTGAATAGGTCGGCCACTCGTGTGATGGCGGGAAGATCCCGCCGGAGTCTGGTGTCGGTCGGCCCTGGTAGAGGGACGCCCAGGTTTTAGCGCCGGCTTGGAGTTTCCGTTGCTCCCACTGCTGGTGTGTGCGGCCGCGCGCGGACACCATGTACTCGCCGGGCTCACGCCCGAGAATATCTGTCTCGCCCTGCTCAGGCCGGTGGTCTGCTTGGGCGGGGATGTTGATGTACCGCCACCTGTCGCCGTCCGGAGCCGCTAGGAGGCGGCCGGCGAGGTCGTCGTGGTGCCACCGGGTCATGATGATGATGACGGGCGCGCCGGGGGTGAGTCGTGTGGAGGCGACGTCTGTCCACCATTCCCAGACGCGGTCGCGGTAGGTGGGGGAGTCTGCTTCGGACCGGTCTTTGACGGGGTCGTCGATGATGAGCATGTCGGCGGAGCGTCCGGTCATGCCGCCACCCACGCCGACGCTGTAGACGCCGCCTGCGTGGCCTGTGAGTTGCCATTCGCTAGCACTGCCGTTGTCGGGGGCGATAGCTAAACCGAGTTCAGGTGCCGCGGTGATGCGGTTGCGGATTGTGCGGCCGTTGCGTGTCGCGAGGGATTGTCCGTAGGAGGCGGTCACGATCCTAGTGTCTGGGTTTTGTGTGAGCGCCCAGATCGGGTAGTCCTGCGCGACCCTCAGTGACTTGCCTTCCTGTGGTGCCATCGAGATGATGAGGCGGCTGTCGGGGGTGGTGTATGCGTCGATGAGCGCGTCATCGATGATACGTAGGGCGGGGGTGTTGACGGTGTGTGGGTTGAGGTGGGTCGCGAGGTCGCCTGGTGTGGCCCATTGTGGTGGGCGTGGGGTGAGTGCGTCAGCGAGTTGTGTGAGGAACACTGTTGTCCCCCTACTGTGTCGGGTGTGTGGCCCTGTAGTGGCCGCCCCTGTGTGCGGGGGCGTCGACCAGGCGTGCCCGGCCGGAGATCGGAGCCGGGACGCTTGGTGGAGCAAGGAATACGCGCTCGCTGTCCACTGCGGAAGAACGGCGGGGCGGCCACTAGAGGGTGTTGTTTGTGGGGGTTTGGGTGCAGGGCGTCTGCACGTTTGACCCCGTCCCGGGCATACTCCTGGGACTATATGTTTAGGTTAGCATCGTTTACCGGGTTTTTGGTGGATTCTCGGGCGTGTCGCACTGGCCTGTTTATAGGTTTCCTACAGGCGGCCGCGGTAGTAGGTGTGGACCTGCTGGAATGAATACCGGCCCTGGTCATCACACGGCCGGATCTTCCCGCGGCGTGCCCATCCGTCCGCCATAGCCTGGGTGATCTCGGCCCCGCACGCTTGGAGGGCACGGACGATGACGGGGAGCGGCGCGGTCTTATCGGTGGCGGGGTTAGCGAGTTGCCAGTCCCGCATCTCGCGCACGTTGACTGTCCCGAGGCACGTGTCACACTTCGCGGTATGGGCTCCGGTGCGGTAGAGGAGCTGGCCGCGACACCCGTCACCGGTACAGCGGCCGAGGCTGTGCCGCTCCGGCGGCCGGTCAATGAAGCTCATCAGGTGCTTATAGGCGGCGAGTAGGTCGCGGTACCAGGCAGGTGCCCAGTCGTAGAGCGCCGCGGTATCACTGGTGGTGGCGTGCCTGACGTAGACGGCGCGGAGATTATCGCGGGCTTGTGCGGCGGCGAGGTTGACGGGCGCGCCGGTGGCTGGGCTCCCTGCCCTAGTGTGCTCCCCTGCGCGTGCCGTGCCCTGCTTAGCGATGGTGGTCGGGGCGAGCCTGAGCGCGTCACGACAGGACGCTAAGAGTTTGGTGAGGCGGCCGGTGCAGGTGGGGCAGAGGTGCATGTCTGTGTCTGGAGTTTGGCAGAGGCCGCACACGATCCGGTCGCCGGTCACTGGGTGCCTCCCGTGGTGGTGTCGAGGGTGCGCAGCTCTGCCGCGATGTTGCCGAGGAGTGTCTCGCGTAGGTCGGTGGTGAGGGTGGTTTTGTTGATGCCGCGGTGGATCGCGTCTGAGACGGCGCGGACTTGTAGCTCTGCGAGCTTCACGCGGCGCTCCTCGACCCCCGCCTTGAGCGCGTCGGACGCGATGGCGGCGAGGTCCTTCTCCGCCTGCCGGCGCTGGACGATCACCGGGTGCGGGCCCGCGCGGTGTTTCACAGTCTCACCCGTCACGTTGTTCTCGGTGGTCTCGGCCTTATGCCACGCGTACACGTCGTTCCCATACTCCGTGTGGAGTGTGGATTCGAGGTGCGATAGGAACTGGATCTCGGCTGACTTCGAGGCGACCAGGTCCATGAGCGCGCGCGCAGGATCGTCGATGCCGCGATACGTGTCGATGTGTAGCCGCCGCATTTCGGGCGCGTTGTCCTGGACTAGCGCGCGTTGACGCGCTTTCTGTGCGACCTGCCGTGCTTTACCGCCGTGCCGGTAGCACATGCGGGCGCCTTTAGCGGGCTCGATACCGCACGGTTTCCCGGTCTTGTTTTTGCCTTGGCATTGGCGTTTGACACGCTCACTCATGCTGTTTTACCTCCGTGGCTCGCCCCGCGCCCGATTATATCCGACACAGGTTCACTCTTGTACTCGTCTGCCAGCGTCATAGCGGGGATGTAACGGGGTCTGGTGGTGTATCAGTCACCACAACCAACACACCAGGAGAGCGGGTGTCAGCCCATGCTTTCGCGGCGGTGATGTGCGTGACGCGTGAATCGTCTACCCAGATCCCGGCCGCGGTGAGCGCATCCAACGTCGCGCGGAGGTGCTTATCGAGGTCACCTGTGCGGAGCCGCGCCGGGTATGCCGTCCACGCGGCCGACCTGCTACCGGCCCGGGTGGTGTGGCCTTTAGGGCGGGCGAGGTAGACGGTCAGGTCGACGGTGACGGGGGTGTCGCGGGTAGCCCAGCCGGCGCGGGCGGCCGCTGACCGGGCGGTGTAGGTGAGCCCGTCACGGTACCCGGCCAGGCGCGGGTTTGTGTGGGTGATGCGGCCGCGGTATGTGCGCATGGAGCCTTGGGTTTGTGGGGTTGCGTTGTGGGTGATGGTGAGGGTTTTTGGGGGTTGCCGCTTTGCGGGGGGTTGGGTGGGGTCTGGCATGGGTGTTGTTCCTGGGGTCGAGGGGGTTGAAGGGGGGGTTGAGTTGGGGGTCGGTGGGGGTCGGTGGGGGTCGGTGGGGGTCGGACTCTTGCGAGCCGCTGTGTGGCGTTCTGGCGGGTTTGTTTTTGTCGGGTGGGTGTTTCCTTGTCTGGTGGGGTGTTCGCGCGTCTGCGGGCTTGCTGGGGGTTCTAGGGGGTGTTGTTTTGGAGGTTATGGAGGAGTTGCCGCCAGGGGATGCGGCGTGGGGTGGGGTTGCGTGGGGGTTCGAGCTCGCGGCGCCGGGTGGCTTCGAGAGCTGACTGGCGCCGCTGTTGGTGTTCCCGTGCTTGGTGGATGATGCGGCGGATCGCGGCGGGTGTGGCTGGTTGTCGGTATCCGGTCGGGGTGGTGGGTGGGTTGTCGTAGTAGGTGATGATCGCGGCCCGGATCTCGGCGGGCGTGTAGGGGGGCTGTCCTGGCGGGGTGCGGTTGAGGCCGTGGTGCCAGAGGTCGAGGGTGGCGTCGTGTGTGCCGTCGATGGTGGGGTCGAGGGCTTGGAGGTAGCCGACGATGGTGAGGGTGTCGCGGCGGGTTATGCGGTGATCTGCCATGGCGGGTTCTCCTGCGTGAGTGCGTCGTGTGGGTCTTGTGGGTCTTGTGCGGCCCAGGTGAGGCCGTGGGTGAGTGTGGCTTGTAGCCGTCTCTGGGTGGGGGTGAGGTCGTGGCGTGGGGGTTCGGGTGGGTTGTCCCAGGAGTCGCTGCGGAGCCAGGTCGCCGGGTACGGGATGTACTGCGGGTCGGGGAGGTTCGGGTCTGCGGCGTATCTGGCGGCGGCTGTGGTGATGGTTTCCGCGCTGGCTCGTTTGGTGGCTGCCTTCCATGCTTTGTAGGCGTCGGCTTTGGCGGTGCGTCTTGGGTAGGTGTCCCAGAATTCTTGGAAGTCGTCTGGGTAGGTGCGCGGCTTCGGTTTTGGCTTCGTGGCTGGCTTGGTGCGGGGTTTGTTTTCGTTCGCGACCTCCTCGCTCTCGGTCGGCGCGTCAGCGTCGAGCGAGGGGGAGGGGGGAGTGTTAACTATCTGTTCCCCTGTTAAACTGTTCCTAATTCCAGGGCCGGAAGTGTGCGGTGTTTCCGACACATTGCACGGTATTTCCGCTACAACGTGCGGTGTTTCCGCTACAGGCTCGTTTTCCCGCGTATTTCCGGGGTTTTTGTCGTCCGCTTCTTCGGGTCCCGGGAACTTCGATGACTTAGCGCGCCGCTCGTTCCGCTGGTGCTCATTCCAGCTAGGAATCTCGTAATAAGGACGATCATTCACCTTGTAGAACAGCACTCCGAACGCCTCAGAAACTTCCGCTACAAGATCACGGAACTGCACGGTATTTCCGCTACGGTGTGCGGTGTTTCCGCCACACCCGCAAAATTCGTCATCATTCGGGAACGCGAACCCCTCCAATTCTTTAAGGTTTGCGGTGCCTCTACCGTGGTCATCTGCCCAATTCCACAGCGCGATAAACAACAGCCGCGCCGGGAACGAAACAGACGCTGTCGAGGGTGAATCCCAGAATTCAGGTTTGATGGTTCTGATCCGTGCCATGAGTCTGTGTGCTCCTGTCTGTCTCTATGGGATTTGGGTTGCGTCTGGGTGGTCCGGGCTTGGGTATACCGGTGGTGTGTTCGGTTCGCCCTGGGTTAGTTTCCAGTTGTCGATCTGGTAGTAATCGACGCCGTTCACGGTGTAGTAGGTCACTGGGAACACTGTCGGGATTTCAGCTAGCTCTAGGGTGATCCTGTAGCGGCTGAGCCGGTCGCGGTGGAATGCGTGCCGGTTGAGGTTATCGGGGTCTAGTAACCCGCGGCCGTGATTGTCTGCCCACGTGTGCATCGCGATGTACAGCAAACGGCCCAGGGCGCTGACCTTATCGATGCCGGGTGTTCTCCAGAACTCCGGGGTGATGTACCTTCAATGCCTGGGTTAGGGGTGTTAGTCATGGTGTTTACTCCTTTGATTTGGCGGCGGGCGCGGCGGCGTTGGTTGTGCTGGTCTCGTACACGTTCGGACCTGGTCACGTATGCGAGGTTGTCTGCGTGTAGGTTCACTTGGTCGCCGTCTAGGTGGATGATGTCGTGACCTTCCGGCCTTGGTCCGAGGAACGCGGCCGCAACGAGCGTGTGCACATAGTGGGTGCCGCTGGGTAGGTCTACGGATAGGCCGTTAGCTTTCCCGCGTGGGAATGGTTTTAATGCGCGGCCGGTCTTGGTGTTGGTGACTGTGCCGGCGCGTGTGATCGTGTAGTGCGGGTCTGACTCGATCCGTACCGTGTCAACATGCGTCATGGTGGGGTTTCCTGTCTGTCTAGAGGTTCGGTAGTGGGGTGGCGCGGGCCTCGACTAGGACCGTGTCTAGGTCGTCCAGGAACGGCTCTATCGGCCACCGCTCTATCGCGGCGACCATCCGCGACATGCCTATCTGGTCTCGCAGCTGACGCACGGTATTGCGGCGCGCGGCCTGCTCTAGCTCCCACGGGTCGACCGGTGGCGTGTCATCCACGGGAGCGGGGATGTAGGTGCGGGGTGAGAGTATGTAGTCCTGGGCGCGGATGTCGTCGAGGGTCGCGGTGTGGGTGTCACCGGTCTCGAGATCTTCGAATATGACCTCAGTCGCGGCGGGCGACTTTCTGAGGATGAGGATCGCGGTCTCGATCGCGGTGTCCTCGAACGTGTCGCCGGGGACACGCACTACGCGGTGGATCCAGCCCTGCTCGACCATCCAGGCGCGGAGCTTCGCTTCACGTGCCCCGCGGTATAAGACGCCGGGGAATGACAGCACGGCGGCGGTCCCGGTATCGGTGAGCATGTGCAGGATATGCAGCAGGAATGCGTAGTCGGCGCGTGATTGGGTAGGGATCGTAGGGGCGCTCTCGAATCGCTCATCGGTGCGTGGCTCCCACCTGATGCTGAACGGAGGGTTAGCGACGATCGCGTCGAACCGCTGGTCCAGCCACGCGGGGTGGGTGAGTACGTCGCCGTGCGCTGTCCGCATACCGGGGATAGCGGCGGCGTCTTCGAGGGCTGCTTGGTCGATGTCCTGCCCGTATTTCTCTGTCGTGTCAGGGAAGACGGATAGGAGGGCGCCTGCGCCGCATGTCGGGTCATAGACGGCCGCGGGGGTGTCGGGGATATATGACCGGAGTTTTAGGGCTAGCTCGGGCGGTGTATGGAATTTCCCGACTGCACGGAATTGCGCCCGTAGGGTTTTGAGGCTGTGGGTCATGGTGTTTCCTGGGTAGGGTCGCGGGCGCGCCCGTTATTGAGATGCGCCCGCGGGTGGGGTGGGGTTTAGAACGGCAGGCAGTCGCTACAGTGACATCCAGCCCGGCCCCGCAGCTCGCCCTGGAGCTTCCCCAACTCAAACGAGACACTCAGGATGACTGATACGACTGTCTCACGTTCATCGGCGTCCCAGCTCGCTGTATCACGGTTCCAAGGTCCTAGGATCACGTCGACATACTCATAGATGTGGTCCGCGGCGTATGCGGCTGTGATTATGTTCGGGTCTACCTCGCTATCGGCTAGATGCCGTTTGAGCCCGGCGCTGTGTGGGAGATCCCTGGCCACGTTATTTTTGATAACTCCGCTAGCTGCTTCGATTATCTTGGCGAGCATGACGATGAGGTCCACCTGCTGTGGGGATGGGGCGTCGACTGTGTACCTGATCGTGGTCATGACTGTGTCGAAGGTGTGGTCAATAACGTCTGCGTAATCAGTCATTCGTTTTCCTTTTGGTGGTATCGGGTGCATTCGGGGCAAGGTGTTTCGCCTTGGTGTTGGTGCCACGCGTAGCCTTCCGGGCTACATGGTTTCGGTGCCTCGCAGTACACGCCAACGGTGCGGTGCTGTTCACGCCGCCGCTGTAACAGACGACTGAACACCTGGCACGGCGTGCAGGCCGGCTCCCCCTGGTTGAGGTGCTGCCTGTAGGTGTAGGTGGTGGCTCGTTTACCTGTGGTCTCGCAGGTGTAGTGGTTTTCTGGTTTGGTCGGTGGGGTCCATGGTTCCGCGCCCCTGTACACGTAGGGTTTGAATGTGCGGTAGCTGGTGGGTGCGGTGATGGATGCGCCGCGGGCTTGTAAATAGTTCCGTTCAACCACGGTCGGCACCTGCCTTTTGTTTCCGTTCTCTGCGGGCCTGTAGGTATCGGTCTAGCGCTCGTTTGGTCGCGTCAAGGTCGAACCCGGTAGGGTGTTTGCGTCCCCCGGTTCTGCGTTCGTGTTCTTCCCGGATTTTGTTTCGCCGCTGTATGCTCCGTAACCGTTCTGCTTCACGGCATAGGTCACAGGCAGGTTCACCGCGCCGGTAGTGTCTCCGGTATCCTCTTGGTGTCCCGGTCGCGTCTCCGCATGTGATGTCACGGTTCCGGCCGCGGTAGCTGTAGACAGTGCTAGTCATGGTCATGGTCGTTTCTTTCGTTGGCACGTGTTGCAGTGGTCGTTTAGTGTCCAGTCACCACAAACGCCGCATCGTTCGGGTTGGGCCTGTCGTGAGCGTTGCCGTTGCTGCTTCATGGCGCGGTGTTTCAGGTCTGCTTGCGCTAGGATTGCGCGGCGTCGCTGGATGGTGACCGCGAAGTGTGTTGCATCGCTTAGCCGTTGTTTCGCTTCACACCGTGCTTTATCCGCTTCTTTCTGTGCGGCGGTCATGATGCGTTTAGCGTTTGCGTGTGCTTGGTGGATTGTTAGGGCCGGCTGGTTTCTGGTTCGTTCGCGGGCGCGCCGGTCGGTGATCCAGTTGTGTAGGCTCTGTTCGGTCTGGTTCATGATGGTGTGGTTTCGTTGTGTGCGGTTTCGCAGCCGATACACGGCGGGGTTCCGGTTGCTTGGTGCCAGGTGTAGCCGGCGGGCGTGTATGGGTGTTCTGCCCCGCATAGCGGCCACGTAGCGAGCCCTAACCGCCGGTTCGGTTTGGTGCGTGCCTGGTATTGCCGCCACGCCGTAACGCATCCGATACACGGCGCGGTTCCGTGCTGTTGGTGGTGTAGGTAGCCGTGTACGGTCCCGTTCCAGCCGCGGCATGTCGTGATGCCCATGAGCGCCTGCCTTTCGTGATGTGCCCGGCCGTGCGTGCCCGGTAGCGTGCGATTCCTTCGTTCCTGCAGATGCGGCATTTCCAGCCGCCGCCGTCAGCCCTCACGTAACGGGTCTGTGTGTTCCATGGGTGCCCGTTAGCGCATCGTGTTTGCGCGTGTTTCGCGTCCGCTATGTTTGCGCCGCGGGTGTCGTAGCGTAGGTTCCCGATGTGGTTGTTGCCGGGGTTGGAGTCGGTGTGGCAGATGTCGAGCCCGGCGGGTCTTGGTCCGAGGAACGCGGCCGCAACCAAGACGTGGACGCGGGCGCGGGTTGGTTTGGTTGCGCCTTGTTTGTAGATGGTTGCTCGTATGTAGCCGGTGCCGCCGTGCTCCCTAGTGCCGACGTAACGGCCGGTTTCTGTGTTCTTCAAACGGCCGTGGTTCGATACGAGGTAACGGGGTTCGTAGCCTGGGATAGGCCGCCATTCCTCAACCGTGGTTGCGCATTGTGTCGCGTAGATATATGCCTGCTTGTGGGTGTCGTAGCGCTGTGTTTTGGCGTTGGGTGGCTCCACGTATCGGCACGCGCGGTCCCGTTGTTTCGTCATGCGGGGTGTCTCCTTTCTTGGCTAGCCGGGTGTGGTGTGGTTTAGAACGGTGGAGCGGCTTGCGGGGTTCCGGCGGGTAGGTCCCAGCCCTGCTGCTGTGGTTGTGGCTGTTGTGGCTGTGTCTGCTGGGTTTGCTGTTGCTGTCCCGGCCACGCCTGCCCGCCAGAGCTGTTCTTCATCGGGGTGCGCACCGGCTGAGCCGTCGCATACCGCAACGCAGGGCCGACCTCGTCTACCTCCAGCTCCCACGCCGTCCGCTGGTCGCCGTCCCGGTCCTGGTATGAGCGGGCCCTAAGCTTCCCGGTAGCGATGACCCGGGCACCCTTAGTGAGTGATTCGGCGACGTTCTCCGCATAGTCACGCCACACACTGCACCGCATAAACAGGGCTTCACCGTCGACCCACTGCTGCTGTTGCTTGTCGTAGGAGCGTGGGGTTGAGGCGACCGTGAAGTTCGCTACCGCCACGCCCGCGGGGGTGAACCGCAGCTCAGGGTCTGCCGTGAGGTTGCCGACAACAGTGATCATCGTTTCAGTCATTACTCTGTGTCCTTTCGGGTTATTTGAATCGGTCGAATTGGTAGGTGGTCGCGTCGAGCGTCGCGAGAATGTTCTGTGCCAACATCCAGGCGTCTTCGCGTGAGATCTCTAGCTCGTTCCCGTAGGAGTGGATCGTGACCTCGCTGTAGCCGTCCTCTGCCTGGACTGTGGCTGGGCAGTCGGTCACCCACTGGTGACGGGTGCGGGTGCCGCAGGAGCACGCAGCTGTGATGCCGTGATCGTGGGTTAGGCGTGGCTCGTATTTAGTGGTGGTGGTCATGCGGCGTCGACCTCCTCCGCATCCTCCACCACGTCAGCTTCCTCGCTGTCGCTGGTGGTGTGGTCGTTGATCTCGGTCCATCGGGCGCGTGCCTTCTCGATAGCGTCGGCGGGTGCGTTGATCTGGGTGAGGCGGCGGGCGATATCGGTGACCTCGTCGAGGGTCGTCGCGTCCGGTAGGAGCGAGACCAGGTCGCCGACGGACTCAGCCGGCCCCTGAGCAGGTGCCTGCTGCGGTGCCTGCTGTGGCTGGTCGCCTGGGCCTGCCTGCGCCATCTCCTCCGACGTGTACAGGCCTGACGTCACATCCGGGAAAGCCTTCCGGATAGCGAGCGCCTCAGCGCACTTAGCGATCATCCGGGCCGGCATCTTCTGCCACATCGGGCCTGGCGCCATGTACTCACGTGTCAGCGCGACCGTCGTAAATGTCGCGTCCCCGCGGGTGACGACGACCTTCGCCGCGGCTGGCGGCTGGGATGGCAGCCATACATCACGCCACACCCCGTCATTCCCGCACCAGTAGGTCTCCGGGATGCCGAAGGTGGTGCCGTCGGCGGCGGCGGCGCGGCGAGCGATCGCGTAGAATCCGTCGATCCCGGTCTGGATCGTCGGCTTGCGTGTCCCGTCTTTCGTCTTGCGGGTGATCATGTAGATCTCGCGCTTGAAAGGGTCGAGGCCGGTGCGCTTCGCCTGGTGGAAGAGGATCGCGACGTCCGCCGGGGAGTTGGTCGCGACGCCGATGTGCTGGAGCGCGGCGACCTGTACGGGGGTGAATGTCGTCTGGTCGTCGGTGATGGCTAGGTCTGACCCTGCCTGAGTGTGTGTGATCTCGCTCATTGTGTCTCCTTAGATGATCGTGAAGCGGCGGGATGGCTTCCCGTGGGTGGTGTATCGGTCGAGGATGTCGCCGTACTCGCTGGTGTCGGTGCTGATCCCGGCGAGTTCGCAGTAGTCGGCGAGGAGCCGGTCAGTATCGAGGCGTTTACGGCCGGCGACGGTCTGCCAGCGGGCGACCCTCTCACCGTCCGGTAGCGCGAGGTATTCCCGGTCACCGATCTCGGCTTTGAGTGCGGTGTCGATGCGTTTGATCTCAGCCTCCGCCGCCTTCTTCTGCTCCATGGCTGCGGTGCGTCGTGTGAGCTCGTCACGCACCAGGAAATCGACCTGCGCGACTGCGACCGTGTCTGGCTCGCTGGCTGGGTAGCGTGCGGCTAGCTCCGAGTCGGTCATGTCCGCGAGTAACGTCTCTGGGGCGGTCTTGGTGGTGACGTGCTCCCAGAACTCGCCCGCCGCCGCGACATGCTCCCGGTAGAGCTCCGGGTCTGGGTCGCGTTGGAGTATGACTGGTGTCCGGTCGACGAGCGCGATGAAATGCAGTGGCCCGCGCCTACCGAGTACGCCGGCGTACCAGTTCGCCTGCGCGTAATGCTGTGCCGGCACATCCCCCGCTAGATAGGTTTTCCCGGTGTCGGTGTAGCCGCTGGTGGTCTTGATCTCCAGCACGCCACCATCCGACGTGAGCCGGTCTGGGTTAGCGAGCGCATACTCGACGGTCTTCGACCGGTAGGAGCCTGCCCGGCGGGTAGTGAGGCCGGTGTCCTCGCTCCACCATGCCGCGAGGGTGTCCTCCATCGCGTGCCCGAATCGGAATCGGTCGAGGGTCGCCTGATCGTAAACGGGGTCGGTGGCTTCGCCGGTCTTCTCCTGCCACAGCGTGTACCGGTTCGTGCCCGGGTAGGTGACGAGGCCTGCGATGACGCCGATCTCGGACCCGCCGACACCCGTCGCGCGCTGGGCGTGCCAAGCGTCTTGTGGGGCGTCGACTGGGAGTGTGAGGGTCGCGGCCGGGCACCCCCACAACGGCCGGGCTTTAGTAGTCGTGGTCATGTGTATCTCCTAGAGTGTGGTCGCGGCTGTCCGCCGCTGGATGTAGTTTTCGAGTTCGCGGGCTGGGATACGCCACTGCGCCCGCGGTGAATCGGTGAGTTTGAATCCTTGGATGTCGCCGCGCTGGACCATCTGCCGCGCGACATAGGGCGAGATCTGGAGCCGGTCGGCTACCTGCTGCACTGTGAGAGTCATCGCGTGTGTCTCCTAGATCGTGCCGAAGAGGCGTGCGAGCTGTACTGATACCCACATGAGCGCGTACGGGGTCGCGAGGAGCCCTGCAGTCCCTGCGAGGACCGCCCACACGCGCGGATAGCCCTGTTCGTCGTAGACCGTGGGGCGTCTCATCGGCTCACCGCCTTCTTGCCGCGTGGCTCGGCGCGGTGCCGCGGTGCGCGTCGCTCGATTCCGAGGATGTCGGGTGCGGTGGCGATGATCGCGGCGCCGATGAGGATCGCGAATGAGATCGCGACCGCGAGGATGATTAGGAAGGTCAACATTTTTGGTATCCTTACTGTGTGTGATCGAGACCGTGTGGGTCTCCTGGGTCCCTCCACGCTGTAGGTGCGTGGGGGGACCTTTTGTGTTAAGCCGCGTATGTGATCGGCTCGAGCGTGAAAAGGTCTGTGGTATCGACATTGAGCGCGTCAGCGATCTTCGCCGCGGTCTCTGGGTTGCAGGTCGCGCGCGCCCCGAGGACGTTTCCGACGGTGCCTGGGCTGATCCCAGCGCGGCGTGCTAGCTCTGCGTTCGTCCAGCGGTTGAACTTCATCGCGAGCCGGATCTGCTGTTTCTGTGGGCGTGCGGTGAAGCCGCGTGCGGTGTCCTGGTAGGTGGTCGTCATGTGTGCCTCCTCTCCGAATGTGTGGAGTGTGCGTGCTGTGCGGGTACGGTCTACACATTACACACTTGTATGCGAGTGTGCAAATACGATTGGCACGCCCCGCGTGTTTCCGCGTGATTCCGGGAATTACATCGGCGTGGTTTGTGACTGAGACACACACAGATAGGCTTGCGTGTAGTCCTGTGTATCGATGAGGGTGATGAGTGTGAGCCGACTATCCGACCACCTGAACTCGCTGAACCGCGAGAACCTGTCTCTGAGGGAGATTGAAGCCAAGGCCGCTGAGGCTGGCCAGCGCATCTCATTTACGACGGCAGGCTCGTATATGCGGGGACAGCACCCAGACCCGCCGAACCGGCGAGCGCTGGAGGCGTTTGCGGCGGTGTTTGGGGTGACGGTCGACGAGATAGTGGAGGCGACGACCGATGAGGTCGCGCACCCGTATGTCCCGCGTGAGGGGTCGGAGCGACTCACTGATCCACAGCGCCGTGCTGTGGACGAGATCATCCGACTATTGGTAGAGCACAATGACGCACACGACGATCACACACACGCAGACACAGGCGCGGCCGGTGAGGTCACGTCAATATCTGATCGAGCACACACTCAGCCTCGACAGATAGCAGCACTCCAGCGCGGGCTCGGGGACGGTATCGACCCGGACGCGACACCGACCGACCCATAAACATGTTCAATCTGTCAGACCCCCGGCCGACACTCGGGGGTATGTATCTAGACCAGGTCATCGAGATGCTCGACGTAAAGATCACACGCACACCCACCGTCACCGGCGCGTGGGGAGAATACGACCACACCCACCGGGAGGTCCGCCTGGACCCGCGCCTGTCGGGTGTCCCGTACACGTCCACGCTCGCGCACGAGCTAGGGCACGCCGCCCACGGGCACACAGCCTCCACCGCTGTCACGGAGCGGGAGGCCGACGAGTACGCGGCCTGGCTCCTGATCCCTTTCTGTAGGTATATGGAGGCCGCCCGCGCCTACGAGACCGTAGAGGCTGTCGCACACGAGCTGGAGGTCCTGCCCGGTGACGCGGCCCGGTATGCGGCGCGCATGCATGCTAGGGGGCGGGCGTGCGTGTCGTAGACGCCTGGCATAACCGAGACGGCACCCGCACTGACAGGTACGGGCGCGGGAAACGCTGGCTCGCAGTATGGCGTGAAACACCCGGTAAGCCGCAACGCAAAAAATCATTCGACCGGAAGGCCGCGGCGGAGGCCTACATAGCGCTCAAACGTCGCGAGCAGGAAGACCGCGCCGCGGGGCGCCCGCGTGTGGAGGCGACCCTATACCGGGACTGGGCGGCCGAGTGGGTACAGTCACGCTCCACGCTCGCGCCCGGCACCAGGGTGAGCACCGAGACCAGCCTGCGGCTCCATATCCTCCCCACATTCGGGGCCATGTATCTGCATGAGATCACATACCGCGACGTGACCGCGTGGGTGGGCCGGTTGGCGGAGGATTACGCGCCCCGCACCGTGAAACGCGTCGCCGCGTATTTCAACGCGTCGATGAATGAGGCCGTGAAGGCCGGGCTCATCCCGTCGAATCCCGGGCGGGGCGTGAGGCTCCCGGAGGTGCGGCGGGCACGCATGACCGTATGGAGCGTCGAGCAGTGCCAGGAGGTGATCGACGCACTCCCGGCCGGCGTGTTCCAGGACCTCGCGACCGTCGCCGCATCAACCGGGCTCAGGATTAGTGAGCTCCTCGCTGTCGGCACGGACACTGTCGACCTGGAGGCCGGGAAGATCCGTGTAACACGGCAGGTGGCGGGGACACAGCACGCACCCGCGTTCGTCCCTCCGAAGACACGGGAGTCGGACAGGGTTGTCGCGGTGGGGCCTGCGACGCTCGCTATCCTCGCCCGCCGCGCCGAGGAGCCGGGCCTGCTCGGTCTTCTTTTCTGGGAGTCGCCGGAGCGTGCGCTCCTACAGTCCCGCGCCGGTGGTGTCCTACGTGACGCCCTCGCGCGGATGCCGTGGGCGACAGAGGTTGGCGGGTGGCATAATTTCCGGCATTATCACGCGTCGCAGATCATCGCGGCGGGCGCCTCACCGGTCGCGGTCGCCCGCAGGTTGGGGCATGCTGATGCGTCGATGACACTGAGGGTGTATGCGCACATGTGGGTGGATGATGTGTCGCGGATTGTGGCTGCGAGTGATGGCGTGGTGGGGCCGGGTCACCACTAGGTCACCACGGGCCGCGGTTTCCCGTGTGCTGGCGTGGGGGCGGTGGGTTCTGGGACTTCTAACCAAGCTCCCATCACGTTGAGCCTCGGCCCTGTTCTGCCCGCAGCCAATGCGGGCAGGACAGGGCCGAGCCTCTTAATTGTCAGCCACGCACCGTGCAAATGAAGCTGCAAGGCCCATGTAAGCACCAGGCGGACTAAACTAAGGCCCCGTGAGCACAGCGATCCCCGAACAGCCGCAACACACCGGAACCCTTTTGCGCGAAAGTCCATCCGGTGACCCCGCGGCGGACCTGGAACGCGGCATCGAACTGCTACGCGAGGTCGCGCAAGGCAAACGCGGCCCGCTACTGCGCATCTATCGCCCCGCACCGACCGTGGCCTTCGGCCAACGCGACACGCGCGCGCCCGGCTACGAGGCCGCGGCCCAAGCGAGCCGCGACACCGGATTCGCCCCACTCATCCGTAAAGCCGGCGGACGGGCGATGGCCTACCATCCAGGTAGTTGGGTCATCGACCACATCCAACCAGAGAAAGTCGCGATGCTCACGCACCAGCACCGCTTCGAACACTTCGCGAACCTCTTCGTTGAAGTATTCACACGCCTCGGCGTTCCTGCGGCAGTAGGGGAGCTACCCGGAGAATACTGCCCGGGCGAGTACTCCGTCCACGGGATCGCGACCGGAGAAGGCCGCTTCGAAAAGGGCCGCACAGTAAAGCTCGTCGGTACAGCGCAACGTGTAGTGCAAGGCGCGTGGCTGTTCTCATCGGCTGTGGTCCTGGAAGACACCGAGCCCATCGCCGCCGTCACCGAGTCCGTTTACAAGGCGATGGATCTGGAACTGGACCCGCGCACCATCGGCTCCGCGCAAGACCTCGCCGCCGCGCACGTCACGCATGAGCGTTTCATCGACGTGTTGCTAGAGGTGTGGGACGAGCACGGCTACCGCTTCAACTAGGCGGCGCACGCAGCTGAGCCCCGCGTCGGGTGCCTGGTTCAGCAGGCGTGTGCCACGATGGATGCATGTGTGGACGTTATGTGATCGCCCGGGCCGCCGGAGACTTGATGGATGCGCTCGGCATCGAGGTACCGGATGTGGATGGCGCGGAAGCTACGGGCGAGCAGCTTGAACTGCGGCCCGACTACAACGTCGCGCCCACCAAGGATGTTCCGATCGTGCTGGAACGGCTCATCGAAGCATCGGGACAGGTGTCAACGGGACAGACGACAGCGGGACAGATGCCATCGGGGTATCGACGTGAACTGCACGTAGCGCGCTGGGGCCTGGTCCCGATCTGGGCTAAAGACCTCTCTTTCTCCTCTAGAGCCTTCAACGCGCGCTCTGAAACCGTGACATCGAAGCCGACGTTCAGGTCAGCCGTGAAGGCTCGCCGCTGCGCGATTCCCGTGGATGGCTATTACGAGTGGCTCGCGCCAGAGAAACCGGGCGGGCGTAAGAGGCCGTTCTTCGTGCATCGTAAAGATGGTGCACCGATCGTTTTCGCCGGCCTGTATGAATGGTGGAAAGACCCAAACCCACAGCAAGACTCAGCCTCGCACGAAGCTGCAGACTCGGGAACAGGTGACACTCGCGAGGAGAATCCGTGGGTGCTGTCATGCACGATGCTGACGTGCGCATCGCCGTCAGCGGACTCAGTCGGGACGGCGGGTGAGCTCGGCCGGCTCCATGACCGTTTACCTGTGCCGCTCGGGGACGAGGCTGCGCTGAGTGCATGGCTCGATCCTCAGAACCAGGACGCGGCAGCGCTCGTCGCCGAAGCTGTAGCTCATGCCTACGATTCGCTCGGGGAGTGGGAAATGCACGAAGTGGACCCCGCGGTAGGCAACGTGCGGAACAACGGCCCGGAACTGATCACGCCCATCGACGACATCGAGCCGCCACTGTTCTAGCTTTGCTTTTTCGTTGTAGATTTACTGCGTCTAGCCGGCTTTAGTCTTTGTAAACCTTGTCGCGGCGACCGATCGAGAAGACTTCTATGGTGACGACGTCGTCGTGGATGAGGGCGAGGACACGGTAGGAACCCACGCGATAGCGCCATTCGCCTGAGTGGTTGGCGGTGAGCCCCTTGCCGAAGGCGCGCGGATCGAGGCAATCGTCGAGGTTGTTTTTGATCCAGGTGGCGAGGATCCGGGCGTCGAACCGGTCCATCTTCTTCAGCTGTTTGCGGGCCCGCGCAGTTAGTTCCACGCGGTACCTGACAGGACGTGGGCTCATCAGGCGAGCTCGTCGAGGATCTCGTCGATGCTGAAACGTTCACCGGAATCCTGCGCTATGGCTTCACGTAGCTCCGCCAAATCGTACGAATCCTCGATTTTCTCGAGGATCGCTACACGGGCGAAATCGGAGATGGTGACCCCCTCGAACCGGGCGAACTTACGGACGAGTTCGGCGTCATCCTCGTTCATGCGGATAGTCATTGTGCTCAAGGTTGCCCCCCTAATCCATTATGAATACAGTGTATTCACTGATGTTCGCCGGGGCAAGGACCAGGACAACGTTCTGGTCGACTAACCATCAACGGCTAGCCGGCCAGAACGTTGCTCAACAAGGACTACCCGAGTGAGAGCGGCTTCTCAGCGGTCTCGCCCAGCACATGCTCTTGCAGGAAGCCGATGAACGTCCGGTACCAGACCTCGGCGTTGCCGCGGGACTCGATCCAGTGCCCCTCATCCGGGAAGTAGAGGTAGCGGTGCGGTAGTGAGCCGTCGGCGGCGCGCGGCGTGGCAGCATGCGCGTGCAGGGCGTGCCACAGTTCAAGACCTTGGCCGATCGGCACACGGTAGTCCTTATCGCCGTGGATCACGAGCATCGGAGCTGTGATTTTCTCCGCGAAGAGGTGCGGCGAATACTCCGCGCCCTGTTCACGCATGGCGCGGTCCCACGACGCGTTGTCGGTGCTGCGGCCCATCGAGGTCGTGTTCCACAACGATGCGTGGGTCACGATGGCCTTGAACCGGTCGGCTGTATGCCCGGCAACCCAGTTAGCCATGAAGCCGCCGTACGAACCGCCGGCGAACGCTTGCTTGGTTTCGTCGATGTCGGCACGCTGGATCGTGGCGTCGGTAAGCGCCATGATGTCGGTATACGGGGTGCCGCCGAGCTGCTGCTGGCCGCGGTCGATCATCGCCTGGCCATAGCCGGTCGAGATAGCTGGGTCTGGCAGAAGAACTGCGAAACCTGCTGCGACGAATGGTGCTGGGTTCCAACGGTAGGTGAACGCGTTCCACGAGCCCCACGGGCCGCCGTGCGCGAACACGACGAGCGGGTGCGGTCCGTCGCCTTCCGGCAGACGCAGCCAGGCTCGGATCTCGGTTCCGTCCTCTGCTGTTGTAGTGATGTTTTCGGTACGGCCCGGCTGATCCGTTGCATCGGCAGGGTTCGCGAGCTCCTCAACAGCTACAGCTTGAGCGGTCTCGCTTGGGAGTTCGATGCGCACCGGATGCGGCGTAACCGCAATGCCGTTGCGCAAAGAAATCAGCGCAGGGGCTTCATCGCCGCTGGCTGAGCGATCTGCCGCGCCCACACGAGCCAACCCAGTGAAAACTTCGCCGCTCCCAGGGCCGCCGGCGATGCGCTGTGGCTCGGCATCGGTCACGGAACCGAACCACACCGAGCCGCTACCGGAATCATCGCTGGTTGCGGCGAGCTCGGAGTTCGTGGCCCACATCGGAGCCACCCAGTGGTCCAGATCCGGCCACAGCTCAGTGCGCTCACCGGTAGCGATGTCCATGATGTGGGAGCTCGAGCTCAGCGACTGCTGCGGCGTCCAGTCGCGGATGCAGTTGACGACAACCTTCGCCGAATCAGGTGAGATATCGACCAAGCCGAGGTGATGACCAGGAACCGTGTCAACGTCGGTAAGCATTGTCTGCTCGCCCGTGGCGACATCGATGCGCCACAACTGCGTGCCCGTGATGAGGTCAGCGACGTTGACCTCGATCGAGGCGAGGATGAACGACGCATTCGGTGCCGCTATCCAGGAAAGCAAACGGCCCTGAGGCAAGTGAAGAACTCGCCACGACAATAGCGAATCCGCATTCTTGCTGTCGGTCGAATCCTGGCTGTCAGCAGACCCCTTACCCTCAGCGGAATCCTTGCTGACAGCGTCCTTGCTTGCCGCATCGGCGGCCTTCTTGAGGCGAGCGTTCTTCTCATGCTCAGCGGCGGCGGCCTCGATGTCGCGAGGAAGATCAGCCACCAGGATCACGTCAGTTGCAGGGCCAAGATCGCTCGCCCAGTACCGCGACGGGAACGCGGAATGCAGAATCCCCGAAACATGCATCGTGGAGCGGCTGCGCGAATACTCGGCGTGCTCCTCCTCGGTGCTCGCCTGCGAATGCATACCAGCCTGCGCAAATAGGGTGTCCTTCTTGACCTGCAAGCTACGGAATCCGCCCGGGCGCTCGGCAAGCAGCAACGGGGAAGCCGAGCCCTGCGGAAGGTGCCATACGCAGCTACCGGCCTTCGCGTCGTCGGCTTTGGAAGCCATATAGAACAAGCGGCCCTGAGCATCTAAGACCGGGCTCGAGGCGTCCTTGTCGTGGCGGGTCAGGGTGCGAGGCTGTGTTGACCCTTTCGGGAGTTCAACGATCTGGCTCTGCCAGCCGGTGCCATCGGCATCCAGCTGCTGGATTGTGGCGACGATGCGTCCGTTGGCGCTAGCTTCAAGGTCAGTGACGCGGGTTGCATTGAGAAGTGTGTGAAGGGTTTGAATCATGCCTTTGAGGCTATCGCGCCGTGGGGGTGCGTGTCAGTTGAGGCTATCGCGCCGCGGGGGTGCGTGTCAGTTGAGGCTATCGCGCCGCGGGGGTGCGTGTCAGTAGCTGCAGACGCGAAAACATGCGTTGCGGGTAGACCGGGCTATGCGGTGCGCGTGCTAGATCCTCCGGCGGGATCGGGGCGTAGACGTGAAGCGGGATGTCGGCGTCGACCAGCACATCGACCACGTGCGCAAAGCGCTGTATCGCGTTGCGAGTGATGTTCTCCGGTTGCGGGACGTCGCGCAGGATCCAGGTCGAATAATCCTCGGCGAGCGCGAGCAGGTCTGCAGGGGAGATGCTGCCTTCGCACAGGTCCTCCCATGTTGTGTCGAGCGTGTGGGGTTCCAGGGTTGTTGGGGTGGTGGCGTTGACGGTCAGAGTGCGTGCGGTTCCTGGCAGCGGGATGGTGGCTGTTGGGCGGGGGCCGGATGTGTTGGGGCGTGAAGCAGGCGTGTTGATGATGGCCCAGGTTCCTGCCGCGAAGCCTGTTGGTTGGTGCTGGATTTGCTGATGTGCGAGCGCGCGGTAGTCCTGCGGGTGCGCGAGGGGCACGACTTCGAGATGTTCGTGGATGTGGCGTGCCGCGGGGGCGAGGGCGTCGGCGATCATGGGGTCGTCGTGGCCGTTGTCAGGCGTGGTGTTGGAGGTTGTGAAGAGCGCGATGTCGTGTTCGGCGAGGACGTTGAGTGCGCGGCGGAGCATGACGGCGTCGGCGACGTCGTGGACGTGGAATTCATCGATGAAGATGACGCTGTTGCCAGCGGTGACGTCGGTGACGGCTTCCGCGAATGCGTGCCTGTTGGTGTGCATGCTGTGGGTTATCGCGCGGAAGAACGCGGTCAGGTGCATGCGCTGGGTTGGCGCGGAGGCGTTGGTGAGAATGCTGTCGATGAGCCAGGTTTTGCCTCGGCCAACCTCGCCGGTGAGGTAGGCCCCTGATGCGTGGGAGGCGAGGATTGTGTGGGCGGCGCGCTCTTGGTGTGGATCGAGTGTGACGCCGCGGCTTTCGGATGCTTGGTTGGTTGCCTCGAGTGCGTCGGTGAGGGAGTCCCAGCCGAGGCGTTCATAGAGGCATTGCGATGGGGCGGGGTTGGTTTCCGTTGTGGTGTGGCCGGAACCGGGTGCGGCTGCGTCGTTATCGAGGGACTGGGGGGACACGCTCCCTATTGTCTCCGATGGGTGCGTGCGAGGTGGGACACAAGGGTGTGCGGTTCAAACTGTCAGGGGGTATTCTTAAGGTCTTCCTATCGAACATATGTTCGATTCTCATTGTGTGAGGTTCCGCTTCCCAGGCCTCACGCATCCAGTGTTATGGCCGAGCCAGCTCACAGGCGGCCGGTGAGAAGTAGGAAATGAGTATGTTCACTCAATCTGTGGAATTGCGGTGCGACGAGCAGGGTGCTCCGAGCGCTGTTCTGTGGCAAGGGCGCACCTGGAAGGTATGTACTGAACCCGTCCGATGGTTTGAGCGTAGAGCGTGGTGGAATGAGGACCCCCGAGCCGTTAAAGGTTCTGGGCCGGGGGTGGTTGATCATCTGATCTGGCAGTTGCAGGTTCAGCTGAACCCGCGGTCTGAACCTCAGACGATGTACGTTTCTCAGCACTGTGAAACGGGCCGGTGGCGACTGATTAACGTCGAGCTGCCCTCTCAGCCTTTACGGCGTAGCGCGTGAAGAAGGTAGCTGGGTAACGATGAGCGGGTCAGTGCATGAAGGGAAGATAGGTTTCCCGCATCTGCATGTTTCTACCGCGTATAGCGCGCATTACGGTGTCGACCGTCCGGAGCAGCTGGTTGTGCAAGCGGCGGCTGATGGCGCTTGGGCTTTAGCCTGCACGGACCGCGACGGGCTCTATGGAGCGGTCAAGCATGTTGCTGCGTGTATTGAGCATGGCATTGCCCCGATTCTGGGGGTGGACCTCGCGCTGCTTGAGGGGGCGGGGGACTCCGGCGTGCCTGCTGGCTCTAAAGCCGCGGATGCCCCCGGTGTGACTGCCTCCGGTGCGACTGTCGCGGGGCGGGTTGTTGTGCTTGCGCGCGGTTCCACGGAAGGGTATTCGGCGCTGGTGCGGCTTGTGTCGTTGGCGCATCGGCGGGGGATGGAGCCTCACGGGATCGTGGGGGTGAGCCGGGCCGATGTAAGCCAAGCGGCCGTTGACTCTGAAGGTACGGTGCGGCTCAGTGTGCTCTTAGGCCCGGATTCCGATGTGGGGCATGCCGCGTACCGACGGCGGTATTCGGTCATGCGGCGCAGGCTTAAATCGTGGCAAGCGGCGGTCGGTACGGATGCGTTGTTCGTTGAGCTGGTGAGCCATATGTCTAGGCCGGGGCAGCGCTGTAGCCATGCGCATGCTCTACGCATGTGGAAGGCAGCCCGCGAGAGTGGCGTTGCCTCGGTCTTGACGAACGCTGTGCGGTACGCGACCCCGGACGGTGCTGCGACCGCCGATGTTGTGGACGCGGTGCGTCTCATGACCCCACTGGGTTCCATCGCATCGGCAGGTGGTTCCAGTGCTGTGGCAAGAAATTCCAGCGCGGCAGCGGGTATAGCGGCGAGCGCTGCGCGGGGTGAGAGTCCGCAAGTCAATGGGCAAGGATGGCTGAAACCGAGTGCCCACATGCATCAAGTGGCTTCTGAGTTGGCTTCAGTTGCGGGACTCGGCGCCCAGGGTGCCGAGCAGCTGCTGCGTTCAACCCAAATGTGCGCGTCCCTGAGCGTGCTCGATCCGGTCGAGCACATGGGATGGGGGAGACCGGTTGTTCCTGAGGCTCACGTGATCGGGATTAAGAACAGCCCGATGCGTGAACTACGGCAACGGTGTCTTGACAGCCTCGAACGGTTGTTCGCTCCGGGCGGTGAAGCGGTTCTGCACCGTTCAGCGGAGCGCGCTGAACGGATGCGTCAGCGCGCCCTGGACCTCCTGGAACATGAGCTGGGCATCATCGAAGACCTGGGCTTTGCAAGCTATTTCCTCACGGTCGCCGCAGCGACCGACATCATCCACGGAATGGGAGTGAGGGCAGCCGCCCGGGGCTCTGGCGCATCGAGCCTTGTGGTGTACCTCTTAGGGGTATCCCATGTGAACCCTTTGGAGCATGACCTGATTTTTGAGCGGTTCCTCTCACGTGAACGCGCAAGCCTTCCGGACATCGACGTGGATGTTGAATCCGCTCAACGCCATGCGGTGTACAGGGAACTGTTTAAGCGTTTCGGTGAGAACCGCACCACGCTGATGTCGATGCAGAACGCGTACCGGGCAAGGGGAGCGGTCCGCGACGCCGGATATGCGTTGGGTATGGAAAACGAAGACATCGACCGGGCGGCTAAAAACTTGTGGCGGCTCAACGCCGCGAACGTGCGGGATGCGGTTGCGAAGATGCCGGAACTTGCCCCGCTCTCGCAACGGCTTGAAGCGGAACGCCGCTCCGGTAACAACAGGTGGGACTTACTCTTCGACCTCACGGAGCGCTTGGACCGGTTGCCCCGCCACATCTCGATGCACCCGTGCGGGGTGATCCTATCGGACAGTTCTTTGCTGGACCGGACCCCGGTTCAGCTTTCTGGCATGGGCTTGGCCATGAGCCAGTTCGATAAACACGACATGGACCACATGGGGCTCATCAAATTCGATGTGCTCGGGGTACGGATGCAGTCTGCGATCGCCTACACCCTCGAAGAGATCAAACGGATCCACGGGAATGCGCGTTCGGTCTATGCTGCAGGCCAACACGATCGGGCTTCACTGAAAGGCTGGTATCAGCAACCAGGTAGCCGTGACCAGCAGGTGCGTGAGACCCCTGAAGGCGGCAGCGCTCCAGATGCGTTGGGGATCAGCATCCCTGACACCGTGCCTGATTCTCCGGCCGCGCTCATGAGGAAAGCCGGTAGCGATATCCCGTGGATCTCACCCGATGGGCTCATCAACCTAGACCGGATCCCGTTCGACGATGAAACGACGTTCGAGATGATCCGCACGACCAACACGCTGGGCATCTTCCAAATCGAATCCCCAGGGCAGCGGGAACTCATCGGAAAACTCGCCCCGATCGAACTCAACGACCTCATCATCGACATTTCCCTGTTCCGGCCGGGCCCCATGCAATCAGACATGGTCACCCCATTCCTGGAACAACGCCACGGATTCCGGCACACGGAAGTCCCACACCCAGACCTCGCGCCGATCCTGAAAGAAACCCACGGAGTCGTCGTGTTCCACGAACAAGTCCTACGCATCATCGACACCATGACAGGGTGCGGGCTTGCCCGTGCTGACGTGTACCGGCGCTGGATCGGAAACCCAGAGAAGGAACCGATCTTTGAAAAAGCGTTCAGGCGAGAAGCGCTCTCGAAAGGGTACAAGGTCGATGTGATCGATAAAGTCTGGGAGATCCTCGCCGCTTTCGGCTCCTTCGGCTTCTGCAAAGCCCACGGAGCCGCGTTCGCGATCCCCACGTACCAATCCGCATGGCTGAAAACCCACCACCCGGAAGCGTTCATGGCCGCACTGTTCGAACACGACCCGGGGATGTACCCGCAGCGGCTACTCATCGCGGAAGCACGCCGGCTAGGCATCCCATTGCTCCCGCTGGACGTCAACACCTCGAGCACATCCTTTAAGCTCGAACGCATACCCGAACAAGATCAGGTTCAACATGCACAAACTCCACACGAACCAGTTCCCGGGATTCAAACACGCGGAGACCTCGGCATCCGCATGTCGTGGTCGCTCGTCGGCGGCCTCACGAGTGCCGAAGCGCAACGGCTGAGCGCCAACGCGCCCTACACATCGGTCGCAGATGTGCGTTCCCGCGCCCGCATCAGTAAATCCAGCATGGTCCGGCTCGCCCAACTCGGAGCGCTCGATCGTTTCCTGATCCCCGGAAGAGGTGGCCGCGCTGACCTCATCCACCACCTAGACGCTCAACGCAACACGCCACAACGCACGCGCCGCGACCACCCGATCCCCGGTCAAGGCGCGCTCGACCTCGGTGTAGACCTTGAAACAGCGTCACTCACACCCGTGTTCCCTGACCCGACGCCGGAACAAAACATCCGAACCGAACTCGACCTCACCGCGGCCGATATCAGCGGCCACGTCATGAACACGCACTACCCATACCTCGATGCGGTCGGCGCGACCCCTTCGAACCGGCTCCTCGAGCTTCGCTCAGGTACCCGTGTGCTCGTGGCCGGTGTGCGAGTAGCAACCCAAACCCCGCCGATGCGCTCGGGGGAGAGAGTCGTCTTCATCAGCCTCGACGACGGCCACGGGTGCGTCGACATCGCCTTCTTCGCTCAAGCCCAAGAAGAAGCCGGCCCACTCGTGTTCTCATCACGGCTCATGCTTGTGGAAGGCACCACGCGCCGCACCGGCCCGAGAGCCGTGAGCGTCCAAGCGATCCGCGCGTGGGACCTCCAAGAACCCATCACAGCTGAAACCCCGCCCGAACGGATCCCGCCACAACCCGGATACCTCAACAACACCAGCCTCTACAACACCAGCCGCCGGACCCAGGTCAACTACACAGGGGTCAACTACACCGGGGCCAAATACACACAACGGTCCTACGATGCTTCACGCACTTCCGTGTCCTAGAATGAGACATTGGCTGGTCGTGGTCTCGGTATGCCACTCACCATAAAGCCATAGAACAAGAAAGGCGGGCCACCATGGCTGATTCCCTGAACCTCACGATCGACGGACAGGCGCGGGAGGTGGAACAGGGAACAACTGGACTCGACCTGTTCAAAGACCAAAAAACCACCGTGGTGATGCGCATCAACGGCGAACTGTGGGACCTCCACCGCGAAGTACCAGCCGACGCCGTCGTCGAATCCGTGGACATCAGCAGCCCAGACGGCCTCAACGTCCTGCGCCACTCGACCGCCCACGTCATGGCCCAGGCCGTCCAGGAACTCTACCCGGAAGCTAAGCTCGGCATCGGCCCATACATCACCGACGGTTTCTACTTCGACTTCGACGTCGACGAACCATTCACCCCGGAAGACCTCAAGGCCATCGAAAAGCGCATGCTGCGCATCGTGAACCAAACCCAATCCTTCCGCCGCGAAACCGTCACCTCCGAACAAGCACGCGAAGCACTCAAAGACGAGCCATACAAGCTCATCCTGCTCTCCAAAGCCGACGAAGCCGCAACCTCCGGCGAAGGCATGAGCGTTGAAATCGGCGAAGGTGACATCACCCTCTACGACAACATCGACCGCAAGACCGGCGACGTCATCTGGCGCGACCTCTGCCGCGGCCCACACCTGCCGAACACCAAGATCATCTCCAACGCGTTCGCACTGACCCGCAGCGCCGCCGCCTACTGGCTCGGCAACGAAAACAACAAGCAGCTGCAGCGCATCTACGGCACCGCATGGCCAACCAAGCAGGAACTCAAGGAATACCAAGAGCGCCTCGCAGAAGCCGAACGCCGCGACCACCGCCGCCTCGGAACCGAACTCGACCTGTTCTCCTTCCCAGACGAACTCGGCTCCGGCCTGCCGGTCTTCCACGTCAAGGGCGGCATCATCAAACGCGAAATGGAAGACTACGTTCGCGACCGCCACGTAGCCGCAGGATTCGACTACGTCGGAACCCCACACATCTCGCGTGCCGGCCTCTTCCACACCTCGGGACACCTCCCGTACTACGCAGACACGATGTTCCCACCACTGACCGTGGACGCAGAACACGACGAAGACGGCAACGTGACCAAGCCGGGCCAGGAATACCGCCTCAAAGCGATGAACTGCCCGATGCACAACCTCATCTACAAGTCGCGCGGCCGCTCCTACCGCGACCTGCCGCTGCGACTGTTCGAGTTCGGACACGTCTACCGTTACGAGAAGTCCGGCGTGATCCACGGCCTGACCCGCGTGCGCGGCTTCGCACAAGACGACTCGCACTCCTACGTGACCAAGGAACAGGCCCCAGAGGAAGTCCGTCACCTCATCGAATTCATGCTCTCCCTGTTGCGTGACTTCGGCATGGACGACTACTACCTCGAGCTCTCGACCCGTGACGAAGACTCCGATAAGTTCATCGGCTCTGACGAACAGTGGGAAGAAGCGACCCGCATCCTCGAAGAAGTAGCCATCTCGACCGGTGTGGACCTCGTCCCAGATCCAGGCGGTGCTGCCTTCTACGGCCCGAAGATCTCCGTCCAGGCCCGTGACGCGATCGGCCGCACCTGGCAGATGGGTACAGTCCAGTACGACTTCAACCAGCCGGCCCGCTTCGAACTCGAATATCAGGCAGCTGACGGAACCCGCCAGGAACCGGTCATGATCCACGCCGCTAAGTTCGGTTCGATCGAACGCTTCATGGGCGTGCTCACCGAGCACTACGCGGGAGCTTTCCCAGCGTGGCTCGCACCAGTTCAGGTCCGTGCGATCCCTGTAGCCGACGTATTCAACGACTACCTCGCAGAAGTCGTTGACCGTCTCAAAGCCGAAGGCATCCGCGCGGAGTTGGACGACAGCCATGACCGCTTCCCGAAGAAGATCCGCAACGCATCCAAGGAAAAGATCCCGTTCACGCTCATCGCTGGCGGCGAGGATCAGGAAGCCAACGCGGTCTCGTTCCGTTACCGCGACGGTTCCCAGGACAACCAGGTACCGGTAGATGAAGCCATCGAGCGCATCGTGAAGCACGTCCGCGAACGGATCAACACTGACCATGCCTGAGCCTGAACAGCCTCAACAGGATCACGACGCCGAGGTCACCGACGACTTCGAGCTCGCTTCAGCCTCTGACCGACTAGGCCGTCTATGGACTCCATACCGGATGGCCTACGTCGAGAAGGGTCAGGATCAAGTCAAGGACGAGCATACGTGCCCGTTCTGCTCTGGCCCCCAACGCAGCGACCAGGAAGCGCTCATCGTCTACCGCGGCGAGCATTGCTTCGTGAACCTCAACCTGTACCCGTACAACCCGGGGCACATGATGGTCATCCCGTACCGTCACGTGCCGATGTACACCGACATCACTCCGGAAGAGACAGCTGAGATGGGTGCGCTCGCGCAGAAAGCGATGCGGGTTGCCGCCCACGTCTCGAAACCCGATGGCTTCAACCTCGGGATGAATCAGGGTCAGGCCGGTGGCGCTGGCATCGCGGCTCACTTGCATCAGCATGTGATCCCGCGGTGGAACGGCGACACCAACTTTTTCCCGATCATCGCTGAGTCCAAAGCGATCCCGGTGGTTCTCGGAGACACGCTCCGTCTCATGAAGCAGGGCTGGGACGAGGTCAACTAGCGATGCTTGATCGGTATGCCCGCGGATTCTTCACGGCGTTGTTTCGCCCGCTCGTGCGTACTCTGGCACGCGCGGGCGCAACACCGAACCTGGTCACCGTACTAGGTTCGGTCGGCGCCGCTGTTTCCGCGGTCGCTCTGTACAGCTGGGGTCAGCTGTTTTGGGGCACGGTCGCGATCACGCTGTTCATCTTTTCCGACATGATCGATGGCCAGCTTGCTCGCTACCTCGACCAACAAGCAGAAGCAGGGCACGGTCAAGCCCGCTCCACGGCAGACCGTGCCCTGGGCAACTTCCTCGATTCGTCCCTGGATCGGCTGGTTGATTTCGCTATTTTCGGTACGCTCGCGTTCTGGTGGTTTACCGGCGGCGGGCGCCCGATGTTCGGCACTGCCGCGCTGGTCCTCATGGCTGCTGGTGGGCTGGTTTCTTATGTGCGGGCTAAAGCCGAGGCGCTGGGCTTCGATGCCGCGGTGGGTTTCGTGGAACGTTCCGAACGTTTGGTCGTCGTGCTGGTGTTGACCGGTTTCACGGGATTGGGTTTGAACTCGTGGTGGTGGTTCGGAGGAGTTGTCGCCGTGTGCGGCGGCTCGGTCCTGACGATCGGGCAACGCATCGCCACAGTGGTTTCCCAGGCCCGGGCCGGCCATGCATCGGCACAGACGCGCCGGTGATTCATTGCTGACAATCCATCATCTCGGACGTCATATGACGCTTTTGTTCGCTCGATATGACAGCCGTGCACACCGTTGGACGCAATGACCGATAACATGAACAAGGGTTTGGCCTCGATCAGCCCAAGTTTTCCCTGATCTTCTATTTCGATGACCGAAAGGTATTGTTCGCGTGAACGCACAACCGAACCAGCAGGCAGCTCGTGTCCGCCGTGGGCTTGCTGACCATCTGACTGGCGGCGTCATCATGGACGTCGTGACCCCTGAACAGGCTCGCATCGCTGAAGCCGCGGGCGCTAAGGCCGTTATGGCTCTCGAACGCGTGCCTGCCGACATTCGTGCCCAGGGCGGTGTCTCGCGTGCATCGGATCCCGACATGATCGTTGGTATCCAGGAAGCAGTATCGATTCCGGTCATGGCGAAGGTCCGCATCGGACACTTCGTGGAGGCCCAGGTGCTGGAAGCCCTCGACATCGACTTCATCGATGAATCCGAGGTTCTCTCCCCAGCGGACTACGAGAACCACGTGGACAAGTTCGCGTTCAAGGCGCCATTCGTGTGCGGCGCGACCAACCTCGGAGAGGCGCTGCGTCGCATCAACGAAGGTGCAGCGATGATTCGCTCCAAGGGTGAAGCTGGAACCGGCGACGTTTCCAACGCAACCGGCCACATGCGCAAGATCCGCGCCGAGATCAACCGCCTCACCTCGATGGCTGAAGACGAACTGTATGTTGCCGCGAAGGAACTGCAGGCGCCATACGACCTCGTCGTCGAGGTCGCCCGCGAAGGCAAGCTTCCGGTTCCGCTGTTGACGGCTGGCGGCATCGCAACCCCAGCAGATGCAGCCATGATGATGCAGCTGGGCGCAGACGGCGTGTTCGTAGGCTCCGGTATCTTCAAGTCCGGCAACCCAGAAGCCCGCGCGGCTGCAGTGGTCAAGGCAACCGCGAACTACAACGATCCGAAGGTGATCGCTGACGTATCCCGCGGTCTCGGCGAAGCCATGGTTGGCCTCAACGTCGACGAGATCCCAGTGCACCACCGCCTCGAAGAGCGCGGCTGGTAATCGAACCAGGTTAGAGGGCTAGATCCCTGTTCACTCTTAACGTGGTGTGGGTGATGCAGAAATCTGCATCACCCACACCATTTTCGTGTCCAGAGTCCGGGCTCGTAGCCGCCCTACGCCTTCAGACCGCGGCGCTCAAGCAGCGGGTCGATGCGGGCGTCGCGTCCACGGAATGCGCGGTAGCTCTCCAGGGCATCGCGGGTGTTGCCGCGGGCCAGGAATTCGTCGCGGAATAGCTGGCCAGCGGCACGGATGTCCTCTTGCTCCTTAAACCATTCGACCGCATCGGCATCAAGGATCTCCGACCAGATGTAGCAGTAATAGCCGGCCGAATAGCCGCCAGCGAAGATGTGCTGGAAGTAGCCGGTCTTGTAGCGAGACTCGATCGAGTTCGGGTTGAAGCCGGCATTACGCAATGCTGAGGCTTCGAACCCGGCCGGATCAGCCTCGACATCGGTCCCGGTGCGCTGGTGCCACGCGAGGTCCAGAATCGATGCGGCTAGATATTCACTCGTCGAGAATCCTTCGCCCCACGTGCTGATCGCGGTGAGTTTCTCGATCTGCTCGGCAGGAAGCGGTTCCCCCGTGTGAGCATGCTTCGTGTAGTGGGGGAGAACCTCCGGGTGCACCGCCCACATCTCGTTGACCTGGGATGGGAACTCGACGATATCGCGCCCCACGTTGGTGCCAGCCAACGACGGGTACTGGGCGGCACTCAAGAGGCCATGGAGCGCGTGCCCGAACTCGTGGAACAACGTGATGACTTCATCCCACGTGCACAATGCAGGGTTCCCGCCGGTTGGCTTAGGAATGTTGAGCGTGTTGCAAATGATCGGTCGTGAATTTGCGGCACGTGCTCCTTGCGCCAGTTCGTTCATCCAGGCACCACCACGCTTGGTGTCACGCGCAAAGAAGTCTCCGACGAACAGGCCGATCGCATCTCCGTTTTCCTCGAAAACTTCCCAGATGCGGGCGTCCGGGTGCGGAAGCGGCAGGTCGTTGCGCTCGGTGAAGCTCAACCCATAGACCAATCCAGCTGCACGGAAAACACCTTCGGTCAGAACTGTGTCGAGTTCAAGGTGCTGTTGCAGTAGTTCCGCGTCAACCCCATCGGACTGCGAATCAACCAGGCTGAGCCCGCGTGCACGGTCCCACGGCGCCACAGGAACCTCGGGGGACAGAGGCTCGAGGCCGAGCGTTTCAGCGATGCGTGCATCCTCGCTAGCCGCGTTCGCGAGCGCAGGTTTGGCCAGCTGAGCCAACAGATCGTTGATCGCAGAGACCGAGGTTTCCGAGCGCAGAGACAGAATCTCTTCGGCGTGCGTCTCAAAACCGAGCAACCGGGCGCGCTCGACGCGCAACGCGGCGATTTGCGCGGCGATGGCCGAGCTCTTGCCGTCCGATGCGCGCTGAGAGGAAGCCTCATGCAGCTTCTTACGACCTTCAGCGGTGGTAAGGATCGCCTCATCTGGCTGAACGGTTGGCAGCACGAGCGAGACGCGGTGGCCATCAGCGCCTGCGGTCTGAGCGGCGTGGCGGGTCGCTTCAAGTCGTGCAGGGGAGAGGCCCGTGGCTTCCGCCTCCGTGAGGGTAGGCGCTGCGTCCACGAGGTTCTGCATCGCGAGGCGACCAAACTCGGTCTGCAGATCAGTGAGCTGAGCATTCAAGCCTTTGAGCTTTTCCTGGCCTTCAGCATCAAGTTCCGCGCCACTTGCGCGGAAGGACCGCATTGTGACCTCAACGAGGCGCGCCTGTTCGCCTTCAAGCGCGCCAGCATCGACCTGCTGCATCCGGGCGTACAGGCCCGGATAGAGCGTCATTGCGTCCTGATGTGCCGCAACCATGGCAGTGATCTCAGCTTCAACAGCTTGGATCGGCTCGGTCGCATCGGCAGAGAACAGGTGGAACGCGACAGCGGCGGCACGGTGCAGGCCCTCGCTCGAGAGCTCAAAGGCCTCGAACGTGTTAGCGAACGTCGGCTCGTCAGTGTTGTTCACGATGGCGGCGACGGCTTCTTCTTGAGCCTTGATTCCCGCACGAACCGAGTCGCGCAACAGCTCCGGTGTGACTGTGGAGAAGTCAGGGAAATCGTATGGCAGCCCGCTTGGCTGTGTGAGATAAGTCATGAAGAGACTCTTTCACAGAAAACAAGGCGATGTCACTCTCGAGGGCGCCGGGCTTCCGAAAACAGATGTAAACCGTGCTTGAAAGCGGGCCTTGAGGCGTGGAGCGGCCCATCTCAGCGTTCAAGCTATAGAATGGTGTGTCGAAAGAACAGCTGACATAGGGACGGAGAACCATGGCAGGCCACTCCAAATGGGCAACAACCAAGCACAAGAAAGCGGCGCTGGACGCGAAGCGCGCGAAAGCTTTCGCACAGTTCATTAAGAAAATCGAGGTTGCTGCGCGTGCTGGTGGTCCGGACCTTGAAGGCAACCCGGCACTTGAAGTCGCTGTCAACAAGGCGAAGAAGAACTCTGTTCCGAACGACAACATCGACCGCGCGATCAAGCGTGGCGCCGGCCTAACTGGTGAGGTTGTCGACTACACCGAAATCATGTACGAAGCTCGCGGCCCGCAAGGTTCCGCGCTTCTGGTGCATTGCCTCACCGACAACCGCAACCGCGCGGCGTCTGAAACCCGCGTGGCGATCACCCGTAACGGCGGCACGATCGCTGACCCAGGTTCGGTCAACTACCTCTTCAACCGCAAGGGCGTCGTAGTCGTGCCGGAGGCAGATCACACTGAGGATTCCCTCATGGAGGTTGTCCTCACGGCTGATGTTGATGCCGAGGAAATCACCAAGGTCGGCGATTCTTTCACGATCCTCTCGGAGCCATCTGAGTTGCAGTCTGTCGCTAAGGCCCTCGATGAAGCCGGCGTTGAGTACAGCTCTGACGAGGTCGAATACGTTCCGACCATGAAAGTCGAGTTGGACGTTGACGCCGCTCGCACCTTCATCAAGCTCGAAGAAGCGCTTGAAGAGCTCGACGACGTCCAGGCCGTGTACTCGAACGTTGACATGACCCCTGAGGTCATTGAGGCGCTCGGCGAAGAGTAAGGCAAGAGGTAGAAACTGTTGCTTACATCGCGCCTAGGGGCACGCACGATGGCTAACACGGTGGTTGGCGAGTGCGAGTAGCAGGTGTTGATCCAGGGCTGACCCGTTGCGGGTTGGCCCTGGTTTCTGTTGGTGCTGACCGCACGGCGACGCTTGAGGATGTCCGGGTGATCGGTTCGCCGTCTGAGGTCCCGCTGGACCAGCGTTTGCTCACGATTTCCGAACGAATCGATGCGTGGCTGGATGAGTTCCGGCCTGATGCTTTGGCGATCGAACGCGTGTTTACGTATACGAACGTTTCGACGGTGATGGGTACCGCTCAGGCGATGGGCGTGATTATCGCTGCGGCTGCCCGGCGGGGGATTCCGGTCGCTCTCCACACACCAACTGAGGTCAAAGCCGCTGTCACTGGTAGTGGCCAGGCGGATAAGCAGCAGGTTGGACGGATGGTCACGAAGATTCTGCGGCTGGCGGCTGCTCCTAAACCGGCCGATGCGGCGGATGCTATTGCTATCGCGTTGGCTCACGGTTGGCGTGGCGCTGATCCGGCGTCTAAAGCTGCTGCGTCGGCTTCTAATGAGAGTGGGGTTGCACCTGCGCAGCGGGCTTGGCTTAAAGCCCAGGCTCAGGCCGCGAATAATTCGGCCCGCGCGGAGGCCGCGCTGCGTGCTAGGGCCCGAAAGCCAAGAGGACTATAAGGCTGTTCCTTAGGCATCGCGATGCGATCCGTAGGTTCGAAGATATATTCGGATATAGTGGGGGTCGCGGCGCTTCTTTGCTGCACGACGCGTGCGTCTTCTCCGTGAAAGGTTGTCCATACACATGATTTCTCAGCTTCGAGGCACTGTTGTGGCGTTGAATCTGAACTCGGTTGTGCTCGACGTCAATGGCGTGGGGTATCTGGTCAACGCTGTTCCGCGGACGCTGGGGGAACTCACTGTGGGTGAGGAAGAGACGCTCCCGACTAGCCTGGTCGTTCGTGAAGACTCGATGACGCTGTTCGGTTTCAGCACGGTACGCGACCGCGATGTTTTCGAAGTCATCACGACGGTCTCTGGCATTGGCCCCAAGCTGGGTCTAGCCATTCTCGCGGTGCATTCCGCCGACGAGCTAGCGGCCGCCGTGCAAAGCGAGGACACCAAGGCGTTGACGCGTGTATCCGGCGTTGGACCTAAGTCCGCTAGCCGCATCATTCTTGAGCTCAAGGGCAAGCTAACTCTTTCAGGCGACGCGCCAGCGGAGGCCGCACCTGCTCCTGAAACCGAGTCCGAAGCTCTGGTACGAGCCGCGGAAGCCCAAGTGATCGAAGGTTTGACGGGCTTGGGCTGGACCGAGAAGGAAGCTAAGAAGGTTCTGGCTGCGACCCTCAAGGCACAGCCTGAACTGGCGGGAGCCTCGGTTCCTGAGCTGTTGCGAGCCACGTTGCGTGGAGTGGGCGCTGGGTCCGGCGTACGGTCTTAACATCACGGGTAATCAGCAAGGGGAGAGGAACGCACCGAGATGGCAGATGACATGTCGCGTGGACTCGTGGACGCAACGGGCGAACCCGAGGAACGCGCGCTTGAAGCTGCGATGCGTCCTAAGAACTTCGATGAGTTCGTGGGCCAGTCGCGGGTTCGTGAGCAGCTATCTTTGGTCCTCGAATCTTCGAAGTTGCGTGGCCGGGTTGCCGATCACGTATTGCTTTCTGGTCCTCCTGGGCTTGGTAAGACGACGCTTGCGATGATCGTTGCAGCTGAGATGCAGGCCCCGCTACGCATTAGCTCGGGCCCCGCCATCCAGAACGCGGGCGACCTCGCGGCGATCTTGTCTTCGCTGTCCGAAGGCGAGGTTTTGTTCCTCGACGAGATTCATCGTCTTGCCCGCCCGGCTGAAGAGATGCTCTACCTGGCGATGGAGGACTTCCGCGTCGACATCGTCGTCGGCAAAGGTGCCGGCGCTACCGCGATTCCATTGGATCTGCCGCCTTTCACATTGGTAGGTGCCACGACGCGTGCGGGTCTCTTGCCTGGTCCGCTGAGGGACCGGTTCGGCTTCACGGGACACCTGGACTTCTATTCGGTCGAAGAGCTCGAGATGGTTTTACGGCGTTCGGCAGTGATGCTCGATGTGCGGCTCACTGACGACGGCTACCGGCAAATCGCGTCACGTTCCCGTGGTACCCCGCGTATCGCGAACAGGCTTCTTCGGCGTGTGCGTGACTGGTCACTCGTGCATCGCATCGACCGGATCGATGCGGTGCAGGCGGCTGCTGCTTTGGATATGTACGACGTCGATGAGCGCGGTCTGGACCGTTTGGATCGCTCGGTTTTGTTGGCCTTGTGCACCAAGTTCGGCGGTGGCCCTGTTGGCTTGTCGACGCTCGCTATCTCGGTGGGTGAAGAGACGGAAACCGTTGAGGAGGTTGCTGAGCCTTATCTGGTTCGAGAAGGCCTCCTTGGCCGCACTGCACGGGGGCGTGTAGCGACCCCTGCGGCATGGGCGCACCTCGGACTGACGCCTCCTGAAGGTGCACCGGGCTCTGTTGCTGGGAGCGATCCAGAATCCGGTGGTACGGGCCGTCTGATCTGAAACCTGGTGCGAATCCTCGTTTGAAACCTAGGGTGGATGTGCGGCGAGTCGTCGGTTGCGTGGGTTAGGCTAGATCGGTGTTTCCCTTGCGCTTTAAGTGTGCGCAAGATCATGCAACGTTTTCGACAACCTGAATTGAGGAAGCCCCGTGTTCTCCGCGCAGCATTTATTGGCCGAAGGTGAAAAGGCACAGACTGGAGGCTTTAGCCCTCTCTTGCTGATGCTTGGCCTGATGGTCATCTTCCTGGTCTTTACGATGTTCCGTAACCGTAAGCGGATGCAGAAGGCCCATGAAGAGCGCGAGACCAAGCTCGTTCCTGGCGCGGAGGTCATGACGACTGCGGGCATCTTCGGCACTGTCGTTGACACCTTCAAGGACGAGAACAAGGTGTTGCTGGAGCTCTCTCCAGGCAACCGGGTGATGTTCCATATTCAGGCTATCGCTCAGTTCCCTCAGGAAAGCGTTGCCGACACCGCCTCGACCGATGAGCCTAAGGACCAAGACGGCCTTGGCGGCTCTCAGGAACCTGGTCAGCGCTGACGTCTGGCGTCCGGCGCTTCGGACCCTCTTTACGTTGAGGTTTTGAGGCTGCCACAAAGTTTTATTTGTTCATTGCCCGTGTTTGAGAGAAACCCCTATGTCAACATCTAGCCCCAAGCGTCATGCGCGTCGGTCGCTCATCTGGCTTGCAGTGATTCATCTCGTGATGATTGCTGTGCTTGTCGGTGGCGTCGTCGCTGGCAAGACCGGTGCGCTTCCTAAGCTTGCACTGGACCTTGAGGGCGGTACCGAGATGGTGCTGACCCCTAAGTTGGATGACCCAAGTAAGAAGGTCACCTCTGAACAGTTGCAGCAAGCTGTTGAGATTATCCGCCAGCGTGTTGACGGCACTGGCGTTGCCGAAGCTGAAGTGACGACTCAGAACAACCAGAACATCGTCGTCGCGATGCCGGGTATCCCTGATGAGAAGACCCGTAACCTGATAAAGTCGTCTGCTCAAATGCAGTTCCGTCCGGTGATCACGGCGAGCCAGGACATCACCGCGACGCCTGAGAAGGATCTGACTCCGATCAAGGACATCCCAAAGCCTAAGGGGAAGCCTAAGCACGGTTCGGATGACGCATGGGTTACTCCTGAGCTGTTCCGTCAGTTCCAGCAGTGGGACTGTGAGGCGGAGATGAACAAGAAGGAGCGCACGACGTTTAAGGCTGATGAGCCCGCGATTGCGTGTGAGCTCGATCCGCCGTTGCAGGCGAAGTACCTCTTGGGTCCGGTTGAGGTTTCGGGCTCGGACATCACTGATGCTGAGGCGCGTCCAGAGCAGAACTCTCAGGGCTACACGACGGGCGGCTGGGAAGTTGCATTGACCTTCAACAAGAAGGGTGCCGATGCGTTCAAGACTGTCACACAGCGCCTGACTTCCTCGCAGCCTCCTAAGAATCAGTTCGCGATTGTGCTGGATGGCCGCGTGGTTTCGGCTCCGCAGTCGCTGGTGGTCATTTCCGATGGTCGCTCGTCGATTACCGGTAACTTCACCCAGGAATCTGCTCAGGAGCTCGCAGAGCAGTTGCGCTATGGTGCGTTGCCGATGAGCTTCAACATCCCTACTGAGACTCAGGTATCGGCCAAGCTCGGTGCTGACCAGCTGAAGTCCGGCATGATCGCGGGCCTGATCGGTTTGGTTCTGGTTGCTGTCTATTCGTTCTTCCAGTACCGCGTTCTGGGTCTGGTCACGATGGCCTCGCTCATCATCATGGGCACGTTGACCTACCTTGCGATCGTTCTGCTGGGGTGGGGCGCTAATTACCGCTTGTCGTTGGCGGGGGTCGCGGGTTTGATTGTCTCGATTGGTCTGACGGCCGACTCGTTCATCGTCTACTTCGAACGTATTCGTGACGAGTTGCGCGAGGGTCGTAGGCTGCAGCAGGCCATTGAGACGGGCTGGAACCGTGCACGTCGTACGATTTTGGCTTCCAAGGCTGTCAACATTCTCGCGGCCGTTGTCCTCTATTTCGTGGCTGTAGGTAACGTCAAGGGCTTCGCGTTTACGTTGGGTCTGACTGCGGTTGCCGATATTTTCGTGGTGTTCCTGTTCACGCACCCGATGCTGCAGTTGCTGAGCCGCATGCGGTTCTTCTCCGAGGGCCACCGTATGTCTGGTCTTGACCCACGTCTTTTGGGTGCTGAACCGCTGTATGCAGGTGCAGGTCGTGTTCGGGTGCGTCGCCAAACCGGCGATGCACAGCAGGACGGCAAGAAGGACGGTAAGAAGGGTAGTGGGGCCAACCGTGAGGCACAGCGTCGTATGACCATCGCCGAGCGTCGCCGAGCTGAAGAGCTTGAAGCCCGCGAGAACACTCAGGGTTCTGAATCACCGAAAGTAGAGGAGAACTAACGTGGCGAAGTTAGCAACGTGGGGTAACGAGCTCTACTCGGGTAAGCGTTCGTATCCTTTCATTGGTCAGCGCAAGCTGTGGTTCGGTATTGCGTTGGTTTTGATCGTACTGTCGGTCTTGGTGCCGGTCGTGCGTGGGGGCTTCAACCTTGGTATCGATTTCCGGGGTGGTAACGAGTTCCAGGTGGCTCAGGTCCATAAGACTGACCCTAAGCTTGGTGATGATGCGGCGCACGCGGTGATTCCTGATAAGAACGCTCGCACGACTCACCTGGCTTCCAACACGATGCGCGTTCAGACTGACCCGCTGACGGGTCAGCAGGCTGACGATGTCAAGGCCGCGCTCGCGGAGGCATATGAGACCGATGTCGATAAGGTCTCGGTCTCGGCTATCGGCCCAACCTGGGGTGCAGATGTTTCCCGCCAGGCCGGTATCGGTTTGGTCGTATTCATGGTTCTGGTTGCGTTGCTGATGGCGATCTACTTCCGTACCTGGAAGATGTCGCTCGCGGCAGTTGGCGGCCTCATCGTGGTCATGATCGTCACCGCAGGTATTTATGCGGCAGTCGGCTTTGAAGTGACGCCAAGCGCTGTGATCGGTTTCTTGACGATTCTGAGTTACTGCCTCTATGACACGGTGGTCGTGTTTGACAAGATCCGCGAGAACACATCTGATCCGGCGTTGAAGTACGTCATGACGTTCGGGGAGAAGGTCAACCGAGCGGTCAACCAGACGCTCGTGCGTTCTATCAACACCTCGGTCGTCGCGATCTTGCCGGTTGGTTCGATTCTCTTCATCGGCTACTGGCTACTGGGCGCCGGTACGTTGGGTGACCTTGCGCTGGCGCTGTTCGTCGGCATCATCGTTTCGACGTTGTCGACGCTGTTCATTCAGGCGCCGCTGTACTACCAGTTGCGTAAGGGCGACGCAGACGTCAAGGAGCTCGATGCGGAAGTCGCTCAGCATCGTGAAGAGTCGGCTGAAGCACTCGCATAGGATCACGGTTGCACGTTGTCTTGCAACCATGGACTGACAGTGAACCGTGGCGGGACGAGGTATCTACCTCTTCCGCCACGGTTTCTCTGCTTCATGGTGCGATTTTTCCTTCACACCTGGTCTAGACTGACCCAATCACCGTATTGTGTTTACACAGCCAGGCTCCGCGCTTGGCCTAAGAGGAGGCAGCGCTGCCATGGTGCAACAGCGAGTGGGTTCACAGCCGCCACGCCGAGGCCGGTCTTTGTCGCGCCTGATCCGTTTCTCTGGCCGTTCGTCGTTCCCCGCTGCGCCACCGATTCTTGAGCCGCTCCTCCGTACTGTCCGGGCACAGAACCCGGGCGAGGATCTCACACTCATTACACGCGCCTACGATGTGGCCGCTCACTGGCACGAAGGGGTCAAACGGAAATCAGGCGACCCATACATCACGCACCCGGTAGCGGTTGCGACCATCCTGGCCGAGATGGGCTTGACTGGCGCGACCCTCGCGGCGGCACTGCTGCACGACACGGTTGAGGACACCGAGTATTCGCTTGAGGCCCTCCGCAAAGACTTTGGCGACGAGATTGCATTGCTCGTTGATGGCGTGACCAAGCTCGATAAGGTCACGTACGGTGAAGCGGCACAAGCCGAAACCGTGCGCAAGATGATCGTCGCGATGTCTCAAGACATTCGCGTACTCATGATCAAGCTGGCGGACCGCATGCACAACGCACGCACATGGCGGTACGTCAACCCAGAGTCAGCCGCGAAGAAAGCTCGCGAAACACTCGAAATCTATGCCCCACTTGCTCACCGCCTGGGTATGAATACCGTCAAGTGGGAGCTTGAGGATCTTTCCTTCGCGGTGCTGCACCCGAAAGTGTATGAAGAGATCGTTCGCATGGTGGGGGCTCGAACCCCAGAGCGTGAGCGGTACCTTTCACAGGTTCGGCAGGCGATCGAAGCGAACCTCACCGAACAGAAGATCAAGGCCGTCATCACGGGCCGGCCTAAACACTATTACTCGGTCTACCAGAAGATGGTGGTCCGGAAGAAGGACTTCAACGAGATCCACGATCTCATGGGGGTTCGGATCCTCGTCGATTCCGTGAAAGACTGCTATGCGGTTTTGGGCATCATCCACGCACACTGGAACCCGCTTCCGGGCCGGTTCAAAGACTATATTGCGATGCCCAAGTTCAACATGTACCAGTCGTTGCACACATCGGTCATCGGCCCGGGAGGCCGGCCGATCGAGGTGCAGATCCGCACCCATGAGATGCATCAGCGTGCCGAATACGGTGTCGCTGCGCACTGGAAGTACAAGCAGGGCTCCCAGGAGAGTGACCAAGAGACCAGCATCAACTGGCTGAACCGTCTGGTCGCGTGGCAGAAAGACACCCAAGACCCCGACGAGTTCCTTGATTCGCTGCGCTACGTCATCAACTCTGCTGAGGTGTACGTTTTCACCCCGGCGGGGGAGGTACGTTCGCTTCCGTTAGGTTCGACGCCGGTTGACTTCGCTTACGCGGTGCACACCGATGTAGGGCATAGGGCTGTCGGCGCTAAGGTCAACGGCAAGCTCGTCCCGTTGCATACACCGCTGAATAACGGGGATCAGGTCGAGATTCTGACTTCTAAAGCCGAGAACGCTGGTCCGTCTCGTCACTGGCAAGATTTCGTGGCCTCGCCGCGTGCCCGCACCAAGATCCGTCAGTGGTTCTTGAAGGAACGCCGCGAGGAAGCGGTCGAAAAGGGCCAGGAACTGCTGTCTAAAGCGATTCGCAAGGCCGGACTGCCGCTTCAGAAACTCATGACCGCTCAGATCCTCAACGCGGTCGCTCAAGAGCTTCACTACAAGGACATCACGGGACTTTATGCCGGGCTGGGCGAAGGACACGTCTCCTCGAAGAACGTGATGGAGCACATCACGAGCCTGACGGGCGAGCCCGAGGTCGCTGCGCCGGAGCCAGGGCTTGATTTCACGTCAGGGCAGGGTACTTCTCACCGGTCGCAGCCGAGCTCGTCGGGAGTCATTGTTCAGGGATCCCGCGATGTCATGGCAAAGCTCGCTCCGTGCTGTTCGCCTGTTCCGCCAGACTCGATCAAGGGCTTCGTGACGCGCGGTTCTGGCGTGACGGTTCACCGTGCAGCGTGCCCTAACATCGCGAACTTGGGCGGGGCCGAAGCCGAACGCATCGTGGACGTCGCGTGGGATCCACGCGCCCACACCGTGTTCACCGTCGAGATTCAGGTTGAAGCGCTGGACCGCCATTCGCTTCTGAGTGACGTGACGAAGGTGCTTTCAGAGAATCACGTCAACATTTTGTCGGCGAACCTATGGACCACGAAGGACCGTACGGCGATATCCCGTTTCCGTTTCCAGCTCGGAGAGCCGGACTTTATGAGCCACATTTTCGCCGCGATTCGCCGGATCGAAGGTGTCTATGATGTCAGCCGAGTTCTGGGCGGGTCGTCAGAAGATCAGCAATGATCTCGCGTAGTCGCCGCTTGACGAGGGTCTGACGCTTAGTCCCAAACCTTGCGAAGCGATCGCACTGCGCAAGCATCATGTCAACGTCTTCGGGGCTCAGCTCACATTCCACGGGGCTGTGCCCGGTTTTGGGATCAAAGGTTGCCGCGACCCGGTCCGGATAGTCCGTTATCAGACGAGCGATCTTAGTTCTTGGAACATCCGCGTCGCTCGCAATCGACCCGGCGAGCTCTACAGCTAGGCTCAAAGGGGCTACAACCCGCACACCTTCGACATACGCGATGTCTCTCTGGCCCAGATTCAACGGGGCGATATAAATGTTGACGCCGCCGAAGGCTCTGAAACGGCGGCTGATGGCCCGTGCACGCACACTCAAGCTCGTCGGGGGTTTCCCTCCGAGCCAGGCCCACAACGCGCTCTCGTGGTCAAAAACGCTGTTCTTGATGCCTTCCGCGGCAAGCGCAACCTGGAAGCGATAGAGCGCTGCCCATCGAACCTTAGGGTCTAGGCTGACCGGCAAGGCCGCGTAGAGCGGTCCGAGGATGTGTCGGATGAGGTCATCCCTGATGCCTGCGGCGAGCTCAGCCTGCGGAAGCCCCTCACGCATTTCATCCCACAACGCAACCGAGCACAAACGGCTTTTGGTGTGGGGGATCGGCAACAGATCTGGTTGCGGTTTCGGGATATCAAGCACGTTCTGGCCACGACTCATAGCTCTATGGTTCAAGCTCCTATCCGCACATGACAAGGGCCCGGAGTTATCCTGTGGATAACTCCGGGCCCGGACGTCAGCTGACGGGTGCTTAGCCCAGCTCAGCTGCGGAACGCTTGACGGTTTCAAACCATGCGCGGCGAGCATCGAGCGCTTCTTGCGCCTGAGCTACCTTACGCTGGTCACCACTGGCCTGTGCGCGTTCGAGGTCCGCTTCCAAATCAGCAATCGCGTCTTCGAGCTGCTGAAGCATCGAGTTGGAACGAGCCTTGGTCTCAGGGTCGGTGCGGCGCCACTCGTCCTGCTCAGCGGAGCGGACAGCGTCCTCTACCTGGCGAAGACCTGCCTCGATGCGGTGCATGTCACCGCGAGGCACCTTGCCGGCAGCTTCCCAGCGGTCGCGGATCGAGCCGAGAGCGCGTTGAGCCTGCTTGAGGTCCTTGACCGGAAGGATCGCGCGGGCCTCTTCAAGGAGGGCTTCCTTGACCTTGAGGTTCTCGGCGTATTCAGCGTCGATCTCGTCGTTAGCCTTCTTGCGGGCGTTGAAGAAGACGTCCTGAGCGGCGCGGAAGCGAGCCCACAGCGCGTCGTCGTCCTTGCGGGATGCGCGCGGTGCGGCCTTCCACTCGTCCATGAGCTTGCGGTACTCAGCCGAGGTTGGACCCCAGTCTGTCGAGTTCTGCATGCTTTCTGCGCGGCTGATGAGCTCTTCCTTGACGCGCTTGGCCTGGGCGTTGCGGTCGTCGAGCTTAGAGAAGAACGTGCGGCGGTTCTTATCGAACTTGTTGCGTGCCGAACGGAAGCGCTTCCACAGTTCATCCTCGGTAGCGCGAGGCAAACGGTGGCCATTCTTCTGAGCAGACTTCCACTCATCGAAGAGCTCAGCCATGCGCTTCGATGCGCTCTTCCACTGGACCTGCTCGGCAGGTTTGGCGGCGAGTTCTTCCGCAGCCGCAACGATCTTCTCGCGTGCCTCTGTAGCCTCGGCACGCAGTTGCTCTGCGTTGGCGCGTTCGTGCTGGCGCAGGTTATCGATGGCTACGCGAAGGTTTTCGACGCGAGACTCGAGCATCGCGATATCGCCGACGACGTCGCGTGCCTTGACACGCGCATCGATCGCGTTGAGCGCCTTCGGCATCTCAGCAGTTGGAGCCTTGGCAACAACACGCTGTTCAAGGAGCATGATCTCGCCAAGCAGCTCGTCATACTTACGCACGAAGTAGGCGAGGGCTTCGTCGCCGGTTGCATCCGGGTATTGGCCCACTGGGTGTTCGTTGCCGTCCACGATCACGAAGACGTGGCCGTCATCGGTGACTCGCGCGAACTGTCGCGCCTCTTCCAAGCTCGTGGTTGGAACCTGTGGGGCTGGGATCACCGACTCTTTTGCGGTGTCCTTCTCGGCCATCATGGAAGGCGTTGGGGCCTTCGGGGCATCCGGGGTTGGAGCGCCACTTGGCGTTGGGGTATTCGTTTCAGGCTGCGCATCCTGCGTGGATGTGTTCTCCGCGGTTTCCGGGGAGGTGTTCTCCTGGGCCGCAGTGTCCTGGGAGTGAGGCTGCTGTTCAGTCAACGGTCATCACTTTCGCTCAAGGTTGAGACTGCCACGCCTACTGAACTGTTATGTAAGCCTGAACCACTAGCTAAAAGCCCATGCACAGGCTCAAACATGAGTTCAGAGACGAGGCACACACGTACGGATCCAGATTCTACCCGTGTTTCGTCTGAGTGACATGCGTTTTTGTACTGAATTGTGACGCTTTGCGCCACACACGCTCCGGCACCGGTCACCGTTGCTTGTCTAGCTCTAGAATGGGGAGCGTCTTGTGCCGATATCTTTGCACTCGCAGCCTGCGTGGATTGCATAGATGATTGCCTAGATGCACGAGCACATCCGTTTGTTCTGCTGTTGTTTGTTCTCTTGATGTGAGGAGTCACTCGGTCATGTCCCGTAAGTTATCCCTAACTGGTTTTCCTGAATGGCTTCCGCAGGAGCGGATCGTGGAGAACCATGTTCTGGATACGCTGCGTGAGGTGTTCGAGTTGCATGGCTTCTCCAACATTGAGACGCGCGCTGTCGAGACGGTCGGTACGTTGCTGAATAAGGGCGAGATCGACAAAGAGGTTTATGGCGTTGCGCGCCTAGCCGACGATGCGCGAGCAAGTACTAACGATCCCAATGCTCTCGCGTTGCACTTTGACTTGACCGTGCCGTTCGCTCGCTACGTCACGGATAATGCGGGTTACCTGACGTTCCCGTTCCGCCGCTATCAGATCCAGAAGGTGTGGCGTGGTGAACGCCCACAGGATGGTCGCTTCCGCGAGTTTACGCAGGCGGATGTCGATGTGGTGGGCGACGGCGAGCTTCCGTTGACGTATGACCTCGAGTTGGCATTGGTTATGGCCGATGCGCTCGAGCGTCTTGAGCTCGGTGACTTCGAGGTGCGCGTCAACAACCGTAAGTTGTCCGAGGGTTTCTACCGCGGCATCGGGGTTGAGGATCCGGCGGCCGTTCTGCGCGAGATCGATAAGCTCGAGAAGATCGGCGCGCAGGAGGTTCACGAGGCACTAGTTGGACTTGGCCTGAACGACGAGCAGGCGACGAAGGCGTTGAAGCTCGCTGAGATCAAGGCCGCTGATGCCTCGTTCGCCGACCAAGTTGAGGCGCTCGGCGTTGAACACGAGCTGCTGAGCGAGGGCCTTGCGGAACTCAAGTCGCTCATCGAGGTGGCGGCAAAGATCAAGCCGGGCCGCATCGTCGCTGATCTTTCGATTGCGCGCGGCCTCGACTACTACACCGGCACGGTGTACGAGACCACGTTGATCGGTCACGAATCCCTGGGTTCAATCTGCTCGGGTGGCCGCTACGAGTCCCTCGCAACCAAGGGTAAGAAGAACTATCCGGGCGTCGGCCTTTCGATTGGCGTGTCCCGGTTGGTTTCCCGGTTGCTTTCGACCGAGCAACTCGTGGCCAGCCGTGCTGTTCCGACCGCGGTACTCATGGCCCTTCCTGGCGAGGATGACTTCGCTGAAGCCCTCGAGGTTGCTCAGCTGTTGCGTTCCCGTGGCGTGGCCACGGAGATCATGGGCAAGCCGGAGAAGTTCGGCAAGCAGATCCGCCACGCTGATCGCCGCGGGATCCCGTACGTCTGGTTCATGTCCCATGACGATGCGGGACACCGCGTTCACGAGGTCAAGGACATCCGCTCGGGTGAGCAGGTCAGTGCCGATCCGAACACGTGGAAGCCGGCGGAAGTAGATCTTCGTCCTGCGGTTGGGGCTAACGCCGATGCCGCCTCGCGCTGATTAGCCATTAGACTGGCTCATAGTCAACTGAACAGTTACCCCATTGCCGTCGTAGGCAGTTCATAACTGTCGTTTAAGTTTCGCTGTAAACAACCGGCCCGCCCCGGGGAGTGCTACTCGGAAGAGTCAGGCACGAACCGTGTGAGCAGGGCGGACCGCTGAAAGGATTTCATCACCGTGCTCCGTACTCATGACGCCGGTTCCCTCAACGCCTCGCTTGTGGGGCAGACCGTTACGCTCGCAGGCTGGGTTGCTCGTCGCCGTGACCACGGCGGTGTCGCTTTCCTTGACCTGCGTGATGCCTCGGGCATCGCGCAGGTCGTGGTACACGATGAAGCGACGTTCTCGCCGTTGCGTAACGAGTTCGTCGTCAAAGTCACGGGTGAGGTCAAGGCACGCCCGGAAGGTTCTGAGAACCCGAACCTCGCATCGGGTGAGATCGAAGTGCACGCCGACAGCCTCGAGGTCCTGAACGCTTCTGCCGCGTTGCCTTTCCAGGTTGATGAGCACGTCGAGGTCGGTGAAGAGACCCGCCTCCAATACCGCTATCTCGACCTGCGCCGTCCAAAGCCAGCCGCAAACCTGCGTCTGCGTTCCGAGGCCAACAAAGCCGCACGTCGTGTGCTTGAAGAACGCAACTTCCTCGAGGTAGAGACCCCGACGATGACGCGTTCGACCCCCGAAGGTGCACGCGACTTCATCGTTCCTGCGCGACTTGCACCAGGTAAGTGGTACGCCTTGCCGCAGTCGCCTCAGCTGTTCAAGCAGCTTCTGCAGGTCGGTGGCGTTGAGCGTTACTACCAGCTCGCTCGCTGCTACCGCGACGAAGACTTCCGCGCTGACCGCCAGCCAGAGTTCACGCAGCTCGACATTGAGGCGTCTTTCGTTGATCAGGAAGACATCATCGCTTTGGGTGAAGCGATCGTGAAGGAACTGTGGAAGCTCATCGGCGTTGAGATCGAGACCCCGATCCGCCGCATGACCTATCAGGAAGCGATGACCAAGTACGGCTCCGATAAGCCGGACCTGCGTTTCGACAACCCAATTACCGAGCTCAAGGAGTTCTTTAAGGACACCGAGTTCCGCGTGTTCCAGCAGGAATACGTCGGTGCCGTGGTGATGCCGGGTGGCGCTTCTCAGCCTCGTCGTCAGCTCGATGGCTGGCAAGAATGGGCCAAGCAGCACGGCGGTAAGGGCCTTGCCTACGTCCTCGTCCAGGAAGACGGCGAGCTGACCGGCCCTGTGGCCAAGAACCTGACCGACTTCGAGCGCGAGAACCTCGCCGAAACTGTGGGCGCAAAGCCTGGCGACTGCATCTTCTTTGGTGCAGGGCCAACCAACTCGACCCGCCAGCTGCTGGGCCAGGCACGCGTCGAGATCGCTCACCGTACTGGCATGATCAAGGACGGCGACTGGGCTTTTGTCTGGGTCGTTGACGCGCCTATGTTCATGTCCACCGCTGAAGCTGTCGCCGATGGCGATGTTGCGGTTGGTGACGGTAAGTGGACTGCGGTGCACCACGCGTTCACGGCGCCTAAGCCGGAGTTCCTGGACACGTTCGACACCGACCCAGGTTCCGCACTGACCAACGCTTACGACATCGTCTGCAACGGTAATGAAATCGGTGGCGGTTCGATCCGTATCCACCGCCGTGACGTTCAGGAACGCGTGTTCAAGATCATGGGTGTTGACGAGAAGACCCAGCAGGAACAGTTCGGCTTCCTGCTTGAAGGCTTCAAGTACGGCGCGCCTCCACACGGTGGTATCGCGTTCGGTTGGGACCGCGTGGTTTCGCTTCTCGCAGGGGAGACCTCAATCCGTGAAGTCATCGCCTTCCCTAAGACCGGTGGTGGTTTCGATCCACTCACGGCCGCTCCAGCAGAGATCACGCCGCAGCAGCGTAAGGAAGCCGGCGTTGACGCCAAGCCTGCCGAGCAGAAGAAGGACGGCAACGCAAAGAAGGACGCAGAAAAGAACGGCGCTGCAAAGTAGACCGAGACTGCTCAGTATTCATCCTGCTCAAGGATGATGACGACGGGAGGGATGCGAGTTCTAGGCTCGCATCCCTCCCGTGTTTGAAGCGCGGGGTTTCTATAGCGCGAGTTCAGCCGAATCAATGATCAAGGTGACCGGACCATCGTTGGTCAGCTGCACATCCATCTCGGCTCCGAACACACCCGTGCCGACGTCTAAACCGAACCCACGCAAGGTTGCGGCGACCTCCTCATAGAGATCAACCGCGGCCTCTGGCCGCGCAGCCTTCGACCACGACGGTCGGCGCCCCTTCCGCACATCGCCGTACAGCGTGAAGTTGCTGACCACGATGACCGGCGCGGCAGCGCTGACCGCCGACTTCTCGTCGTCCAGGATCCGAAGGTGAGCGATCTTCGAGGCGACAGCGGCGGCCTCAGCATGCCCATCATCGACGGCCACACCCAGCAGTACCAAGAGGCCCTGGCCTTCAAAGCCAGACACGACGTCGCCGTCGACCTCAACACTCGCGTTCTTCACCCGCTGCACAACCGCGCGCATATCCAACCTTTCAACATCCAGCAGTCTGAGCTCAAGCTTAACGGGGAAGCGGGGAAGAACGGAGTTGACGGCTAGGCTTGTGTAGCGATGGATCTTTTTTCTTCTGCACAGGATGACGCCAGCGAAAGCCCGGTGCGCGAGGACGACCGTCCGCGTCCGCGCCCGCCGCTGGCTGTGCGGATGCGCCCCAAGACCATCGACGAAGTTGCGGGGCAACAGCACCTCCTCGGCCCCGGGTCTCCGCTACGTCAGCTCGCGGAAAGCGACGGAGGAGGGCCCGCAGGTTTGAGCTCGCTCATCCTGTATGGGCCGCCCGGCGTCGGAAAGACGACGCTCGCGCACGTGATCGCTAACGGCCCGCATCGAACGTTCGTGGAGCTTTCGGCTATCTCCGCCGGTGTCAAAGACGTACGGCAGGTCATGGAACAGGCTCGCGCGGACCGCTCGATGCGCGGCACCACAACAGTGCTGTTCCTCGACGAGATCCATAGATTCAATAAAGCCCAGCAAGATGCGTTGCTTCCGGGGGTTGAGAATGGCTGGGTCGTTTTGGTGGCTGCGACTACTGAGAACCCATCGTTCTCGGTTATCTCGCCGTTGCTTTCCCGTTCATTGCTGCTCAAGCTCAAGCCGCTCGAACGCGAAGATGTTCGCGACCTGCTTGCACGGGCATTGGAGTCGCCGCGCGGACTCGGGAACACCGTTGAGGTTCCCGATGACGTCATGGATCAGCTCATCGATTTATCGGGAGGCGACGCACGCCGGGCTCTCACGAGCCTCGAAGCCGCCGCCGCGGTTGCTTTGGAACGCGCCCGGCACGAAGCGGAAGAATCCGACGACGACGCGACCCCGCCTGTTGTCACGCGCGAAGATGCGGAACGAGCAGTAGACACTGCGCTTCGCCGTTACGACAAGCAAGGTGACAACCACTACGACACCGCGAGCGCCCTCATCAAGTCGATCCGTGGCTCTGACGTCGATGCGGCCCTGCACTATGCTGCAGTCATGATGGAGGCGGGGGAGGACCCTCGCTTCCTCGCCCGCCGGCTCGTAATCTCGGCATCGGAAGACATCGGGATGGCCGATCCGACCGCGCTGCAGACCGCGGTGGCCGCAGCGCAAGCCGTGCAGCTCATCGGCATGCCGGAAGCCCGCATCGTACTCGCGCAAGCCGTGGTCCACCTCGCAAGCGCACCGAAATCTAACGCCGCCTACGTCGCGATCGACCAAGCCATCGCCGATGTGCGCGCAGGCAAGGGCAATGGTGTTCCGGCGCACTTACGGGACGCTCACTACGCAGGCGCGAAAGCGCTCGGCCACGGCAAGGGATATATATATCCGCATGACCACGAGCTCGGCGTCGTAGCGCAACAGTACGCCCCGGACGACCTTCAAGGTGTGGACTACTACAAGCCAACTCAGCACGGTTTCGAACGCACCATCTCACAACGCATCGAATCGCTACGTTCAATCCTGCGGAAAAACTAGCCGACAAGCCCGCGAAAGTTTTTCTCCGATACGCGTTCCTTGTCTGATAAGCGTTTCTTGTCTGATAAGCTAGACCATTGGCTGGCAAGCCCCTCACCTAGATATCCCTCACAGGGTTATCGCTGTGTGTCCTAACGGGAAGCACTGAACGTGAGCGGGTTGCAGATATGAGGAAGCGGGTTCCCTCAACTCTCCACGATCCGGAGGCCAGAACCGTGAGCTCGCAGACATACGAAAGAGGACACATTCGTGGCCAATAATCGTCAACGCAACACCGTGCGTTTGTCCCGTGCACTCGGCATCGCTCTGACGCCGAAGGCAGAAAAGTACATGGAGCGCCGTCCGTACGGCCCAGGTCAGCACGGCCGCGCACGCCGCCGCCAGGACTCTGACTACGCAGTTCGCCTTCGCGAGAAGCAGCGCCTGCGCGCACAGTACGGCATCCGCGAAGCCCAGATGACTCGCGTCTTCGACGAGGCTCGCCGCGAGGCTGGCCTGACCGGTGAGAACCTCATCGAGCTGCTGGAAATGCGCCTCGACGCTCTGGTTCTGCGCGCTGGTTTCGCACGCACCATCCAGCAGGCACGCCAGCTGGTTGTTCACCGTCACATCCTGGTCAACGGCCAGATTGTTGACCGCCCATCCTTCCGCGTGAAGGAAGGCCAGCTCATCCACGTTAAGGAGCGCTCCGAGAAGACCGTTCCATTCCAGATGGCTGCCCAGGGTGAACACGCCGCTGTTCTGCCGGCTGTCCCTGAGTACCTGGACGTCAAGCTGGATCAGCTGCAGGCTAAGCTCGTACGCCGCCCTAAGCGCGCCGAAGTTCCTGTTCAGTGTGAAGAACAGCTCGTCGTTGAGTACTACGCACGCTAATCTTTAGCAGTCGATGCCGCGGTTCCGTTACCAACGGGACCGCGGCATCGTTCTTTTATGCTGGTGCCGCTCCTAACGAATGTATTTATCTGCACGGTTCTGTGTGCAAGGTTTTGCGAGCAACGTTCGGTAGGCTTGGGAGGCAGGTACGTGTGCACACACTCGAGGAGAGAACATGAGCATTGGTGACATCGCTGGTTTGATCGCTGCAGGATTCTTCGCGATCCTCGTTATCCTTCTGGCTGTTCCAATCATCAAGCTGGGTAAGGTTTTCGACGAGTTGCGGCACTCTGTCAAGGACCTCACGGAAGAAACCACGCCAATCCTGCAGGAAACCGCGACCACTGTTCGCAACGGTAACCAGCAGCTTGAGCGCGTTGATGCGATTACGTCGAACGTTCAGGACGCAACTGCCAACGTGGCTTCTGTGACTTCCTTGACTGCAGCTGTTGTAGGTCGACCTCTGATCCGCGCCGCATCGTTCACTGCAGGTGTTCGTGCGGCTCTGACCCGTCGTCGCTCCTAACTCTTATTTTCGTCGTTGACCACGGCGTGTAACTCGTCTGTCTGTGGCCTTTACAGCGTCCTATTCTGACGCGCTGAATATCTTGTGAAGGGGAATTATGAAGAAGCTTTTTTGGCTCACGCTAGGTGTGTCTATCGGCGTGATGGCTAGCCGCCAACTGCAGCGTATCCGCACTCAGGGTGTGCGTTCGACCGCTGACTCGGTTCTCGACCGCACCGCTAACGTCGTCGAGTCCACGATCGCTGCGTTCAAGCAAGGGTCTGCTGAACGCGAAGCGGAGCTCCGTGCGGCGCTGGGCGTCGATAAGGCGCCTTCTGGTCGCCGCGCCGCACGCTGACCCACCCCAAACAACTTCAGAGCCGTGTTGAAGACACGGTCCGTTCATTACCGGGCATCCTCGCCCATTCGGAGAATCCAAACCTCATGAAATCTCAGGAAATCGCACAGCGGTGGATCGACTTTTTCGTCAAGCGCGGTCACACGCATGTTCCTAGCGCATCGCTTGTCTCGAGCGATCCGTCACTGCTGTTCACCGTCGCCGGCATGGTTCCTTTCATCCCGTACCTGACGGCTGTCGAGCCTGCGCCTTATCCGCGCGCGGTTTCGGTACAGAAGTGCATCCGCACTGCCGATATCGAAGAGGTCGGTAAGACGGCCCGCCATGGCACGTTCTTCCAGATGAACGGTAACTTCTCTTTCGGGGATTACTTCAAGGAAGAAGCGATCACATGGGCGTGGGAGTTGCTCACTACGCCGGTTGCCGATGGTGGCTATGGCCTTGACCCTGAACGTCTGTGGGTCACGGTGTACGAAGACGGCGATGACCGGGATGATGAGGCGCGCCGCATTTGGGAAGACAAGGTCGGGGTACCGTCTGAGCGCGTCATTGGTACCGGCAAAGCCGATAACTACTGGAACACTGGTCAGCCTGGACCTGGTGGACCATGCTCCGAGATCTACTACGACCGCGGTCCTGCCTACGGCAAGGAAGGCGGCCCTGCGGTTGATGAGACTCGCTACATCGAGATCTGGAACCTCGTGTTCATGCAGTACCGCCTCTCCGCGGTCCGCTCCAAGACTGACTTTGATGTTGCCGGTGAGCTCCCTCAGCGCAACATCGATACGGGCCTGGGTCTTGAGCGGCTTGCGATGATTCTCCAGGGTGTTGAGAACATGTACGAGACCGACCAGGTCCGTCCGGTTCTTGACCGTGCCGCTGAGCTCGCAGGTAAGACGTACTCCTCGACTGAGGACCCAGAGAACCCAAGCTATGCAGATGACGTTCGTCTGCGTGTCGTTGCCGACCATGTGCGTTCCGCGCTGATGCTCATCAGCGACGGAGTTACGCCTTCCAATGAGGGCCGTGGCTATGTTTTGCGTCGCCTGATTCGCCGCGCTGTCCGCGCGATGCGCCTCATGGGAGTTACCGACCCCGTGCTCCCTGAGCTGTTGCCGGTGTCGCGCGATGCGATGGCTGGCGTCTACCCAGAGGTCGCTGAGGACTACGAGCGCATCTCGCGCATCGCTTACGCCGAGGAGCGTGCGTTCCGCCGCACGATCGCATCGGGAACCGCCCGCTTGGATGAAGCGATTGCGGAAGCCAAGGGACACGGTGCAAACCTTTCGGGTGAAGACGCGTTCCAGCTGCACGACACGTACGGATTCCCGATCGATCTCACGCTCGAGATCGCGGAAGAAGCAGGCCTGAGCGTTGACACGGAGAAGTTCCGTGCGCTCATGGCCGAACAGCGTGAACGCGCTAAGGCTGACGCTAAGAAGAAGAAGTCCGGCCACTCCGATATCGCGATCTACCACGAGCTAGCCGAACAGGGCACGACGCACTTCACTGGCTACGACGAACTCGTCACAGAGTCCCGCGTTCAGGGCCTGATCCGCGACGGCGTCCGTGTTCCTGTCGCTGAGCAGGGCAGCACGGTTGAGCTGGTTCTGGAAGAGACCCCGTTCTACGCTGAGGCCGGCGGCCAGGCTCCGGATACAGGTTTGATCACGGGCGACGGCTTTGTCCTCGAAGTGACTGACGTTCAGTCGCCGGTCAAGGGCCTTTCCGTTCACACAGTTACTGTCCGCGAAGGTGAGCTCCCAGAGAACGCGCTCGTGCGTGCCGCTGTCGATGCCGAGCGCCGCCACGCTGGTGAAGAAGCGCACACCGCAACCCACTTGGTGCACGCTGCTCTGCATGAGGTGCTTGGCCCAGAGGCGTTGCAGTCTGGTTCTTTCAACAAGGAAGGCTATCTGCGTTTCGACTTCACGTGGGCTGAGGCGCTCTCGCGCGCAACCCAGTCGGAGATCGAGGAAGTAACCAATAGGGCTATCGATCGCGACTTCGAGGTCGTAACCCGCGTCATGAAGAAGGATGAGGCGCTCGCTTTGGGTGCCACAAGCCTCTTCGGCGAGAAGTACGGCGATACGGTGCGTGTTGTTGAGATCGACGGCGCGTGGTCGCGTGAATTCTGCGGTGGCACCCACGTTCCACGCACCGCGAACGTAGGCACGCTGTCTCTGCTGGGTGAGGCGTCCGTCGGCGCGGGCAACCGCCGTGTTGAAGCGCTCGTCGGTATGAATGCTTTCCGCCACAACGCAGCGGAACGTGCCCTGGTTTCCGATTTGACCGAAATGTTGCGTGTTCCTGCAGACCAGTTGCGCGAACGCATCGATCAGACGGTTCAGCGGCTTCGTGCTGCTGAGAAGGAGATCGAGAAGCTGCGCCGTGAACAGCTTCAGGCCGCATCGGCTGCTTTGGTCGATACTGCCGAGGATGTCGCGGGTGTCCGCCTGATCGCACACGATGCGGGCGAGGTTGAATCCGCGGACGACTTGCGTTCGCTCGCGTTGCCTCTGCGTGACCGCTTGGGCTCGGACGCCGCGGTTGTCGCGGTGATCGGCATCGCCAAGGGTAAGCCGATGGTTTTGGTTGCCACGAATGAGGCCGCTCGCTCCGAGGGCGTTAAGGCTGGCCAGCTGGTTCGTTCCGCTGCTAAGACCCTTGGCGGCGGTGGCGGCGGTAAGGACGACGTCGCGCAAGGCGGCGGCCAGAATGTGGATGCGATCCCTGAGGCTCTGGCAGGGATCCGCCGCGAGGTTGCCGAACGTGGCTGAACCTTTGTCGCCAGACTCTGACGCCGCTGCCGGGTGCCACGCTTTCGTTGAGCGTGGCACCCGCATCGGGGTCGACGTAGGTAAGGCGCGTGTCGGTGTTGCTAAGTGTGATCCTGACCGTGTCATGGCGACTCCGCTTGAGACGTTGCAGCGGGACAAGAAGCAACGTTCGGACCTGCGGCGTATTACGGAACTCGCGCACGAATATGACGCCGTATGCGTTTATGTGGGTTTGCCTGTCAACCTAGAGGGGGAGCACACCCCCTCGACTAAGGACGCGCTGCGTTTTGCGCGACAGCTCGAACGAATGCTTGGCACCGTGCCTGTTCGTCTTTTGGATGAGCGATTAAGTACGGTCTCGGCGCAACGGCAGCTTCACGAGGCGGGGCGTAGCATTAAGTCTTCGCGTTCGGTCATCGATCAGGCGGCGGCCGTTGCGATACTCGAGAATGCTCTCGACGCTGAAAAGCGCAGCGACGCGTGGGCAGGTCAAAGCGTCAGTGAGGCAAGCGCGAGCTAATTGCTAACTGAGCGCCGGCTGTGTCATAGCCGTCTGAATGATGTGCTTGAGCGTTGCGTTATTGGGTTCATTGCCTTTTTCGCTAGTCTTTTCGATAAGCTCAAGATGCGTTATGGGTTTGTAACCTATCTCTGACGTAAGGATTTCCAGTGACTCATACTCCTCCGGGGGGCTATCCCTCGCGCCGCGCTCGTCGGCGTGCGGAAGCGGAACGCCCACAGGGTGCTTTCCGTTTCACGGGTGTGGGACGTCACTGCGTAGTCACCGATGACGTTATTGAGATGCACTTGGCGGCACGGCTTGAGCCGGTCGCGCCATTGGATACGAACCTTGAAACGCCGCTCGGTGTCGAACTTCCGGAGGACTACGATCCGAAGGATGCTCTCGTATTTGAGCATGAAGTCGACGATGAGGTTGACGTTGCCCCGGGCGGTACCGCAACGCTTGCTGTGATTCCATCGGCCGGCCCGGTTTCGATGGACGCCACGGAGCTCGACAATGAGGCCGAGTTGGATGACCGGGAATGGTTGTCTCAGGCGGACGCTGAGGCGAGCGAAGCCGAGGCCGAAGGTGAGCACGTAGGCTTCGCCGGGGCTTTGGCCCGACACTTTGAGGATGTTCCTGTGGGTTACCTTCCGGCTGAAGACATTTTTTCTGATTCGGAGGCTGACCTGACTGAACGTCGCCGACGCCGCAAGCGCCGTCGCATCAACTTGTTTGCCTTGGTCCTGGTTTTGGCCCTAGTCGTCGGCGTGGGTAGTTTATCCCTGAACCGCTTCCTGAACATGCCTGATCCCGATTATGAAGGTAGCGGGACGGGCGAGGTCGCTGTAACGATCGAGGAAGGCTGGTCGACTCGTCAGATCGCCAACCACCTTGAGGAACGTGGCGTCGTCAAGAACGCTTCTACGTTCGTCAAGAAGGCGGGTTCGGGCTCTCCGCGTCCAGTTTTCCACCCAGGTGAGTTCACGCTCCGTAAAGAGATGTCCTCTGACGCTGCGATCAAGATGCTGACGGACCGCGAAGCCGTCACCTACTTCGCTCTGCCAGCTAACGTACGGCTCGAGGCCGCGCTGCAAGCGATCGCTAAAGGCACCAACATACCGGTGAGCAAGCTCGAAGAGTTGTCGGAGCAGCCGCAACGTTTCGGTTTGCCCGAGGAAGCTAAGAACCTTGAGGGCTACCTGCATCCGGGCGACTATCGCTTCCCTTTGAACACTAAGCCGGAAGAGATCCTGCAGACCTTAGTTGATAAGACCAAGGAAGCGCTGAAGAAGAACGGCGTAACTGATCCTGCTAAGCAGTACCGGACGTTGAAGATTGCGTCCATCATCGCTGGTGAAGCACCGCGTGATGATTACCCGCACGTCGCGGGGATCATCGAGAACCGCTTGCACAAGGACAACCGCGAGACGGGTGGCTTCCTTCAGCTTGACTCGACAGTCGCGTATGGCCTGGACAAGACGACGGTTCATTTGACGCAGTCTGAGCTCGATGACAAGAAGAACCTGTACAACACGTATAAGCATCAGGGTTTGCCGCCTACGCCGATCGGCTCGCCTGGCCCTGTTGCAATCGCTGGTGCCGCGAAGCCGGATCCGAGCGGTGACTATTACTGGGTCACGGTCAACCTGATCACGGGTGAAACGAAGTATTCGGATAACCTGGCTGAGCATGAACGCTACGTACAGGAATACCGCAAGTGGTGTGAAGATCACCCAGCCGAGTGCAATGCCTGACGCGAGTGCAATGCCTGATGCCCGTGCTTCAGTCCGTGCCGCGGTGATCGGCGATCCTATCGATCATTCGCGTTCCCCTGATCTGCACAATGCAATGTCGCAAATAAAAAGCGTGCAGATGCACAACGCGCAGGCCCCCAACCCCATCGATCTCGAATACACACGGGTGCAAGCCCAGCCTCATGATGCGTCTCGTTTAGCGTCGATGTTACGCACCGAACCGGGGTGGGTCGGCCTGTCGGTCACGATGCCGATGAAGAAGGCCATGGTTCCGTTCATGGATTCGGTTTCGGACCGGGTCGCTTTGACTGGAGCGTTGAATACGGTTTCGGTTCGTCGTGGGCCCGATGGCGCGGTTGCCTTGGTGGGGGACAACACAGATGTCGATGGGATCCAGCAGGCCTTGGTGCGCGCGGGCTTTGATCCGGGGCGGCTCATGCATGAGCCTGTTGTCATCTTGGGCGGTGGCGGCACGAGTGTCGCCGCGGTTGCCGCTGTCATGGAATGGGAAGCCAGCCGCGTCATAGTTGCCGTCCGTGATCCGCACAAGGCTCGCGCTGAGATGGCGAATATACTCGAGGCTTTCGGGCCCCGGCTCGAACTGTGTGAGTTGATTTCTCTCGCTGACACTCAGATCAAGCCGGCCGTCATCATCTCCACTTTGCCGGCCCCGGGCATCGAACAGTGGGGGCACCTAGCCGTGCATCTTGCTTCGCCAAACGCATTCCTGCTCGACGTCGCGTACGCGGGCTGGCCGTCGGAGTTGGCACAACTGTGGCGTGACCAAGGTGGGGTAGCTATCCACGGCCTAGCGATGCTTGTTCACCAAGCCGTGGAACAGGGGCGCCGTTTCATCGGATTTGAGCCTGACGAGGCGTCGTTGGCAACGCTTTGTGACGTAGTGGGAATCACATCAGACGGTACGAACACGGTGGTTGTGGGATGATGGCACAATGTTGCGTTGGCTTACAGCAGGTGAATCCCACGGTAAAGCTCTGGTTGGCATCCTTGAAGGTCTGCCGGCCGGTGTAGAGATCACGACGCCTGAGATTCAGGCGGCGTTGGCTCGCAGGCGGCTCGGTTACGGCCGTGGTGCTCGGATGAAGTTCGAGCAAGATGAAGTCACGTTGCTGGGTGGAGTCCGCCATGGCGTGACGATGGGTGGGCCGGTCGCTATTGAGGTCGGCAACACTGAGTGGCCTAAGTGGCAGGATGTCATGAACCCGGATCCGGTGGATCCCGCGGTTTTGGAGGGCAAAGCGCGCAATGCTGCGCTGACTCGTCCTCGCCCGGGTCACGCTGATCTAGCGGGTATGCAGAAGTACGGTTACGACGAAGCTCGCCCGGCTCTCGAGCGTGCGAGCGCTCGCGAGACCGCGACGCGTGTGGCTTTGGGTGCCGTGGCTTCGAAGTTTTTGGAAAGCCTCGGCATCGAACTCGTGTCACACACGACTGCAATCGGTACCGTTGCGTCGCCAGCCGACGCTCCGCTTCCTTGCAAGGCCGACGTCGAGTCGCTAGATGCTGATCCGTTGCGTTGTTTCGATGCTGAGACCTCGAAGCGCATGGTCGCTGAGGTTGATGCCGCGCACTCTGAGGGCGAAACTCTCGGTGGCGTGGTTGAGGTCATCGCTACTGGTTGTCCAGTAGGTCTTGGATCGTTTGTTCACTGGGATCGCCGTCTTGACGCGCGTCTTGCGGGCGCGCTTATGGGTATTCAGGCGATCAAGGGTGTCGAAGTGGGTGACGGTTTCGAGACCGCGCGCCGCCGCGGCTCCCAGGCCCACGACGAGATCGCTCTTGATGCGGATGGCCACGCGGTGCGTTCGAGCAACCGTGCAGGCGGTATTGAAGGCGGCATGACCAACGGAGAACCTGTGCGGGTTCGTGCCGCTATGAAGCCGATCGCAACGGTTCCGCGAGCGCTTAGCACGATTAACGTTGCAACAGGCGAGCCAGCGAAGGCTCATCACCAGCGGTCGGATGTGTGCGCTGTCCCTGCCGCTGGCGTTGTAGCTGAAGCGATGGTTGCTTTGGTTCTTGCTGACGCGGTTCTAGAAAAGTTTGGTGGCGACTCTGTGGAAGAGGTCCGCACGAATATCTCTAACTATCGTCAGGTCGCCGACGATCTTGCTGCCAGGGCCACCGACCAAGAATAAATCTTCAACTATGACCGAGACCAATGATTCGCGCCATCCTCTTCCGAAGGGTGGCCCCCAAGCTTTTCATATCGTCCTGATTGGGCCGATGTGTTCAGGGAAGTCCGCGGTCGCGCGCGAGCTGTCCCTGCTTTCGGGCCAGCCATGGACTGATCTGGACGCCGAGTTCGTTTCGGAGCACGGACCCATTCCCGCGTTCATTGAACAACATGGCTTTGAGGCATTTCGCGAAGCCGAATCAGTCATTTTCGAGCGTGCTCTCAGCCAAAGTGAGCCTAAGATCATCGCGACCGGCGGGGGAGTAGTGCTTGCGGAAGCAAACCGTGCCGTCCTCACCGATCAGGTAGCGTTCTGGCTCGATGTTTCGCCTCAGGCGGTCGCGGCCCGAATGCGTGGCGGAGCCAACCGGCCTCTGCTCGCGGGCGACGATCCACTCGAAACCTGGCAGTCGATTAGGGCTGAGCGCACACCACTGTATCGAGAGTGTGGCATTGGTCCCATCGACACCTCGGCGTCGAGCCCCCGCGAAGTAGCGCGCGCCTTGCAAGGTATGCTCGATGCCGCGTCAACCACGGATCCTGTATCCGTCACAAAACCCTAAATCTTTCGTTGCGCCCCTGTACAAAGCAACCCAGATCAGAGCACCCCAGAGGAGTACATAGCCATGACTGACCGCGTGAGTACCGTCCGCGTCGACCACACTGATGGTTCTGGCTACGATGTGGTGATCGGCCGCGGCTTGCTGAACCGTCTGCGCCCGATGCTGGGTGAGAAGGTTCAGAAGGTCCTCATCATTCACCCGCGTGCCTTGCGCGCTACGGGTGAGGCCGTGCGTGAGTTCTTGCTTCAGGAGAATGTTGAAGCGCTTTCCGCCGAGATTCCCGATGCGGAAGAGGGCAAGCGTATTGAGGTCGCGTCGTTCTGCTGGCAGGTCATGGGCCAAGCGGACTTTACACGCACGGATGCGGTCGTGTCTGTGGGCGGTGGCGCTGTAACCGACCTTGCAGGCTTTGTTGCCGCGACGTGGCTGCGTGGCGTGCGGGTCGTGCACATCCCGACAACGTACTTGGGCATGGTCGACGCCGCGGTGGGCGGCAAGACGGGCATCAACACCGCTGAGGGCAAGAACCTTGTGGGTGCGTTCCATCCGCCAGCGGGCGTCCTCGCAGACCTCGATGCGCTCCAGACCCTGCCAAAGAATGAGCTCGTGACCGGGATGGCTGAGACGGTCAAGTCCGGTTTCATTGCAGACCCACGCATTCTGGACCTCATTGAAGAGAACGTGGAGGAGGCAACTGACCCGTCGAGCGATCGCTTGTTTGAACTCGTTGAGCGCACGATCAAGGTCAAGGCCGACATCGTGTCTTCCGACCTCAAAGAATCTGGTCGCCGAGAATTCCTGAATTATGGCCACACTCTGGGGCATGCGATCGAGCACGCCGAACGCTATCAGTGGCGCCACGGAGCCGCGGTTTCGGTGGGTCTCGTGTTTGCTGCGGAGCTTGGCCGGCTCGTCGGTCGACTCGACGATGCAACCGCCGACCGGCACCGTGAAATCCTCACTGCCTTGGGGTTGCCTGTAAACTACCGTGGAGACCGCTGGCAAAGCTTGCTTGAAACGATGCGGCGCGATAAGAAGGCGCGCGGCCGCTTGTTGCGCTTTGTCGTATTGGACGGTTTGGCGCGCCCGGGCATCCTTGAAGGTCCCGAGGATCATCTACTCTTTACAGCATTCCAGGAGGTTGCTGCGTGACGAAGACGGAAAGCATTAGCACGGGTATCCCGGGTGTTGAATTCCGCCTCCCCGACTTGCGGCCCATCGTTGTGAATGAAGAGCTCGCTAACCAGACCGCGCAGTCGGGTGAAGCTGGCGACCGCGTGGTTGCTTTGATCGCGCAGGGCCGGCTCGCTGCAGCATCTGAACTTGTGGCCGATGCGCGGCTCATGGATCCCGCGAACATCCGCTTGCGGCTCCTTGACACTGAAGTGTCTCGCTGGAGCGGCGATCCGGAACGCGCGATCTACCGGCTTCAACAGCTCAGGAAAGAGTTTGATGGCACTGCGGACGAGGTCGATATCGTTCAGAACCTCGGTGCGTGTTTCTACAGTGTCGGCGACATGCTCGCGGCAGCATCCCGCTATAAGGCGGCGCTCGAGGGTCGGAAACAGTTCAACTTTTCCGAGGTTTTGCTCAAGGCTTCCCGCGCTGCGTACGAATCCGTTCTCGAGGAAGTCAACGGCCCCTCTGAGGAGATTCAGGTTTCAGTTCTGACTGACGCTTCCAACCCATAGGGCCATATCCAACGCATATGCGGATACACGCGTAAACTAGGCGTGAGCGTTTCGCGACATGAACCATGAATCGCGACTAGATCACTATTTACTTCGGTATCTATTTTGAAGGAGCCACCGTGGCAACCAGCAACGACATCAAGAACGGCAGCGTTCTTCGCATCGACGGCCAGCTGTGGAGCGTCGTTGAATTCCAGCACGTCAAGCCAGGTAAAGGTGGCGCGTTCGTGCGCACCAAGCTGCGCAACGTCGTATCCGGAAAGACGGTAGACAAGACGTACAACGCTGGCGCCAAGGTTGAGATGGCTACCGTTGACCGCCGTGACTTCCAGTACCTGTACCAGGACGGCGCTGACTACGTGTTCATGGACCTCGAGGATTACGATCAGCTGACCGTTCCTGGCGAGACCGTCGGCGATGCCGCTAACTTCCTCCTTGAGAACCAGAACGTTCAGATTGCGCTCAACGACGGCCAGGTTTTGTACATCGAACTTCCAGCTTCGGTAACCCTGGAAATCACCTACACCGAGCCAGGCCTGCAGGGTGACCGTTCCAACGCCGGCACCAAGCCAGCAAAGTTGGAGACCGGCCACGAAATCCAGGTACCGCTCTTCGTCGAGCAGAACACCAAGGTCAAGGTCGACACCCGCACCGGCGAATACCTGGGCCGCGTAACAGAGTGACCAAGCAAGGGGAGAGCACCCGCTCGAAAGCTCGCCGTCGCGCACTCGAAGTACTCTTCGAGGCGGATCAGCGGGCCGTCGATGCGGCTGAAGTGTTGCAGCGCCGAGACGAAGACGGTGCTGCGGTTAATCCGTACACCCGTGAAGTGGTCGGTGGTGTCAGCACGCATGCTGCCCAGCTCGATGAGATCCTCACGACCTACGCGCAGGGTTGGACGCTCGATCGTATGCCAGCGGTGGACCGAGCCGCGTTGCGGATCGGTTTGTGGGAGCTTTTGTTCAACGATGAGATCCCGGACGCGGTAGCCGTCGACGAGGCGGTGCGGCTTGTACGCGAAATGTCCACGCCTGAATCACCGGATTTCGTCAACGGCTTGCTGGGTCGCTTGCAGCGCATCAAGCCGACGCTGATTCTCTAACGGTGCGGTCAGACTAGATCCACCATGCATTCGATGGGGTACCCGCTTAAGCCGGGTGCCCCATCGGCGTTTAATCAACGCAGACTACTGCAAGCGAGATCACAACCGGGCAAGAGGTAACGAACCCCGTCAGCGACCTCCCGGGCTGGTAGATTAGAGAACCGGAGAAGACACCCTTTAACAACCGTCCAGTGAGGCGGGGAAGGAGGTCGGCGCATGGGAAGCACCTCAGCTGAAACCGCTGAAGTGATGAATGCATCCGACATCGATCGCGCTCTGACACGGATCGCTCACGAGATCGTTGAGAAGAACCGTGGCGGCGACGATCTCGTGGTCCTGGGAATCCCTTCGCGTGGAGTTCCGTTGGCCGAACGGCTCGCTGAAAAGCTTGAGCGCATCATCAACCGTCCAGCCGCTTCGTTCTGTGGCTCACTGGACATCACTATGCATCGTGACGACGTTCGTCGCCGTGCTCCGCGTGTTCCCGCACCAACGCGTCTGCCGGAGGCTGGCGTGGATGACCAGACCGTGATCTTGGTCGACGACGTCCTCTTTTCGGGGCGCACCATCCGGGCGGCACTCGACGCCCTCGTCGACTGCGGGCGTCCGCAAGCTGTGCGTCTCGCGGTCCTGGTGGACCGCGGGCACCGTGAGCTCCCGATCCGCGCTGACCACGTCGGCAAGAACATTCCGACCTCCCGCTCCGAGGCCGTTCGCGTTGAACTCTCTGAAATCGACGGCGAGGACCGCGTGATCATCGAACGTCCAGCCGCTCAGGTTGAGCTCGACGAGAGCGATGCGGACGAAAGCGAGGCGAACAACTGATGCGTCACCTCCTGGATACCAAGGACCTCAGCCGCGAAGAAGCGATCCAGATCCTGGACATCGCAGAGTCGATGACGGATGCCACGGGTAAGGAAATCAAGAAGTTCCCGACCCTGCGTGGCCTCACGGTTGCGAACCTCTTCTTTGAGGATTCAACCCGCACGCGTATTTCGTTTGAAGCGGCCGCCAAGCGTCTTTCAGCGGACGTCATCACGTTCAGCGCGAAAGGCTCCTCGGTTTCGAAGGGCGAGTCCCTCAAGGACACCGCACAGACGCTCGAGGCGATCGGCGCCGACGCGATCGTGATCCGCCACAGCTCTTCCGGCGCCGCATACCGCCTCGCAGAAACCGACTGGATCGACGCCGCGATCGTCAACGCCGGCGACGGCACGCACGCACACCCGACCCAGGCACTCCTGGACGCGTTCACTCTGCGCCGCGAACTCGCCGCCATCAAGGGTGAATCTTCGCTCGGCCAGGGCCTCGATGGCGCCAAGGTGGTCATCGTGGGTGACATCCTGCATTCACGCGTGGCCCGCTCGAATGTGTGGTTGCTCAACATCCTGGGCGCCGAGGTCACGCTCGTCGCTCCGCCAACGCTCATGCCGCACAGCGTTCAAGGTTGGCCTGTAAAGGTGACCCATGACTTCGACGAAGCCCTCGCGACCGAACCTGACGCTGTCATGATGCTTCGCGTCCAGGCCGAGCGCATGCACGGAGCCTTCTTCCCATCGGCCTCTGAATATTCACGCCGTTGGGGACTAACCCCGGCCCGCCACGCATCGATGAAGCCTGGCGCGATCGTGATGCACCCAGGCCCCATGAACCGCGGCCTGGAAATCAGCTCCGTAGCAGCGGATGCCCCTAACTCTCGCGTACTAAACCAAGTCTCCGCCGGTGTAGCCGTCCGTATGGCCGTGCTCTACCTGGTTTTGGCTGGAGATTCGACCGATACTCAGAAGGCCTGATCATGAAGACCACGTTGATTCAATCCGTCACTCTCCCCAACGGAAACACCGCGGACATCCTCCTGGATGAAGGTGTCATCAAGGACATCGCCGACGCTGGAAGCATCACTGCACCTGAAGAGGCGCACGTCATCGATGCCAAAGGCCTGATCGCGCTTCCTGGCTTGGTTGACCCGCACACGCACTTGCGCGAACCTGGCCGCGAAGACGCCGAAACCGTCGAGACAGGCACGCAGGCAGCCGCAGCCGGCGGCTTCGTTGCGGTCTACGCGATGGCCAACTCGATGCCGGTCGCAGACACCGCTGGCGTTGTCGAGTCGGTACGACAGCTGGGGGAGAAGGCCGGCTGGGCTGAGGTTCGCCCTATCGGCGCAGTGACTCAGGGCCTTGCTGGCGAGCGCCTCGCGGAGCTAGGTGCGATGGCAGACTCCCGCGCCAACGTCCGCATGTTCTCCGACGACGGCATGTGCGTTTTCGACCCTGTTCTGATGCGTCGGGCACTCGAATACGTTCGCTCCTTCGACGGCGTGGTCGCACAGCACGCGCAGGAGCCACGCCTAACCGAGGGTGCTCAGATGAACGAGGGCATCGTGTCTTCGGAGCTCGGCTTGACCGGTTGGCCAGCCGTCGCAGAGGAATCGATCATCGCTCGCGATGTTTTGCTGACTCAGCACGTCGACTCCCGCTTGCACGTATGCCACGTATCGACCAAGGGAAGCGTCGAGATCATCCGCTGGGCTAAGTCCCAAGGCATCGACGTGACCGCCGAGGTCACCCCGCACCACCTGCTTCTGACTGAAGAAATGGTGCGCGGCTACGACCCAGTGTTCAAAGTTAACCCGCCGCTTCGCACCAAGGAAGACACCCTCGCGCTGCGTGAGGCCGTTGCTGACGGCACGATCGACATGATCGGAACCGACCACGCGCCACACACATCGGAAACCAAGCAGTGCGCCTGGAACGAAGCCGCGATGGGCATGACTGGCCTCGAGACGGCCCTGCCTGTGGTCCAGAAGACCCTCGTGGACACGGGAATGATCACGTGGGAAGACGTCGCACGCATCATGTCGACTGCCCCAGCCAAGCTCATCAAGGCGACCAACCACGGACAGCCGCTCGAAGTCGGTTCCGTGGCCAACGTGACGCTGTACGACCCAAGTGCCGTGCGCATCGTGAACCCTGAAGAGCATCACACCAAGGGCCGTAACTCGCCGTACAAGGGCCTCGAACTCCCAGGCAAGGTCATGCACACGTTCTACGCGGGCCACGCGACGTTCATGGACGGCGAGCTCGCAACCCCACGCAAGGAGGTTGCATGACTCAGGGAGAATTCATTGGCTTGATCGTCACGGTGGCGATCTGCGTTCTCGCTATCGCGCTCATGTTGCTCGGTTGGTCGCACCGCAAGAAGCGGCAATCAGCGATCGCGGCACCGCACCAGCTTCCAGCTGAGCTGGCTGAGCCACGCGTTGAAGGCGAAGGAACCTACGTTGTCACGACCTTCGCGGGTCAGCACCTCGAGCGGATCGCGGCACACGAGCTCGGCGTCCGATGCGCGGCGGCGCTCTCGGTCTGCGAGGACGGCGTGGCCGTCTACCGGACCGAAGCGGACAACTTCTTCATCCCAGCCCAGCACATCACTGGGATCACGACGGTGCGCGGCATGGTCGGCAAGTTCGTTGAAGACGGCGGTGTTATCGTGATCCGCCACAGTCTCGGCGAAACGAGCGTCGACACCGGCTTCCGGGCCGAATCCCGCACCGTACACAGCACACTCTTGGCAGCTTTGCGTAAGCTCGCCCCAGAAATTCACACGCAACCGAACTCATCGACGACCGCGAACGACAACGCGGGCGCGGTGAACGGGACGCACCCAGAAAGGACGGCATAGGTGGCACACACCGATCACGACAAGGCACTCCTTGTCACTGAAGACGGCCGCGTATTCCGCGGAACCGCTTACGGCAAACGTGGCCAGACCCTCGGTGAACTCGTCTTCACCACGGGCATGACCGGCTACCAGGAAACCCTGACCGACCCGTCCTACGCAGGGCAGATCGTCGTCCAGACGTTCCCGCACATCGGCAACACCGGCGCCAACCCGACCGATAACGAATCGGCTCAGATCTGGGTCGCCGGCTACGCAGTCCGCGAGCCATCGCGCATCGCTTCGAACTGGCGCTCCGAAACCACGCTGGATGACGAGCTTGAGCGCGACGGCATCGTGGGCATCGCGGGCATCGACACCCGTGCTGTGACCCGCCACATCCGCACCGCTGGTGCGATGAAGGCCGGCATCTTCTCGGGTGAAGCTGCGGAAAAGCCGGTCGAGGAACTCGTAGAGACCGTCAAGGGCCAGCCTTCGATGCAGGGCCAGCGCCTCTCCGACGTCGTCACGACCAAGGAAAGCTACTGGGTAGACGCAGCCGATCACGGCTGGGAAGGTGAACCGCTCGCAACCGTTGCCGCACTCGACCTCGGTATCAAGGGCATGACCCCGCGCCGACTCGCAGAACGCGGCGTTCGCGTACGCGTGTTGCCTGCCGCATCCACGTTCGCCGACATCAAGGGCGAAAACTTCGACGGCGTCTTCATCTCGAACGGCCCCGGCGACCCTGCCCAGGCCGACCCTGAGGTTCAGTTCGTCCGCGACGTACTCGACGCCAACATCCCGCTCTTCGGCATCTGCTTCGGCAACCAGATCTTGGGACGCGCGCTCGGATTCTCGACCTACAAGCTGCCTTTCGGCCACCGCGGCATGAACCAGCCGGTCCTCGACAAGGCAACCGGCCGCGTCGAAATCACCTCGCAGAACCACGGCTTCGCGATCGACATTCCAGTCGAGGGAACCGTAGAGGCGCCCGAGTCGCGCTTCGGCCGCGTAGAGGTCTCCCACATCGGCCTCAACGACCAGGTTGTCGAAGGCATCCGCTGCCTCGACATCCCAGCGTTCTCGGTGCAGTACCACCCAGAATCCGGTGCGGGACCACACGACTCCTCGTACCTCTTCGACCGTTTCATCGAACTTATGCAAGCGCACACCGCGCAGAAGGAAGGCTGAAACCTCCATGCCAAAGCGCACTGACATTTCATCCGTCCTTGTGATCGGCTCCGGCCCGATCGTCATCGGTCAGGCCGCCGAGTTTGACTACTCAGGAACCCAGGCGCTGCGCGTCCTCAAGGAAGAGGGCGTACGCGTGATCCTGGTCAACTCCAACCCGGCGACCATCATGACCGACCCAGCGATGGCGGACGCGACCTACGTCGAGCCGATCACCCCGAGCGTGGTCGCGAAGATCATCGAAAAGGAACGCCCGGACGCTCTGCTGCCTACCCTGGGTGGCCAGACCGCGCTCAACACCGCGATCGAGCTCGATAAGTCCGGCGTGCTTGAGAAGTTCAACGTCGAACTCATCGGCGCGAACATCGAAGCCATCGAACTCGGCGAAGACCGCGAGAAGTTCAAGGGCGTCGTGGAACGCTCGGGCGGTGAATCCGCTCGCTCCGCGATCGTTCACACGATGGAGCAGGCGTTCGAAGCCGTCGAGGAACTCGGCTATCCGGTCGTGGTCCGCCCATCCTTCACGATGGGTGGCCTCGGCTCCGGCATGGCCTACAACGAAGACGACCTGCGCCGCATTTGCGGTGCCGGCCTGCAGTATTCGCCAACCAGCGAGGTGCTCCTCGAGGAGTCCATCCTCGGCTGGAAGGAATACGAGTTCGAGATGATGCGCGATAAGAACGACAACGTGGTTGTCGTGTGCACCATCGAAAACTTCGACCCGGTGGGTGTTCACACGGGTGACTCGATCACCGTCGCACCAGCCATGACGCTGACCGATGTCGAGTACCAGAAGCTACGCGACATCTCGATCAACGTGATCCGTGAAGTCGGCGTCGACACCGGCGGATGCAACATCCAGTTCGCCGTTGACCCGGCAACTGGCCGCGTCGTCGTGATCGAAATGAATCCACGCGTATCGCGTTCCTCGGCTCTCGCCTCTAAGGCGACCGGTTTCCCGATTGCCAAGATCGCTGCGAAGCTTTCGCTGGGCTACACGCTCGATGAGATCCCGAACGACATCACACAGAAGACCCCGGCTTCGTTTGAGCCTGCGCTCGACTACGTTGTCGTGAAGGTTCCACGCTTCGCGTTCGAGAAGTTCCCGGCAGCTGACGCGACTCTGACCACGACCATGAAGTCGGTCGGCGAAGCGATGGCACTGGGCCGCAACTTCACGGAGGCTCTGCAGAAGGCGATGCGCTCGCTTGAGCAGAAGGATGCCGAGTTCAGCTTCGAGAAGCCGGATGAGGCTGAGATTGAGCAACTGCTCAAGGAATCCGAACGTGGTTCGACCGAGCGCATCTACAACGTTCAGCGCGCGCTGCTTGGTGGCGCGAGCATCGAACGCGTCTACGCGGCGACTGCGATCGACCCGTGGTTCCTCGACCAGCTCCAGTTGATCAACGAGGTAGCCGAACAGATCGCAGCCGACCAGGATCTATCGCCTGAGACCTTGCGTCTGGCTAAGCGTCACGGATTCTCCGACGCGCAGATCGCCAAGCTCGCGCACCGCCGCGAAGACGTTGTGCGTGGCATCCGCCAGGCGCTCGGAATCCGCCCAGTGTTCAAGACCGTTGACACGTGCGCCGCCGAGTTCGAGGCTTTCACGCCATACCTGTACTCCTCGTACGACGAAGAGACCGAACTCGCGCAGCACGACAAGCCGTCCGTCATCATCCTCGGTTCCGGCCCGAACCGCATCGGCCAGGGCATCGAGTTCGACTACTCGTGTGTCCACGCGACCATGGCCCTGCGCGATGCCGGCTACGAGACGGTCATGATCAACTGCAACCCAGAGACCGTCTCGACCGACTACGACGTGTCCAACCGCCTCTATTTCGAGCCGCTCACGCTCGAGGATGTCCTCGAGATCATCCACGCTGAGCAGGCGACCGGCGGCGTGCTGGGTGTCTACGTCCAACTCGGCGGTCAGACCCCGCTTAAGCTCGCAGCCGAGCTCGAGTCCGCAGGCGTTCCGATCCTCGGCACGAGCCCAACCGCAATCGATCTCGCCGAGCACCGTGGCGAGTTCCAGCGCGTTCTGGACCGCGCGGGTCTCACCGCACCGAAGAACGGCACCGCCGTGTCTTTCGAGCAGGCCAAGAAGATTGCGGACGAAATCGGCTACCCGGTTCTGGTGCGCCCGTCCTACGTTCTGGGCGGCCGCGGCATGGAGATCGTCTACGACGAAGCCCAGCTCGCAACCTACGTAGAGAACGCTACCGAGATCACCGCAGACCACCCGATGCTCGTGGATCGCTTCCTCGAAGACGCGATCGAGATCGACGTGGACGCGCTGTTCGACGGCAGCGACCTGTTCATCGGTGGCGTTATGGAGCACATCGAGGAAGCCGGTATCCACTCTGGCGACTCCGCGTGCACGCTGCCACCGACCACGCTCTCGCAGGAAACCCTCGACCGCGTTTCGGCGGCAACCCGCGCCATCGCAGAAGGCGTCGGCGTGCGCGGCCTCATCAACATCCAGTTTGCGCTCGCATCCGATGTCCTCTACGTCATCGAAGCGAACCCGCGTGCATCCCGCACGGTTCCGTTCGTCTCCAAGGCGACCGGTGTTGAGCTTGCCAAGGCAGCGGCACTCATCGGTGTTGGCGCAACCATCGCGTCGATGCGCGGCGGAATCCTTCCAGCGGAAGGCGACGGCGCATGCTTGCCAATGGGTTCGGCCATCGCGGTCAAGGAAGCCGTTCTTCCATTTGCTCGCTTCCGCACCGAAGACGGCCGCGCCGTGGACTCGCTGCTCGGCCCCGAGATGCGTTCGACCGGTGAAGTCATGGGTATCGATAAGCACTTCGATACGGCCTTCGCTAAGTCCCAGGCTGCCGCGAACAACCCGTTGCCGACCGAAGGCAAGGTCTTCGTATCGGTTGCGAACCGCGATAAGCGTTCGGTCGTCATGCCAGTCAAACTGCTGGCGGACCTCGGCTTCGAAATCGTTTCCACCGGCGGTACGGCAGACGTTCTGCGCCGCAACGACATCAAGGCGACCGTGGTCAACAAGGTTCACGAAGCCGGCGATGAACGCTCGATCGTTGACCTTGTAACCGACGGTGAGATCGCGATGATCATGAACACGCCGTCCGGCGGTGGGGATTCGCGTTCCGACGGCTACGAGATCCGCGCAGCAGCGACGTCGGTGGGCACCCCGATCATCACGACGGTCGCTGAGTTCAGCTCCGCCGTCATGGCGATCGAGGCTCAGCGCACCTACCCATGGGAGGTTGCAAGCCTCCAGGAACACGCTGAACGGCTCGCAGCGATCCGCGCTGGAGAAGAGGGCTAAGCATGGCCACGGATTCGGTTCAGCCCTTCGGGTCACGGCTTGCCCAGGCAATGGAACGCTACGGCAAGTTGTGCGTGGGCATCGACCCGCACGCTTCGATCCTCAAGGACTGGGGGCTTGCAGAGTCAGCTGAAGGTGCGCTCGAGTTCGGCTTGGCCGCGGTGAAAGCCGCGGCCGGCCGCGCCGGCATCATCAAGCCGCAGGTCGCGCTGTTCGAGCGTTTCGGCTCCGCAGGGCTAGCTGCGCTCGAGAAGGTCCAGGCCGCGGCCACAGAACAGGGAATCCTTGTTCTGGCGGATGCGAAGCGTGGAGACATCGGGTCCACGATGGCCGGCTACGCCCAGGCTTGGCTGGATCCGTCCTCGCCGCTCGCTGCGGATGCCGTCACCGTATCGCCGTACCTCGGGGTAGGGGCGCTCGGCCCGGTTTTTGATACCGCGACGGAATTCGGCGGTGGAGTCTTCGTTCTCGGGTTGACCTCCAACCCTGAGGGTGCACGTGTTCAGCACGCAGGCGGCGATGACTCCGCGGCACTGCGTGTAGTCACCGATGTAGCCGAGGTCAACCAACGCATGTCGGCTCACCACGCTAGCAGCGCGCCTGATGCGGCCGTCACCGCCGCACTAGGTGACGTCGGCCTCGTCGTCGGCGCGACGACCGGCGATGCGGCACGTAAGCTCGGCATCGACCTGGCCGCAGGCAAGCCACCACTGTTGACGCCGGGCTACGGAGCGCAAGGGGCGACCGCATCGGACCTCGCCGAAACGTTCGGTGACGTCTGGGATCAAGTGGTCGTTCCAGCATCGCGTTCACTTGCGAAGCCACACGCGATGGAAGCCGCAATCGAAGCCGCTCAGGAAGACCTCGCTTCAGTCAATAGCGCTTCAGTCAATAGCTAGAATGAACTCGGCCGCATCGGCCTCCAGATTTCCGGGATAATGGAGGAAAACCTATGGCACAGCCTGAAACCAAACCCAACCCAGCACGGGTCACGGTGCTGGCTGGCCCGACGGCGGTCGGCAAAGGTACCGTCTCGACGTTCATCCGGGAGAACTATCCAGAAGTGTGGCTTTCAGTGTCGGCGACGACCCGCGATCCACGCCCAGGCGAGGTCGACGGCGTGCATTATCAGTTCGTTTCACCTGACGAGTTCCGCCGCATGATCGATGCCGGGGAAATGCTGGAGTACGCGGTCGTTCACGGCCAGAACACGTACGGAACCCCGCGCGCTTCAGTCGATGCAGCGGTTGCTGACGGCAAGCACGTTCTGCTGGAGATCGATCTGCAGGGTGCACGCCAGATCCGCGAAACCCTGCCCGAAGCACGCTTCGTGTTCCTCGCCCCACCGTCGTGGGATGAACTGGTTGCCCGGCTGATTGGCCGCGGGACTGAGAGCGAAGAAGAACAAGCTCGCCGACTTGAGACCGCGAAAAAGGAACTCGCAGCTGAATCGGAATTCGATCACACCATCGTCAACGACGAAGTTGAGCGTGCGGCCGCCGAGCTCGTGCGGATCATGGGTATCGATCCGACCCACTGAGAGGTTCACGGCCGTGATGGTCACGACTGTGGCTTCGACGTTGTAAACTTATAGTTTGCACCTCATGGTGCCATTGACAGATCCGTGTCAATACCAATGCCAAGGAGACTTTGTGTCTGAAGAACTGCCAGGTATCACCGATCCATCGATCGATGAACTGCTGACCCACGTTGACTCGAAGTACGCGCTGGTCATCAACGCAGCCAAGCGTGCACGTCAGATCAACGCCTACTATTCGCAGCTGCACGAGGGACTGTTCGAATACGTTGGTCCGCTCGTTGACACCCAGCCAAACGAGAAGCCGCTTTCGATCGCTCTGCGCGAATACAACGAAGGCCTTCTCGAAGTGAAGCCTCTCAAAGAGTCCAAGCCTGCTGCTGAGTAAGCCTGCTGCTGAGTAGACTCGGTTACGTAGGTACCACGTAACGTTTTCGCGGACGTATGTGGGTTCTGCGGTCCTGGTACATGGGGTCCGTTAACGTTTATGAACCTACATACGTCTTCGCGTGTTTAAATAGATGCGGTGTTTCGAATGAGCTTCGAATGAGCACGGTCTTCGAATGAGCACGGTGCCGCATTGGACAGTTCGCGCTGTTCGCGGATTGAGGGACGGTTGAGCGAGGTAGGGGTTTCGGATGGCTCGGATTGTCGTCGGAGTTGGCGGCGGTATCGCTGCGTATAAGGTCCCTGGCTTGGTGCGCGAATTCACTGAGGCTGGACATCACGTTGACGTGATCCCGACGAAGTCAACGCTGAATTTTGTTGGTGCCGCAACGTGGGAGGCGCTATCCCACAATCCTGTGCGTACCTCCGTGTTCGAAGCTGTCGACAGCGTCAATCATGTTCGACTTGGCCAGGAAGCTGACCTCGTGGTCGTGGCTCCAGCCACCGCGGATCTGTTGGCTCGTGTCGCTACTGGCCGTGCTGATGATTTGCTGACCGCTACGATCCTCACAGCAACCGCGCCCGTGTATATGGCGCCGGCAATGCATACCGAGATGTGGCAGAACGCCGCCACTCAAGCGAATGTCGCAACCTTGCGGAGCCGCGGTGTCCATGTACCAGACCCGGCTGTTGGTCGCCTCACGGGCAAGGACACCGGGCCTGGCCGGCTCGAAGAGATTTCGGTCATTGCCCGCGAAGCCCTCGCGCTCATCGACCGGCCGGTGCCGCTTGCTGGTGTGCGTGCTGTCGTCAGCGCTGGCGGTACTCGCGAGCCTTTGGATCCCGTACGTTTCTTGGGTAACCGCTCATCCGGACGCCAGGGTGTGGCTCTGGCTGAGGCATTGCGTGACGCGGGGGCTGAGGTTGAACTCGTGGCCGCCAACATCGAAGTTCCAGCTCCCGATGGCGTAGAGGTCACTGCTGTGACGACGGCCTATGATCTGGAGCGGGTTATGCGCGATGCGGCCGCAGAAGCTGATGTGGTTGTCATGGCCGCCGCTGTTGCCGATTTCCGGCCGAAAGAATACGTGGACAGCAAGATCAAGAAGAACCCAGCCGATGATTCGGCGCCTGTGATCGAGTTGGTCCGTAACCCAGATATTTTGAAGGGTCTGGTAGAAGATCGGCGTGCTCGTGCTCAACGTAACGACGAGAGCAGCGCTGCGACCGAGCAAGGTCTTCTGCCTCGCATCATCGTTGGTTTTGCAGCAGAGACCGGCGATAAGAACGGCAGTGTTCTCGAATACGGTCGTGCCAAGCTCGAGCGCAAGGGCGCCGACCTGCTTGTTGTGAACGAGGTGTCCGAGACTCGAGGTTTCGGTACGCCTGATAACACCGTCGCTGTTTTGGCTGCTGACGGATCTGATGCCGGTGAGTTCTCCGGCTCTAAACGCGAAGTCGCTGATTTTGTTGTGGATGCGATTGCTGCCAGGTTTCATCAATGATTCGTCACTGAAGCATAAGCTGCACCGTCCAAGCTCTATAGAATCGAAAAATAATGATGTTTACTTCTGATCACCTACGCCTTTTCACTTCGGAGTCTGTGACCGAGGGGCACCCGGATAAAATCTGCGACCAGATTTCTGACGCGATCTTGGACGCTCTTCTGGCCAAGGACCCTGAGTCCCGCGTGGCTGTTGAAACGTTGACGACGACGGGCCTGGTTCAGGTTGCGGGTGAAGTCACGACGGACGCGTACGTTGAGATCCCGGAGATCGTTCGCGAGACCATCCTTGATTTGGGCTACGACTCGTCCGCCAACGGTTTCGACGGTGCTCGATGCGGCGTCAATATCTCGATCGGTCAGCAGTCCCAGGAGATTTCTTCTGGCGTGTTCTCTTCGCTTGAACAGCGTCTCGGCAAGGCTAAGGATCCACGTGATATCCAGGGTGCCGGCGACCAGGGCATCATGTTCGGTTACGCGACCAACGAGAACGATTCGTTCATGCCGACCCCGATCCACTTGGCGCACCGTCTCTCGCAGCAGTTGACGCGTGTGCGCCGTGACGGCGTACTGCCGGGCTTGCGGCCTGACGGCAAGACGCAGGTCACGATCGGTTATGACGGTGACAAGCCGGTTTCGATCGAGTCGGTTGTGGTTTCGAGCCAGCACGCAGAGGACTACGACCTCGTATCGGTTCAGTCCGATCTGCATGACTACGTCGTCAAGCCTGTATTGGCTACCGAGGAGCTGGATTCATCCGAGTCGGAGATCCTGCTGAACCCTTCGGGCAAGTTCATTATTGGTGGCCCGGTCGGTGACGCTGGTCTGACTGGCCGCAAGATCATCGTTGATACCTACGGTGGTTTTGCCCGCCACGGCGGTGGCGCGTTCTCGGGTAAGGACCCTTCGAAGGTTGACCGCTCGGCTGCGTATGCTGCCCGCTGGGTTGCGAAGAACGTTGTGGCAGCTGGTTTGGCTGACCGCGCTGAAATCCAGGTCGCTTACGCCATTGGTCAGGCAGCTCCGGTGGGTCTGTACGTTGAGACGTTCGGCACCTCGCAGGAGGATCCGGTCAAGATCGCCTCGGCGATTCGTGAGGTCTTCGATCTGCGTCCGCTCGGCATCATCGAGGATCTCAACCTCAAGCGTCCGATCTACCGCAAGACTGCAGCGCACGGCCACTTCGGCCGGCCTGACCCTGATTTCACGTGGGAGAACCTGGACCGCGTCGACGCACTCAAGTCCTACTTCAACCTGTGATGAACTGAACTGGATTCTCTGAGCTGGGAGGCATGTTGACTGATTCGCCTGATGGCGTTTTGTTCGACGCCTCCCAGTTTGGTTTTTCGCCTGGTGTCAAGGACGCCCAGCCGGCTAAGCGAGCGTCGAAAACGCCTCGGATCGGCGCTGATGAGTACGCTGATCAGCTTCCTTACGCCCGGGTTTTGGTCGATACCCCGGTTCCGCATCTCGATCGACTCTTCGATTACGCGGTCTTGAAGAATCAGGATTCCGATGCGGTTCCTGGCGCCCGCGTGCGTGTCGTCTTCGGTGGGCGGCGGGTCAACGGGTACATCGTTGAGCGGGCCGCCGACTGTGATCCCGAGGTGACGCCGCGTCCGCTCATGACGGTCTACTCGCCGTTGCCTGTTCTGTCGGCTGCGGTTTTGCGGCTGTCGGAGGCGGTTGCTGAACGTTATGCAGGTACGCTTGCTGACGTCGTGAAGTCGGCTGTGGCTCCGAGGGTTGCCCGGATCGAGAAGGAGCCGTGGCCGGGGCCGGTGGCGTTGCCCGTTGTGGACCCGAAGACTCAAGCGTGGGCGGTATCGTGGGCGCCTGAGGATCCCGATGCATGGCTCACCTCAGCCTTGACGGCTGGGGAATCTCCGCGCGCGGTCGTTACTGTCACACCGGGTGATGTAGTTGCGCAAGCGGTGTCTCGCGATCTGGGCTCACCCGGTGACGCCCAACATCGGCTTGAGGGGTGGGCCGTCCGCTTGGCAACAGCTGCGGCGGCAACGCTGGCTTCGGGGCGGGGAAGCGTCCTCGTAGTTCCGGATGCACGCGATCTAGATACGTTGTCCAAAGCGCTCGATGCGGTTGTGGGCCAGCATGCTTATGCGCGTCTTTCCGCTGATGATGGCCCGAGCCCTCGGTATCGCTCGTTTCTTGAGGTAGTGACGGGACAACGCCGAATTGTTGCAGGAACGCGTTCGGCGGCGTTCGCACCTGTGTGGGGCCTCGGCCTGGTCGCGATGTGGGACGACCACGATGATTCGCACGTTGAGCAACGCGCTCCGTATCATCACGCCCGCGAGGTTCTGCTGTTGCGCGCGCAAGAGTCAGGGTGTGCTGCTATTTTCGCGTCCTTTGCACGCAGTTCTGAGGCTCAACGTCTGGTCGAAACCGGGTGGGCCCGAGAGCTTGCGGCTGAACGTTCGCTCCTGCGGGATTGCACCCCGTGGGTCAGGGCAACATCGGATAGCTACGAGTCCGAGCGAGACCCTATTTTCCATTCGGTTCGGCTTCCGCGTTTGGCTTTCGAGGTAGCCCGCAAGGCTCTCGAATCGGGACCGGTCTTGGTTCAGGTCGCCCGCACAGGGTTCATCCCGTTGTTGCGGTGTCAACGTTGCCGTATGCCGGCGAGGTGCCGGCAGTGCCAGGGTCCTCTGCAGTTCTTGGGGTCGCATGATCCCGCTCCAACATGCGGCTGGTGCGGGACGATCGAGCGCGCCTTTTCGTGTGCTGAGTGCGACGGGCGTCAGTTGCGTGCGGGCCACGTGGGCGCCCAGCGCACAGTCGAGGAGTTCGGCCGCGCGTTCCCTGGTGTTCCGTTGGTTCGCGCAACAGGGGCCGATGCGGTGCACCACGTAGACGCTAAACCTCAGTTGGTGATTGCGACGCCGGGCGCTGAGCCGCTCGTAGACGGCGGTTATGCGGCCGCGTTGCTTCTGGACGCGGATGCGATGCTGGCTTCCAGTGGTTTGCGTTCGGGGGAGAACGTGGCTCACCGTTGGTTTGCTGCCGCGGCCTTGGTGCGTGGTCGTCAGGACGGTGGTGAGGTAGTCCTCACGGGGCATCCGTCGCCTCAAGGTAGGGCTTTGGTGCGCTGGGATCCGTCTGGACTGGCTGCGCAGGAGCTCGCTGAGCGTTCGGAAGTGGGTTTGCCTCCCGCTGTTCGTTCGGCCTCGCTGACGGGTCCGCGCGAAGTGGTCAATCAGTTCTGTTCCGATATGCAGGCAGTCGATGGGGTCCGGGCCGTCGGGCCGACGCCCGTTGCCGACGGATCGGATGATGCCGAGCAACGTTGGCTTCTCTTCTTCGATTACGCATCCGGACCCAAGGTGACCCACGCTCTGCGGAGGCGTAAGGTTTTGGGGTCGCTCCGGCGTGACCCCAAGGTCATGGTTCGTGTGGATGACCCTAGCGAGCTGTAGGCGAGCCTGACAGCCAATCCCTCATTGCCTGCGCCGCAGTTTGTGGCGTCTCGTAGTGGATCAAATGCCCGACGCGAGGGATCATGACCAGCCGGGCGTTCGGGAAGAGCGCTTCAAGCGCGGTCTGGCTTGCGACTGTGCCCAGCGGATCTCCAGCCCCTGCAATCAGTAGCGTGGGCGCATCGACATCTGCCGCCGCATCGAGCACCGTGGTACGAACCGAGGACTCATAGGTTTCCAGCAGCACTTCCGGGCTTGCGAAGCCGCTCATATATGCCCGATGCTGGTGGCGGATGTAGTCGCGCGTTGCGCGGTCTTTGCTTGTAGTCATGGTGATGGTTGCGCCGTCGACGAGCGCTGGCGAGCTGAGGACCGCGGTGCGCCAACGGGCTGGAACGCGGGTTCCGAGCTCGTAGAGCAGGCGAGTGGCTTGGGTCAGCACGATGTGGCGGCCGGCGAGTGGCGGCTCGGAGATCGGGTTGACAAGAATGAGGCGCGCAAAACGTCCAGGCTTGGCCGCCATGTACGTCGATGTCACGACGGAACCGAACGAGTGCCCGAGCAGAACGGTGTCAGGGCTGAGTTCGAGGACGTCGATGAGCGCATCGATCACCGCATGGAAGCCGTGCGCCGTGTGTCGAGCTTGGCTGTCGTCGTGAACATGGCTGCTGCCGAACGGCGTGGAGACGCCGTAGCCGGGGAGATCAGGCACGACCCACGTGTGTTCTGGCATCGCGTTGATCACGCGACGCAAGCCGTGGTGGTCTCCGCGGAAACCGTGGATCGCGAGGAACGTTCGGGTGCTGGAGGTGGCTTTCACGGCAGGGTAGACCCACGTGCGCATCCGCGATCCATGGACGTTGAGATCGAAGTACAGCGAGTCCCGGTCATCGTCGAGCGGCCGCTCGGCAAGCGGGATTGAGGCCGGATACGGGTGCTTCGCGATGCTGTCCTTACTCACGCTTTAACCTTAGGTGACAAGCAGGCGTAATCGCGGTTTTATGCCGGGTCGTGCTTGTTACTTGAAGTTCACACCGGCAAGATGGTCGGTATGCGTTCAGACAAGAAGACAGCTGATGGCGCTCCGGCGGTTCGCGAATCGATCATTCGCGAATCGATCACCCGGATCGCTGAGCGGCCAGAAACCGATGTCTTGATTATCGGCGGCGGAATCAACGGAGCCGCAACGGCTCGTGAGCTAGCGCTTCAAGGCGTTGACGTTGTGCTCGCTGAAGCCAACGACTTCGCTTACGGTGCGAGCGGGGCATCCAGCCACATGATCCACGGCGGAATCCGCTACCTCGAGTACGGCGAGTTCCGGCTGGTCAAAGAGTCGGTGCAGGAACGCAACCGCCTGCTTCACCATGCCGCTCACCGTGTGCGCCCGCTACCAACCTTCGTGCCGCTGCGGACAACTTTCACGGGCATCATGAACGCTCCGCTGCGCTTCCTCATCAAGGATTACCAAGGTGCTCCGGCCGAGCGCGGTGCCCTCATGATCAAAGCTGGGCTTATGCTCTACGACGCGTATTCGAGGGCGACGAGGAAAGCCGCCGGCCTCAAGCGCCACTCGTTCCTGATGGGTCGCAAGGCCGTGCGGCGCGCATTCCCGGAACTGCGGCCCGACACGCGTTACGTCGCTCAGTATCAGGACGCCCAGGTAGAAAGCCCTGAGCGCCTCATCATCGATCTGTTGAGCGAGGCCGAGGATTACGGGGCCCGCGTTGCGAACCAGCTTGGGGTGACTGGTCACGAGTCCGGCACGGGTACGTCTGGCGCTGTAACGCTGACCGATCAGCTCACTGGACGCGACATCGAGGTCAAGCCCCGCATCATCATCAACACGTCCGGCAACTGGGTTGACCTCACCAACCGCGCGCTCGGTCACGAAACGAATTTCATGGGCGGCACCAAGGGTGCGCACCTCGTGCTCAACCATCCGGCACTGCTTGAGGCGTGCCGCGGCGGCGAGATTCTCTTCGAACATAAAGACGGCCGGATTGTGCTGATCTGCCCGCTCGCGGACCGCGTGCTCGTCGGCACGACGGACCTACCGGCCCAGGCTGGGGAAGTACCCGAGTGCTCGGACGAGGAATACGACTACTTGCTCGATCTGGTGCAAGACATGTTCCCGAACATCCCGATCACGAGGGAACACGTCGTGCACACGTTCGCCGGCGTGCGGCCTTTGCCGCGATCCAACGCCAACGCAACCGGCGCGATCACACGCGACCACCACATCGTGCACCTGAACCATGCCTCCGGCTCAACCCGCGGCGGAATCCCGCTCATGTGCCTTGTGGGCGGGAAGTTCACGACGTTCCGCGCGGTCGGGGAGCAACTGAGCGACCACGTCCTCGATCACCTTGACCGCGAGCGCACGAAAACAACCCGCGGCAGGGACGTCAAAGGAATGATCCGCCGATACGATCCCACCGAGGATTGCGAGAAGGTCGTGGGCGAGTACGCACCAGCGCTGGTTGAACGCTACGGTTCCTACGCGAACGAGGTGGCAGAGTTCATCGCGGAGCTCATCGGCACAGGGGCGGATCCCGATGCGACGCAACCGTTGACCCACGCGCGTGGGCTCCTCAGGGGAGAGGTCGCGTGGATGGCTCAGCGCGAACACGCCACGAGCGCCGAAGACATCCTGCGGCGACGCACCAACCTGCGCTTCAACGGAGAAGCGAACGATGCGGTGGTCAGCGAGGTCGAAGCGCTCCTGAAATCGATGAGCTGCTGAAGGCTAGCCAGGCATAGGCACAAGCGATGCGAGAGACTCCGCAACTGCGGTACCTAGGGTCGCTTCCTCTTCCTGGCTGAGTCGACGGCCGATGCTCATGCGCACGGACGTTCGTGCCTGCGCCGCGCCGATCCCCATGGCAGTGAGAACGCGCGATGGTTCGGTTGATCCCGCGTGGCACGCCGAGCCGCTCGAGCACACGACGCCGCGGTGTTCGAGTTCAATCAGCATCGCCTCACCGTTGACGCGCGGGAAAAGAAACATTGCGATGCTGGGGGAGCTGTCCTGAGGCGTATCAGGGCCGAGCACCACAACCTCGTCACCGGCGTGCTCACGGACAACGCGTTTAAGTTGTTCGGCAGGGGTTTCTCCTTCCGCCGGACCAGCCGTGAGCTTCTCAGAGAACGCAGCCGCCATACCCATCAGGCCGGGAACGTTCGGCGTTCCTGCCCGCAATCCGTTCTCTTGCGAACCCGGCAGCATCGGTACGAATCCGCGCGCATTCGTAACGTTCCCGGCCAGAACCAACGCGCCAGTTCCCGTAGGCCCACCGAACTTATGACCCGCAAACGTCAAAGCGTCACAGTGAGCCACCAGCCCCGGCATGAGCGGCACCGGAGCCGCGACAGCATCGCACACCACAGCGGCACCAGTATCACGCGCGAGCCGGGCCACGGCCTCGATCGGTTGCACGCTGCCGACCTCGTTATTGACAGCCATAACGGCGACTAACGCGACCCGCTCATCGAGCATCGCGGCCAGAGCGTCAACGTCGAGCAGCCCGCGGAAGTTCACCGGGATCTCCTCGAGAGAGAAACCTTCACGCACGGCCACATCCCGGGCCGGGGTCAGGACCGAGGAATGCTCGATGGCTGAAACGAGGATTCGCGTGCGTTCCGGCTGGGTGTCACGCGCGGCACGTGCGAGGCCCGTGACGGCCATCGCGTTCGCCTCAGTCCCTCCCGAAGTAAACACGACAGAGCTCTCCGCAACCTTGAGACCTCGCGCAATGAGCGAACGGGCAGAAACAAGGCCGGACCGCATCGAAGCACCGGCCGCGTGGACGCTCGCCGGGTTGCCGATTCCTTGCTGAAGCCACGCGATGTGGTGCCGCAACGACTCAGCGGACTGCGGCGCCGAGGCCGCCTCATCCAGATACAGCACCGGCACCATCCGATTCAGCGTCAGCACCGACCGAATCCGCGAACACCGCATCCAGGCCGAGGTCCAGGTTCGAAACCGCGTGCGTCAAAGCGCCGACCGAGATCACATCGACGCCCGTCGCCGCAATAGCCCCGATGGTTTCTAAGTTCACGTTCCCGCTCGCTTCTACATACGCGCGGCCAGCTACCTGCCGGACGCCCGCAGCGAGCGCATCATTATCGAAGTTGTCGAGCATGATGGTGTCCACGCCCGCCGCGAGCACAGGCTCGATCTGGTCCGGATGATCCACCTCGACCTCGAAATGCGTAGTGTGACCCAGCCGTTCCTTGCCCCGCAGCAGATTCCGGGTCAGCTCCTCATCATCACCCAAGAGGCTCACGTGGTTGTCCTTAAGCATCACGGCGTCCGACAAGCCCCATCGATGGTTGAATCCGCCACCGCAGCGCACCGCAAGCCGTTCGAGCGAGCGTAGCCCCGGGGTGGTCTTGCGTGTGTCAGCAACACGCACGACGCCGTCGAAACCACCGCTTGACCGCCCCGCTTGCGCTGCGTCAACGTAAGCGCGCGTCACGGTAGCGATGGCACACATGCGCTGGAGAAGGTTGAGGCCAACGCGTTCACCGAGCAGAACCGCGTGCGCTGGCCCCGAAACCGAGATCAGCACATCGCCAGCATCGAAGGTCTCACCACCAGCAACAAGCTGGCGCACCTGGATGACGCTAGTTTCGCGGCCGCGCCCGGCCAGCGTTCCAACACGATCAGCGGCCTGGCGCATGACCTCGGCGAAGACCTCGCCGCCAGCCATGACCCCGGCCTCTCGGGCCCGCACCACAGCGTCGATCACCGAGTCCGCATCAACGAACGTGCGACACGTGATGTCCCCGTACGGGGCGTCCTCTTCCAAAGCCCCCGCGACTATCTGGCGAGCATCCGCCGGCAAGCCAGCTACAGCATCGTCATTAAAAGCCAAGCGATTCACTCCCTGTGCTTAGTTCTGCGCGATTACTTACGCGGAGCGGCTTCGAGCATGCGGTCAAGAGCGAGCTTCGCGTCGCGTGCCTGATCCGCTGGAACCGAAATCTGGTTCACAACGCGGCCTGCGACGAGCTCCTCCAAAACCCACGCGAGATAGGCCGGGTGGATGCGGTACATCGTCGAGCACGGGCACACGACCGGGTCCAGGCAGAAAATGGTGTGTTCCGGATGCTGCTGTGCGAGCCGGTTGACCATCGTGATTTCGGTTCCGATTGCGAAAACCATTCCCGGCTCCGCGGACTTCACCGCGCGCTGGATGTAGTCGGTCGAACCCGCTTCATCTGCGGCATCGATAACTTCCATGGGGCATTCGGGGTGAGCGATAACCCGCACGTTCGGGAACGCGGAACGCGCCGCCTCAACCTGTTCGACCGTGAACCGCTCATGCACCGAGCAGAAACCGTGCCACAGAATGACCTTCGAATCCCGGAGCGAGTCGGCCGTATTGCCGTAACCACCCAACGAATGATTCGGTTTCCACATCGGCATCCGGTCCAACCCAATCCCCATCGCGCGTCCCGTGTTGCGGCCCAAATGCTGATCAGGGAAGAACAGGACCCGGTGCGCCTTCTCAAAAGCCTTCTCCAGCACCACCTCAGCGTTCGAGGACGTACACACCACGCCACCGTGACGGCCCACGAACGCCTTCAATGCAGCAGAGGAGTTCATGTAGGTAATCGGCATCACCTGCATTTTGCCGGTCTCATCCGGCGTGCTCAGATCACCCAAAACGTCGGTCAGCTGCTCCCAGCAATCCTCTACGCCTGCGACGTCCGCCATGTCCGCCATCGAGCATCCTGCCGCGAGGTTTGGCAACACGACAGCCTGCCCGGGCTTGGAGAGGATATCCGCGGTTTCCGCCATGAAGTGCACGCCGCAGAAGACGATGTATTCGGCGTCTTGCTTAGTCAGTGCCGCGCGCGCGAGCTGGAATGAGTCGCCGAGGAAGTCAGCGTGCTGCACGATCTCATCACGCTGATAGAAGTGTCCAAGCACCACAACGCGGTCGCCCAGCGTGGCCTTGGCGCTCGCGATCCGCTCGTGCAACTCACCACCGCTCGCTTTGCGGTACTCCTCTGGGATGCTGCCCTGAACCGGCGCGTTGACCGGAATCTGGTCGGACTCGGAGGCGCCGGGACCATACGCCGGGCCCTGTTGGTCGATCGTCCATGGAGCCGCCACGAGCCCCGTCGAGCACGAGCTTGCGGCGAGCATGTCTGGCGTGAGTACATCGCGGCGGATAGTTGGCATAGGCAGATCAGTCATGGTTCACTTCCGTTGTTTCGGGCGCTTCCGTTGTTTCGAGGGTGTAAAGCCGCGGCGGCCGGTGCTTAGTTCCTTCGAGGAATTCTTCGGTGGGTTTGATGCGCGGATGGTTTTTGATGGTGCGTTGAAAGTTTCCGGGATCTAGGCGGTGGCCTTGGATGGTTTCGGCAAGCTCTCGCAGGTCAGCGAGGACGAATTTCGACGGCAGGCTCGCCTGCGCAAGATCCTCCAGCTGCACGTTCCGCAGGGTTTCACGGGCTTGGTCGATGATGTGCCGGTGGTCGAACGCCATATCCGGGAGGTCATCGATGTCCCACCAACTGAGATAGGGATCGGACTCGGCGACCTGTTGCCCCGCATCGAGGTCAGTTACCTGGAGCAGGCTCCAGTAGGCGACCGTGACGACTCGGAGCCCGGGGGAGGGTTCGTTCTGCTCAGGAGTGCGGTGCAGGCCACCGAACGTGTGCATCTGTTCCGGCTGATAACCGTTTAGGCCGGCCGCATTCTTGAACGTGAGCGCCGCAGACTCATCGAGGGATAGAGCCGGCTGGAGCGGCCCGCCTGGAAGCGCGTAACGGCCACGGAAAGGTTCCCGGATTCGTTCGACGAGGGGAATCACGATGCGGTAGGGCAGAGGCGAGGTTGGTTGGCTTTTTCTGAAGCCGAAAACGATGACGGAGACCGCCAGCTCTGGCTGGAGGTTCTGGCGTTCAGTGACGTTGGCCCACCGGTGCATAGAAGCGACTGTACCTAGTTATTGTCAGCAAGACAATAAGGGATGCGATCCCCGGCTGAGCGTGCCGGACATCGCGCTCAGCCTGCACGCTCGCTACGATGCTGTGAGACTCATCCGCCAACCACGCACACCATCGAGGGCTCCATGACGCAGAAACTGATCGTGGCGATCGATCAAGGAACCACATCCTCCCGGGCTATTGCCTTCGATGAGCACGGTCAGCAACAAGCTGTCGCCCAGCGTGAACATGAGCAACACTTCCCACGCCCCGGCTGGGTCGAACACGATGCAAGCGAAATCCGCGACAACGTCACCGCCGTTCTGGCCGAACTGCTCGAAACTCTCGGAGACCGAGCCAGTGCTGTGCAGGGGATCGGCATCACCAACCAGCGCGAAACCGTCGTCGTTTGGGACGCGGCAACTGGCGAGCCGGTAGCCCCAGCCATCGTGTGGCAAGACGCCCGCACCCAGCGCATCGTTGACGAAATGGAAGAAGACGGCGGACTCGACCGCTACCGCGAGATCACCGGCCTGCCGCTTGCAACCTACTTCTCGGCGACCAAGCTCCGCTGGATCCTCGACAGCGATCCAGAACTTCAACGGCGAGCCGACGCGGGCGAACTACTCGCCGGAACCATGGACTCCTGGGTCATCTGGAACCTCACCGGAGGAACCAACGGCGGGCTCCACGTCACCGACGTAACCAACGCATCGCGAACCCTGCTCATGAACCTGCGCAAGCAAGAGTGGGAACCCAGCATCCTCGCTGACTTCAACATTCCAGCTTCCATGTTGCCCCGCATCGTGAGCTCCTCCGGCCACATCGGCCACATCAGCGAGAACCAACCGGGCGCAGACCTGCCCATCGCGGGAATCCTGGGCGACCAACAAGCCGCACTCTTCGGCCAAGCCGCCTTCAAACCAGGCCAAGCCAAAAACACATACGGAACCGGGTGCTTTGTCATGTACAACACCGGAACCACGCCAGCGCGCAGCACCAAAGGACTACTCACGACGGTCGCTTACCAGCTCGACGGTGAAGAACCCGTATACGCGCTCGAAGGCTCAATCGCTGTAGCCGGATCGCTCGTTCAGTGGCTACGCGACAACCTCAAGATGTTCGACCACGCCCCTAAAATCGAGGAGCTTGCAAGCCAAGTTGAAGACTCGGGCGGCTGCTACATCGTTCCGGCTTTCTCTGGACTTTACGCCCCGTGGTGGCAACCCGAAGCCCGCGGAGTCATGACCGGGCTGACCCGCTACGTGACCCGCGAACACATCGCCCGCGCCGTCCTGGAAGCAACCGCATTCCAGACCGCAGACGTTTTCGATGCGGCAGAGGAAGACGTCGACGGTCAGCTCACCGAGCTACGCGTAGACGGCGGGATGGTCGCCAACAACGTGCTCATGCAGTTCCAAGCCGACCTTCTCGGCGTGGACGTTGTACGACCAGCAGTCACCGAAACCACCGCGCTCGGGGCAGCCTATGCCGCCGGGCTCGCCGTTGGCGTATGGGGCTCGCTGGAAGAAATCGAACAGAACTGGCAACTTGAACGCACCTTCACCCGCTCGATGGAGAAGGAGAAAGTTGAACGCAAGAAACGCATCTGGCGTAAAGCCGTGCACCGCAGCTTCGACTGGGTCGACGAGGACGTCCAAGCTGATTCCGGAACCTAACCACCACGTCATGTGACGTGCACCAAACATACAGAGCCCTGTTCGCGACGTAGAATAGGGAACTGCCTTGACTCTCGCGCCATCCGCGAGGAATTTACAAGCAAAAAGTGACGCACACAGAAGAGGAATACGAGTTGGCTCAGGCTCCTACGCCACACGAAAACGCGACTTACGATGCGCATGCCATCGAGAAGCGCTGGGCAGGCTATTGGGAAGAAAACAACGTTTTCGGCCCAATCGACGACGGCTCACGCGAGCGTAAGTATGTCCTCGACATGTTCCCGTACCCATCTGGTGACCTCCACATGGGCCACGCCGAGGCATTCGCAATCGGCGACGTCGTAGCGCGCCACTGGCTGCACAAGGGCTACGACGTTTTCCACCCGATCGGCTGGGACTCCTTCGGCCTGCCTGCGGAAAACGCTGCGATCAAGAACAACCAGCATCCGTCCGAGTGGACCTACAAGAACATCGACACCCAGGCGGAATCTTTCAAGCGTTACGCGATCTCCGCGGACTGGAACGCGCGCCTTCACACCTCCGACCCTGAGTACTACCGCTGGACCCAGTGGCTGTTCCTCGAGCTGTTCAAGCACGGCCTTGCCTACCGCAAGAACTCGCCAGTGAATTGGTGCCCTAAAGACCAGACCGTGCTCGCAAACGAGCAGGTCGTCGACGGCGCATGCGAGCGTTGCAAGACGCCTGTGACCAAGAAGTCCCTGAACCAGTGGTACTTCAAGATCACCGACTTCGCAGACCGTCTGCTCGACGAAATGCCAGCCCTGGAAGGGAAGTGGCCTGAGCGCGTGCTCGCAATGCAGCGCAACTGGATCGGCCGTTCCCAGGGCGCCAACGTCAACTTCGTGATCGAAGCGGCCGACGGCAAGGACGAGCACACCATCGAGGTGTTCACAACCCGCCCAGACACCCTCTACGGTTCGACCTTTATGGTCGTCGCCGTCGACGCCGAACTCGCAGACCAACTGGTTACCGACGAACAGCGTGCCGCGTTCGAGGAGTACCGCGAATCGGTCAAGGCCGCATCCGACATCGAACGCCAGTCCACCGACCGTAAGAAGACCGGCGTCTTCCTGGGCCGCTACGCGACCAACCCGGTCTCGGGCGCATCCGTTCCGGTATGGGCATCCGACTACGTACTGGCCGACTACGGAACCGGCGCGATCATGGCCGTCCCAGCCCACGATCAGCGCGACCTCGAGTTCGCCCGCGCGTTCGACCTACCGATCCGCACCGTCGTCGACACCGGCGAAGAAGACCCGGCTGTCAGCGGTGTAGCAACCGTTGGCGACGGCACCCTCATCAACTCGGGCCCGCTCGATGGGCTGAGCAAACAGGACGCGATCGCCAAGGCCATCGAGATCGTTGAGAAGGCCGGCACGGGACACGAGGCCATCACTTACCGCCTGCGTGACTGGCTCGTTTCGCGTCAGCGCTTCTGGGGTGCACCGATCCCGATCATCCACTGTGAGGCCTGCGGTGAGGTCCCTGTTCCAGAGACCGAGCTTCCAGTTCGTCTGCCGGAGAACCTCCGCGGCGAGCAGCTTGCCCTCAAGGGTCGTTCGCCACTTGCCGGCGCTGAGGAATGGGTCAACGTCGCGTGCCCTGAATGCGGCGGTGCCGCTCAGCGCGATACCGACACGATGGACACGTTCGTCGACTCGTCCTGGTACTACCTGCGCTTCGCTTCGCCGAACAACGATCAGGCCGCCTTTGATGCCGATGCGGTCAAGCGCTGGTTGCCGGTCGACCAGTACGTTGGCGGCGTTGAGCACGCGATCCTTCACCTGCTGTACTCGCGCTTCATCACCAAGGCGTTGCAGAGCTTCGGCTACCTCGACTTCAACGAGCCATTCAAGGCTTTGCTCAACCAGGGGCAGGTCTTGAACCAGGGCAAGGCGATGTCCAAGTCCCTCGGTAACGGCGTGAACCTGGGCGAACAGCTCGACGAGTTCGGTGTGGACGCGGTCCGTTTGACCATGGTCTTCGCGTCGCCACCTGAAGACGACGTCGACTGGGCTAACGTTTCCCCATCGGGCGCCGGCAAGTTCCTGGCGCGTGCGTGGCGCGTTGCCCAGGATGTCGCGAGCGAGCCTGGCGCCGACCTCGCATCCGGCGATCAGGACCTGCGTTCCGTGACGCACAAGAACCTCGCCGAATCCCTGGAGAACCTCGAGAACGGCAAGTTCAACGTTGTCGTTGCACACGCGATGGAGCTGACCAACGCGACCCGTAAGGTCATCGATTCCGGCGCCGGCGCGGCCGACCCAGCCGTGCGTGAAGCCGCTGAGGTTATCGCGTTGCTCTTGAGCCTCGTCGCTCCGTACACGGCGGAGGACATGTGGCACATGCTGGGCCACGACGAGCCACTCGCTCGCGTGCCGTACCCAGAGGTTGATGAGTCCCTCCTCAAGGAAGAGACGATCACCGCCGTGGTTCAGGTCAAGGGCAAGGTGCGCGGCAAGCTCGAAGTTCCGCTAGACATCACCGAAGAGGACCTGCAGGCACGCGCGCTCGCCAACTCGGACGTCCAGCGTTTCATTGGTGATCAAGAGATCCGCAAGGTCATCGTGCGCGCCCCTAAGCTGGTTTCGATCGTCGTCTAATGTCTGACCGTTTATCGTCTCTCGCACGCCGGTTGCCCGCCTCATTGGAGCGGCAGCCGGGGCGTGGGCAACCACGCCTGGGCCACCGCATCGCCGCGTTGGCTCGTGCGTATTCGGGCCGCCGTCCGCGTACCTGGATCATCACTGACTCGGCGGCGGGCCTAAGTGATGAGGTGGTTGCTAGCTACCGTGGCTACCTCTCGGTTGTCCCGATGCACGTGACCGTTGGTGGCCAGGTCTATAACGACGGCGACCCAGATTTGCAGCAAGCCCTTGCTATGGGCTTCGCGTTGGGTCAATCGGTTTCGACGTCACGCCCGGCACCCGGAAAGTTTCGCGAAGCTTATGATCACGCGGTAGAGAACGGTGCTGAACGGATCATCGTGATCACGATGGCTGGGAAGCTGTCAAACACGGCAGACTCTGCTCGGCTTGCCGCTGAGCAGAGTGCCGTTGATGTCGAGGTGATCGATTCTTGCAGCGCGGGTTTCGGTCAGGCACTAGCCGTGGTTTCCGCGGCCGATGCCGCGATGACGGGGCGTGACCCTGTCGAGGCAGCACAGCATGCGATGGGTTCACACATCTGGCTCACCGTCCCTTCCTTGGACGCGTTGCGTAAGGGCGGCCGCGTCACGAACACCGCTTCGGTTCTGGGCAATCTATTGAGCATCCGGCCCATCTTGCGGTTCGATGCTTCCGGAAGCATCAGCGTGTTAGAGCGCGTGCGGCACACCGACCGCGCGTTGCAGCGAATTGCTGAGCTGGGCATTGCGCACGTGAGCGAGGCCGAACCGGGCGACGTTCAGGTCGCTGTTCAGCATTTCGCCGCCGAAGAAGCTGCGATCGAGGTTGCCGATGCGCTCGAGCCGCACACCTCGTGGCCCGTCACCATTTCACCGCTACCGTCGGTTCTTGCGGCTCATTGTGGGCCAGGCGCGATAGGCCTGGTCGTCCACAGAGCCATGCACAGCAAGACTGAAGACTGAGGGTCTCTTTCAGCGGGACCAATCCGTTGTCCCCAATGTGACTGCAACCAGCGCGCTATCCACAGCGGCTCCGGCCTGCGTCTCTGCGTTCATAACCTGGGTGCATGAGCCCGCGACACAGTTGCGATCCACTAGTCCGCGATCCACTAGCCACAGAAGTTCTGAATCAGCAAGACCTGAATCAGCAAAACACTGATGAGGAGTATTCGTGGCTTGACGAACCGCCTCGCCGGCCCCTGCTGGGACGGTGGGGGATCGGTGCGCTTGCCCTCGCGCTCTGTGTACTAGCGGCTGTGCTTACTTTCCGTTTTCTTGGATCCAGCGATGGTGGGTTAAAACCAGCCGAGGTCGTCAC